>JASFBA010000075.1:0-14515 GCA_036172265.1 Chloroflexia bacterium
TACACCAATTTCAGCCTTACCACCGGCTCCTATCTGGCCGCCGGAGGCTCTGCCTGGAATGCAGTGAGCAACCGCGCCCTCAAGGAGAATTTCGCACCGGTGGACACCCACCAGTTGCTGGAGCGCCTGGCCGCCATCCCCATCCAGACCTGGAACTACAGGAGCCAGGACTCCGCCATCCGCCACATCGGGCCGATGGCCGAAGATTTCAACTCCCTGGTGGACGGCCTGGGCGGAGAAGGGAAAGGGTACATCAACTCCCTGGATGCCGACGGGGTGGCGCTGGCGGCCATCCAGGGGCTGTACGAACTGTCCCAGGAGAAGGACGCCCGCATCGCCGAACTGGAGGGGCGCGTCGCCGCGCTGGAGGCGCAGAACGGTGCTCAGCAGGCGCAGATAGACGCCCTGGAGGCCCGTCTCGCGGCGCTGGAGCGGCAGGCCGGCAATACATCCACTCCGGCGAGCCCTCTCTCCATCCTCGGGCCGGCGCTGGGTGGGCTGGCCCTCTTAGGCGCGGTGGTCTACTGGCGGCGGAAGGAGGGGGAGAAGCGATGAGTGCCTCACGCTTCAGGTTTCACGCTTCACGACGCCTTGCCCTTCACGCCCTCCTCTTGGTCGCCCTGCTCTTCCTGCCGGCCCTGGTCCTGGCTCAATCGGGCGGCGGCTACGACCTGACCTGGAGTACGGTGGACGGCGGGGGCTATACCTGGAGCACGGGCGGCGGCTATTCGCTAGGTGGCACCGTTGGGCAGCCGGACGCCGGGACGCATTCCGGTGGGGAGTACGCCCTGGCCGGCGGCTTCTGGGGCGGCGCGGCGGTGCGGTACGGAATTTACCTGCCGCTGGTGGTGAGACGCTTTTAGCAATGCCCAATGGCGCTGCTAGGCCGGTGCTGTTGTTCGTGTCCCCATTCGTGGACGGTATGCGCCCATACCGCCCTCAATCTCCCAGCACGATCTCTGCATCGGCCGGCATGCCGGGTTTGAGCAGGTGTTCCGGGTTCGGGACGCGCACGCGGACGGCATAGACCAGGTGGACGCGTTCCTTTTCCGTCTGCACATCCTTGGGGGTGAACTCGGCTCGGGGGGAGATGTAGACGACCTCGCCCAGGAAGAGCCGGTCCGGAAAAGAGTCCACCTGGACCTTGACCTGCTGTCCCGGTCGCACCCGGCCGTAGAGGTTCTCCGGAAGGTAAATGGTCAGGCGGACGGTATCCAGGTCGCCCAGGGTGAGGAGGGGCAGGCCGGGCGCGGCCAGTTCGCCCTCGTGGATGGAGCGCACCAGGACGATTCCGCTGACCGGAGCGCGTAAGGTAGCCCGTTCCAGTTGCAGGCGCAGGAGTTGAGCGGCGGACTCGGCCTGGCGCAACTGAGCCCGTCGGGCTTCCACTTCTGCCGGAGCAACACCGGCTTCGGCCTTCCTTAGGGCGGCCCGGGCCACCTCCACGGCTGCAGCGGCCTGGAGGTATTGCGCCTTGGCCTGGGCCACCTGCGCCTGGATGGAAAGAGGTTCGGCGACCATCCATCCCAGGTCTGCCGAGAGGCGCTGTGCCGTATTCCGATTGGCCTGGGCGATGGCGTTGTTCTGGGTTTCCAAGGTGACGGCCAGATTATAGTTCAACTCGCCCATTTGCATGAGGCGCTCGGCATCCTCCACCCGTCGCCAGGCAGCGGCCTCTTCATCCTTTTCGATCTGGGTGAGTTCGCGGATCTTTTCCTGTTCCCGGTTCCGCCAGTAGATACGGCTGTAGTTGGCCTGGGCATCGCGCAGAAGGTTGGCAGCGTTGTACCAGAGGAGGCGAGCATCCTCCTTCACCGTATAACCGGTCTGCTGGGTGCTGAGCACCATGTTCTCGGCGACCTCCTTGAGCCCCTGGGCGGCATGGTACTGGGCGATCATCTGCTGAGGGTCTTCGGCTACAGCCTGGGCTGCTCGCCAGAGTTCCAGGGCGCCGCTGCGGGCGGCCAGCGCCTGGGCCAGGGCGGCCCGGACCTGGGCCAGTTCCTCCGGGGTGGCCCCTTCCTCAACCCTTTGCAGGGCTGCCCGTGCCGTATCTACCGCCGCCTCCGCCTGAGCCAGTTGAGCCCGCAGAAGGGCATCGTCTAACTGGATGAGCACCTGGCCGGCCTGAACGGCATCCCCTTCGTCCACATAGATGGCCACGACTCGCCCACCGATCTCGGAGGCCAGGTCCACCTCCTCAACCTCGATGATGCCCGAGGCGGTGAGCACCTCTTCGGAACGCTCCTCCAGGGAACGGCCTAGCCAGCGCCAGGCCAGGGCTGCCACAGCCGCCAGAAGGGCCAGTACGGCGAGCGCCAGGAAGATTCTCTTCCCCGGTTCGGCGATTTTCCTCAGCATAGTACTACCCCCTAGCCGATCCTCTTCTTCAGCCGGACGGCGCTCAGGACGGTCATCAGCAAGCCGAAGACGGCCAGGATGGCGACATCCTGCCAAATCTGCTCCAACCCCACTCCCTTGAGGACGATGCTGCGCACGATACGCAGGTAGTAGGTCAGCGGGATAAAACGGGTGAAGAACTGGATGGCCTGGGGCATCGTCTCGATGGGGAAGAGGAAGCCGGAGAGGAGCAGGGTGGGGAGCATGATGAAGACGGAGGTCTGCTGGGCCTGGTACATGGTCTGGGAGATGGTGGAGATAAAGAGGCCCACCCCCAGGGAAAAGGTCAGGAAGATGAAAGAACAGCCCACCAGGAGGAGGAGGCTGCCGCGAATCGGCATCCCGAACCAGCCTACAGCGACGAGCAAGGCCAGACCGACATCGGCCAGGGCCACGGCAACGTAGGTGGAGATTTTTCCCAAAATCAGTTCAAAAGGTTTGATCGGGGTGACCACCAGTTGCTCCAAGGTGCCTCGCTCGCGCTCGCCGACGATGGAGAAGGCGGCCATGGCCAACGTCAACCATTGCAGCACCACGGCCACCAGCCCCGGCACGTTGAAGAGGATGCTGTCCATGGCCGGGTTGTACCAGACCCGGGTGCGAAAGTCCAACCCCATGGCCGGCAGATGCCCACCCAGCCGCTCGGCGACGAGGCGGGCCGATTCGCTCTGGGCGATGATGACGGCATAGGAATAGGCCCGGGTGGCGATGGTCGGGTCGGAGCCGTCGATGAAGAACTGTACCGGGACGGGGCGCCCCCGCTGGGTTTCGGCGGCATAGCCGGCCGGGATGACCAGGGCTACCTTGGCCCGGCCTCCGTCCATCAGGCCCTCAATTTCCGCGTACGAGTTAATGTAATAATACGGATCAAAATACTGCGACTGGTAAAAGCGCTGTACCAAGGCGCGGCTGGCGGGCGAGTTATCCTGGTCCCACACCGCCATCGGGGTATGCTTGATCTCGGTAGTCAGGGCGTAGCCAAAGAGGAGGAGCATCACCACCGGCTGCAGCAGAATCATCATCAGGGTGCGCGGATCGCGCCCGATATGCAGGAACTCTTTGCGCATCACCGGCCAGATACGGGAGCGCATCGTTTCCTCCTGCCGGAGACGGCTGCCCGATGTCTCCGGCGATCTTCGTCAAGGTCAATCTGCAGACGAGGCCTGCGGTTGCAGGCCGTAGAGGAAAAGGCGGGCTAGTTCATCGCTGATCTCTTCCAGCGGATCGCTGAGCAGGCGGCGCTCCTTGTCCAGAAGGGCCACCAGCAGAAAGGTCAGGAAGGCCCCGACCAGGGCCCCGGCAACGACGCGCGCGTTGCAGGGGCGCACATACCCCTGGGCAATGCGCTGCTCCAGGAGGCCTACGAGCCGGTCGGTCAGCCGCAGGACGACGGCTTCGAAGTAGGCTTGACGCATCTCCTGGTTCATCAGGAGTTCGCCCAGGAGAAATCGGATACGGTCGGCATATCGCCACCCCAGTTCCAGGCGGCTGCGGAACGTCTCCCGAAGGAGTTCCAGGGTGCCGGCCCTGGGTTGGGCCTCCAGGTCCTCTCCCAGGTACGCATCGACGGCCTGAGCGGCCGTGGCCACCAGAAGGTCCTTCTTGGTGGGAAAGTGGTTGAAGATGGTGCCCTCGGCCACCCCGGCCTGGCGGGCGATCTGGCGGGTACTGGTGCGGTGAAAGCCCTGACGGGCAAAGAGGTCCAGCGCCGCCTCCAGGATGCGCCGGCGGTGCTCGGCCTTGCGTTGCTTGCGTTTTTCCGACATCTTTCTCCTCCGGACCGGTCGGGTGAAAACTGAGTGAGCGCTCACTCATTATTATACCGGCAGGTCTGGAGGGTTGTCAAGTCCTACTTGACTTTTTGGCCTGGGCGTGCTAAGATTTTGTTGCCGGGCCACTTGGGCATCTTCGGCCGGGATTTTCCCGGAAAAAGGAGGTGAGGTAGCGGAAAAATATTCTGGGCCGAGCCGTGTTGTGAGCAGATAGGAACTGGAGGAGAAGGCCATGTTGGGCAAGCGTGCGTTCTTTTCCACCGTGGTGGTTCTGACGCTGGTTCTGACCATCCTGGGGGCCTGCGGTCCGGCGGGCACCCCTCCGCCGCCCAAGGGCGGCACCTTCATCTTCGGCCGCGGTGGGGACTCGGTGCAACTGGATGCAGCCATCGTCACCGACGGCGAGAGTTTCCGGGTGACCGGCCAGTGCCTCGAACCACTCTATCAGTACGACAAGGGCAGCACTCGGCCGATTCCGGCCCTGGCGACCGAATGTACCCCCAACGTCAACGCTACCGAGTGGACCTGCAAACTGCGCCAGGGCGTCAAGTTCCACGACGGCACTCCCTTCAACGCCGATGCCGTCATCTTCAACTTTGAGCGCTGGCGCTTCACCACCCACCCCTACCACTATCCCAGCCAGGTGTTCGAGTACTACGAGGCCATGTGGGGCGGCTTCGACGACGACAGCCTGATCACCAAGATCGAGAAACTGGACGACTACACTGTCAAGTTCACGCTGAAGGAGCCGCTAGCCCCCTTCCTAGCCAACCTGGCCATGGATATGTTTGCCATCTCCAGCCCTGAAGCCATCAAGAAGTGCGGCGAGAAGTACGGCATGCCGGAGTGTGGCTGCGTGGGCACCGGTCCCTTCAAGTTCAAGGAGTGGGTGACCGGCGACCACATCACCGTAGTGGCCAACGACGAGTACTGGGGCGGCCGGCCGAACATCGACGCCATCGTCTGGAAAGTCATCCCCGACGACTCGGCCCGCTTCCTGGCCCTCAAGGCCGGCGATATCCACGCCCTGGAGCAGGCCACCCGCGAGGACGTCCTCTCCGCCTTGAGCGACCCCAACCTCTACGTCCTGGCCCGGCCGGCCCTAAACACCGCTTACGTGGCCTTTAACTACAAGATCCTGGAGTTCCAGGACAAGCGGGTGCGCGAAGCCGTAGCCCACGCCATCAACCGCAAGGCCATCGTGGAGAACTTTTACGGCAAATACGGCGAGGTGGCTACCAACTTCCTCCCGCCGATGGTCTGGGGCCACAACCCCGACATCCAGGACTGGACCTACGATCCGGAACTCTCCAAGAAGTTGCTGGCCGAAGCCGGCTTCCCCAACGGGCTGAGCGAAGTGACCATCGCCGAGGACCTCAAGGATGCCGAGGGCAACGTCGTCTACAAGGCCGGCCAGAAGATCCCGCTCCGCTTCTACTATATGCCGGTGACCCGCTTCTACTACCCCAGCCCCAAGGAGATCGCCGAGGCGATGGCTGCGGATCTGGCCAAGGCCAACATCAACGTCACGTTGGAACTGGCCGGCGATTGGCCGACCTACCTGGGGCTGCGCCGCACCGGCCTCCTGGTCGGGCTCTATATGCTCGGTTGGGGTGGTGATAACGGCGACCCCGATAACTTCCACGGCTATTTCTTCGGCGGCTTGAGTTCTCCCGATGAGGTCAAGAAACCCGATCCCCGCGAGGGCTGGTACGCCAACCAGCAGGTGGCCACGCTCTGTTACCAAGCCCTGGTCAACCCGAACCAGGCCGAGCGGGAGCGGATGTACAAGCAGATCGAGCAGATTCTGCACGACGATGTGGCCCGCATCTGGGTGGCTCACAACAATACTCCGCTCATCTTCTCCAAGAAGGTGAGCGGCTATGTGCCGCAGCCGGTCGGTGCGGACTACTACGAGTGGGTTGCCATTCAGCCCTAGTGCACCCTGGTGGCCCGGGCAAAAACGGTAACGGTTGCGTCCGGGGGGTGCGGGCTCCTCCGCACCCCCCGGCGTTACGGAGGGTGAACGTTGTTTCAGTATATCGTTCGCCGCCTGATCTCGCTCATTCCCACGCTGCTGGGCGTCACCATCGTGGTTTTTCTCTTCCTGCGCCTGATTCCCGGCGACCCGGCCGTGGCCATGCTGGGGGAACACGCCTCCCAGGAGAACGTCGCCCGTATCCGCGAACAACTGGGCTTCAACCGGCCCCTCTTCCTGGATGTAGAGGCCCTGAAGCGGGGGGACCTGGCCGGCTTTTTCGATAGCCAGTACATCCGTTTCCTAAGCCGGCTTCTTCAGGGCGACCTGGGCAACTCCGTCCACTACCGCCGGCCGGTGGCCGATGACCTGAAGCAGCGTTTCCCGGCCACGGTGGAGTTGACCGTCTTTGCCATGCTTGTGGCCATCGTCGTGGGTGTGCCGGTGGGCATCATCTCCGCCGCCAAACGCAATTCGCTTCTGGATAACGTCAGCATGATCGGTGCCCTCATCGGCGTCTCCATGCCGATCTTCTGGCTGGGCCTGATGGAGATTATGCTCTTTGCCGTTTTGCTCCAGATTCTGCCCTTTGGGGGACGGCTCGAACCCTCTACCCACCTGGAGATCCGCACGAATTTCTACCTAATTGATAGTTTGATCACCGGAAATTTGCCGGCCCTGGGGGATAGCCTAAAACACCTCATCCTGCCCTCTCTGGCTCTGGGCACCATCCCGATGGCCATCATCGCCCGGATGACCCGTTCCAGCATGCTGGATGTCCTCCAGCAGGATTACATCCGCACCGCCCGGGCCAAGGGGCTGCGGGAACAGGTGGTGCTGGCCAAGCACGCCCTGCGCAACGCCCTCCTGCCGGTAGTTACCATCGTCGGGCTGCAGACGGGCATCCTCCTCTCCGGTGCCATCCTGACGGAGACGATCTTTGCCTGGCCGGGGATCGGGAAATGGATGTACGATGCCATCGCCGGCCGGGACTATCCCGTTGTCCAAGGGGGGACGCTGATCATCGCTCTTGTCTTTGTCATCATCAACCTCCTGGTGGACCTTTCCTACGCTTTTCTGGATCCCCGCATCCATTACGAATGAGGCCGGGAGGGAAAATGGGCGAAGTGACTGCAGAACTTTTTGAAGCGGCTGAAGCGGCGTTGCGCGAGCATCGTTCGCCCTGGGTGCTGGCCTGGCGGCGGCTGATGCGCAACCGCACGGCCCGGCTGGGCCTGGGCATCATCCTCCTCTTTGTCCTGGGCACGGTGCTGGCCCATTTCCTCTGGCCCTATAACCCCAAGATCGACAGCGATTATGCCCTCAAACTCAAGCCCCCTACGCTGATGCCCACCGAGGAAATTCCCTCCATCCACCCCTTTGGCACCGATTCTGTCGGGCGCGATGTCTTCCGGCGGGTGGTCCACGGGGGATGGAACTCGCTGCGGGTCGGGCTGGTGGCGGTGGGCATCTCGCTAAGCATCGGCGGGCTTTTGGGCCTCCTGGCCGGCTTCTATGAAAGCATGCCGATCGGCCGGAGTGGGCGGGCTATTTTGGGCGGCCTCATCGGGGCAATCCTGGGCCTGGTGCCGGCCCTGATCGGCGGACAGGTGTTTTATGAACTGGGGGAGGCGGTGGATCAGGGCATCCGTTCGGCACTGGCAGAGCCGGCCTGGTACGCGAGTGTGCTCCCTGTATTGGCCTGGGTGGTGCGCTTCTTCCTCCAGAACCTGGAAATCTGGCTCTTCGGGGCACTGGGACTTGCGGCTGTCTTGCTGGAGGAACGGCTGCCGGTGTGGCGAAACGGGCGGATCAACGTGTGGCGTTTTGCTGCCTTGGCATCTGCCGGCCTGCTATTGGGCTTCGGGCCGGCCCTGGCGATGGGCCCCTGTGTGGCCTTGGTGTGCGCCTTCTTAGGCCTTCTCATCGGCCTCCTCCTGGCCCTGCCGCTGAGCGGCCCCCTCTTTTCCAACCTGGTGATGCGCCTGATGGACATCATCCTGGCCTTCCCCGGCATTCTCCTGGCCATCGCCATCGTCACGATGCTCGGGGCCGGACTGGAAAAGGGCATGATCGCCATCGGGATCGTCAACATCCCGATCTATGCCCGGCTGGTGCGTTCTTCGGTGCTTTCGGTGATTCAGAACAACTACATCGAGGCGGCTCAGGCGCTAGGGGCCGGCACCGGCCGCATCCTCTTCCGCCATATCGTGCCCAACAGCCTCTCCCCGGTCATCGTCCAGGCGACGATGGGGCTGGCCAGTTCCATCCTCTCGGCAGCGGCGCTGGGCTTCCTGGGGTTGGGAGCCATTGCCCCGGAACCGGAATGGGGAGCCATGTTGAGCGATAGTTACCGCTACCTCAGTTCCGGTAACTGGTGGGTAGTGCTTTTCCCCGGCCTGGCCATTATGCTCAGTGTCCTGGGCTTTAACCTCCTGGGGGACGGCCTGCGCGACGCCCTGGACCCACGATTGCAAATTTAGGGACAAGCCCAAAAACACATAAATAGTTACAGCCGGGATACGCCATATGGCCTGTCCCAAGGGCGTATTTTGGCGCTGTCTCGGAAACGATCCCAACGATATACTAGCGTTAGCCGTACTGGGTTATCCGATTTCATTCCCGTAAGGAGATGCAAAAATGGGCAAGACCGGTTCGCGAGAAGAGAAACGAGCCCGCTTTGTTGCCCGGAAGGCCCGGAAGAAGGGGGCAGGGGGCTTGCTGTCCGGCAAGGCGGTGTTGGTCGGAGCGATCGGCCTGCTGGTGGTCGGCGGGGCGATCATCCTGGTTCTGACCCGGTTGCCTTCCCAAGCGGCCGGGGCGCCGGCCGCCGTTCCCCCACCCCCAGGAAGTTCCGGCCAAAGTGCGGCGGCCGTGGCGGCCACATATGGGCATGACCCTTACCCGCTGGTAGAGGCGCAGGACGGGAAAATTCGCCTGCCTCTTTCTACCTTTGACGACTATCAGGCTCGCTTTTACACCTACATGTACAAAGGCCGGCCGATCGAATTCTTCGTCGTCAAAAGCCGTGACGGAGTGGTACGGGCCGCCTTCAACGCCTGCGACGTCTGCTACCCGGCCCGCAAAGGTTATCACCAGGAGGGAGATGTAATGGTCTGCAACAATTGCGGCCGTCGCTTCCCCACCAACCGGATCAATATCGAACAGGGCGGCTGCAACCCGGCGCCCCTGAACCGCGCTGTGGAAGGGGACACCCTGATCATCCGTGTCCAGGACCTCCTCGCCGGCCTGGCTTACTTCTAGGAGGAGAAGATGCGGCTCAGCGATGTGATCTGGAGCAACCTGCGCCGGCGCAGGGGACGTATGGTCCTTCTGGTCCTAGGTCTGGTTCTGGGCGTGGGCACCGTAGTGGCGCTTATGGCCATCACCGCCACGCTTCAGGAGGATGTGGCCAACAAAATGGACCAGTTCGGGGCCAATGTCCTCATTGTCCCCCGATCGAGCAGCCTCTCCCTTTCGTATGGCGGCTTGACCGTGGCCGCGGCCTCCTACGACGTGGGCGAACTGACGCTGGCCGATCTGGAACGCATCCGAACGATCAAGAATGCGCGAAACATCAGCGTGGTGGCGCCCAAACTTCTCTCTGCCGTCCAGATCGCCGGCCGGCCGGTGCTGGTCGCCGGAGTGCGCTTTGCCGATGAACTGCGCCTGAAGCAATGGTGGCAAGTGGAAGAGGGCCGGGAACCGACCGCGCCCGACGAGGCCCTGGCCGGCCGGCGTCTCTCTACTCTCCTGGGTCTGCGTCCCGGTACCCCGCTGGAGATCGGTGGAGAAACCTTTCGCATAGCAGGAATTCTGGCGGAAAACGGCTCCCAGGATGACGACATCCTCTTCATCGATCTGGCCGCCGCCCAAGAAGCGATGGGCCGGCCGGGGAAGGTCAGTCTGGCAGAGGTGGCCGCGCTCTGCTCCGCCTGTCCGGTGGAAGACATCGTGGCCCAGATCGGCGAGGTGCTGCCCCAGGCCCAGGTAACGGCCCTGCGCCAGGCCGTCGCCCTGCGGATGCAGACGGTGGGACAACTGGAGCGCTTTGCCCTGGCCGTCTCGGCCGTGGTGGTGACCATCGGTGGCCTGGTGGTGCTGACGACGATGCTCGGCGCGGTGGCCGAACGGCGACAGGAGATCGGGCTTTTTCGCGCTCTGGGCTTTCGTCAGAGACACGTGATGCAGATCATCCTGGGCGAGGTGGGCGTGGTAAGCCTGGGAGGAGGAATCCTGGGCTGGCTGGCCGGCATGGGGGCAGCGGTGATCCTGGCGCCGCATGTGGCCAATGTGACCACTCCGGTGCCCTGGAATCCACTCCTGGCGCTGGGCGCGGTGGGAACAGCGCTGGCTGAGGAAGTGGGATTTGTCCCGGCCCTGGAAACACTGGCCCAGGAGGCTGGACGCCAGGGCCGTCTTCCGGTCCAGGTACGCCTGGAGGGGATGCCCCGTCGCCTGTCTCCGACCCGCGAACTGGCCCTTTACCGCATCGCCCAGGAGGCGCTTTCGAACGCCCTTCGTCACGCCCAGGCCAAGCAGATCTGGCTGACCCTGCGCTTTGACGACACGGGCGTCACCCTGACCGTGGCCGATGATGGGGTGGGTTTCCATCCTCCGGAGCATCCCGGCCGGCTTACCCAAGAAGGACACTTCGGCCTGCTGGGGATGCGGGAACGTGCTCTCCTGGTCGGAGGGAGGCTCCATATCTCTTCTGCGCCCGGACAGGGCACGGCCATCTCGGTGCACCTACCTGGATGATTCGAAACGGTCGAAGGGCCACCTCCGAAAGTCTGCCCTATTCCGAGCAGGACTTGCCCCAAGTAGTGTAGAGAGCGCAAGTCTTCCTCCCCACCTCTTCCCAACGAAAGGCCCTCCCCAGTCGGCCGGCCTCTTCTCCCAGGCGCATCCTCCGTTCCGACGCCTCCAGCAGGGCGGCGACGGCCGAGAAAAGCGCCTCCCCATCGCCCGGCGGAACGAGGACGGCGTTTTCCCCGTCTCGTAGCGCCGGCCGGCCCTCCTCCAGCGTGACCTCGGCCGGGTCCTGGGGGTGGGTTGTGAGCACCGGGCAGCCCAGGGCGAGAGCGGCTACCAGGCTGCTCCTGCGGAAGGAGGCCCCGTCGCGATAGGGGAGGACGATGAGGTCGCAGGCCCGTAGGAGGGCGGCGGCTTCCTCTGCCGGGCAGGGGCCGGACCAGAGCACGGCTTCTTCCAGTCCCTCTGAGGCGACCTTCTCCCGCACGACGTGGGCGAATCCAGGATCGGTTGGGCTGCTTCCGCCGCCGACGATGAGCAAGCGGGCCGGCCGGCCGGCCCGCCGCAGCCCGGCCAGCACCTCCAGAAGGAGGTCGACGCCCTTGCTGGGGTGCAGCAGGCCGAAGTAGCCGAGGAGGGCTTCCTCAGGAAGCAGGCCCAGCCGGGCGCGCCAGGCCGTCCGGTCCTCGCCCGGGAGTTCCACGGGCAGGCTGCTTCCCAGGGGGATGAGGGCAATCGGGGTGCGGAGTTTTCCCGGCGGGGGTGCTTCCAGGAGGTCGCGGGCCGGCCGGCCGGCCCCCCGAAGGCGTCCTCGGTCCGCCCCGTTCGTCACCACCACCGCGGCGGCCCGGCGCAGGAGATGGAGCACAACCCACTGGCGCAGGCGGCCGGCCTTGGGGAAGAGGTAGGGCAGGCGCAGGTCGTGCATCGTCACCACCAGGGCCGGCGGGGAGGACAGGAAGCGCAGCGCCTCCGGAAGGAAATGGATCGCCGGGTGCATCCGGTAGGCCCCGGTCTGGTACTGCAGGTGCACGACCTCCGGCCGTCGCCACCGCAGGAAGCGGACGATGGCCGGAAGGCATCCCCATCCCCACTTTCGCACCTGAGGGTAGACCTCCAGGTCATCGCCGGGCAGGCCGTCGGCGCCGGCCGAGGTGAGGACGGCAACCTCCAGCCCCTCCCTGCGCAGCGCCAGGGCCAGGCGACGGGTGTAATCCCCCACGCCGCCCTCCATCGGAGGGTACTCCGCGCTCAGGAGAACGACCCGCATCCGGCCCCCTGCCTCCGAAGCCGGCCCTATCCGATCCCCAGGGCTTCCCGCTGAGCCTGAAAGAGCCCCTGCAGGCCCCGTCGGGCCAGGCGGAGCATCCCCACCAGGCGGCTCTGGGGAAAAGGCCGGCCTTCCGCCGTACCTTGGATCTCCACGAAACGGCCCCGGTCCGTCATCACCACGTTCAGGTCCACCTCGGCCACGGCGTCCTCGGCGTAGGTCAGGTCCAGGCAGACTTCTCCGCCGACCAGTCCCACGCTGACCGCGGCTACGGCCCAGCGTATTGGGAAACGCTCGATCCGCCCCTCCCGCAGAAGCCATTGCGCCGCCCGGTAGAGGGCCACATAGGCCCCGGTGATGGCCGCCGTGCGGGTGCCTCCGTCGGCCTGGAGGACATCGCAGTCGAGGATAACGGTGCGGGGTCCCAGAAGGGAAAGGTCCACCGCCGCTCGCAGGGAGCGCCCGATCAGGCGCTGGATCTCCTGGGTACGTCCCCCCAGGACGGTGCCGCGTTCGCGGCGTATGCGCTCGGGGGTGGAGCGGGGGAGCATGGCGTATTCGGCGGTGACCCAGCCTTGGCCCGGGTTGCCGGCGCGCAGCCAGGGGGGCACTTCCTCCTCCACCGTGGCGGCGCAGAGAACACGGGTACGGCCGAGTTCGATAAGGGCCGAACCCTCGGCGAAGGGAAGGGCATCGGGCCAGATGTGCACCGGCCGCAGGGCGTCGGCCGGCCGACCGTCAGGACGCGACATTTTGCCTCCTCCACATAACGATGCTCTCAGAAGTATCCCGACGGGATAGACGCCGGGCCCCGTAGATCAAGACGAAAAGGGCGGCAGTTATCAGGTAGAGGACGGCAACAACCGGATAAACCCGCTCTCGCCCGCAAAAGGCCGGCAGTAACGTTGAGGCCGGCATGGAAGATAGACGCGAGCAGCAGGGGCTGCTCTGGGTATTGTTAGAGACCAAATCAACGGCAATCTTTCAGAAACCGTCGGCGAGTTGGCGAAGGCTGTTACCAGAGATGCCAGTCCATATATCAGGGCGATAAATAGAGCAATTATTCCAAGAGGGTTCTTAGCCGATCCTTTTGCAGTATCACCGAACGGGTTGAGCAGATTATTGCTCATAGTTCACCTTACCCTTGCCTGCCTAACGATACGCGCTTCAGCCGCTGCGACCGAGCGCAGCGAGGGAGAAGTCGGCTGCAGCGCGTGGTTAGGCCCCGCCCCACGCGCCACCTGCCCACGACGGCGAACCGTGCCGACCACTCGCTGTGTGACCAGCCATGTGCGTGTTCGGATACCATCTACCGGCGCAAAAACGACAAGAAGCTCTGCCAAAACAGCAGCTCCAGATGTCGGGGAGCCGCTCAGTCACCTGCTCAGCGCCTTGCTCAGCACAAGGGGCAGGTAAACCCGGTTGGATGCGATAGCTGTCGTACGGTGATCCAGAGCCACGTTGTCCACCGGATGGATGTCTGGCGCGCCGCCGCCGACCACCGCCAGGACAAGGCTCCCCCCCGGTGGGATGGATGCCACACGGAGTCGCACCTGGATCGCACCCCATTCGCCTACCGGCAGGTCGCCCAGGTCCCAGCTCAGGACGCCTCCGGCGAAGGTCGTGCTCGTCGTCGTCCGGCTCGGCGCGGGCTGCGCGCTCACCAGGTTGAGCCCCGACCAGAGGGATAAGGTCAGGGTCGTCGTCGGCGCACTTTCACCACCAGGTAATGGTCGAGCACGCCTTCGAAGTCTCCGCGTTGGGATGCGCCATCGCTCACCCTCCCGACTGTTCCCCCTCTGATATCCGGCGCTCGCTTCCACTCTTCGGTGGTCCGCCCAACGGCTCGCGCTTCACCTGCGCCGCGCAGCGCAACGGAGCGGCGTCGGGTGCAACACTCCCTGGCAGGCGGGGCCTGCCTTAGTCACCAACCTAACCTTTGACGTAGGAGAACTTCTCAGCCACCTTCCCATCCCGCACGCGGAAAACATCCACGCCTCGAACGTGTCCGCGCTTGCCATCCGGCTCAACCCAGCGATAGAGCCAGCGAACCACGCAGCGGTCCCCACATGCGAAGATGTCCTCGGTTTCGAAAGTTGCGTGGGGCGAAGAGGCGAAGAACCGCTCCCAGAACGCACGGACAGCCGCCTGACCTTCATAACGCTCGCCATCCGGCGGTGGATAGGTGTTTTCGAACACACAGTCCTCGGTCATGGCTGCCATTACAGCGTCCACATCATGCCGGTTGAAGGCGTCGTTGAAGCGTTGAATCGCCTCAAGCGTGGATTTCGTCAGCATATCGTCATGCAAGTTACCGGACATGGTTTATTCAGCTTTCTA
>JASFBA010000076.1:0-14978 GCA_036172265.1 Chloroflexia bacterium
CCTTATCCCTGGCGGATGCGGGCTTGGGCGAAATCAGACGCCAACTGGCCTACAAAGCGGCCTGGTTGGGTGGCGAGCTCGTAGAAATTGACCGTTTCTTCCCGTCCAGTCGGCTATGTCCAATGTGCGGCACCAGGAAAGATGACTTGACCCTGAGTGACCGGGTGTTCGTTTGTGAGTGCGGCTATACCGCAGAAAGAGATTGGAACGCTGCTCAGAATATTGAGCGGCAAGTATGGATGATTCTCAGTCGCCGAAGTGGGTTCGCGGAGACTCGAAACGGGCGTGGAGAGGATGTAAGACCCTGCGGGGCGATCCTCGTTGAAGCGTCAAAAGTGGCTGAAGAAAGGCAGCCTTCCAGACTTGCAATTTAGGCAGGTTTGGTAAACCAGGGACCTGTGCTCAGAGGCGAACGAGTGACGTTGCGGGCTATCGAACGGGAGGATATTCCTCGGTTTCTCCGCTGGCTCAACGACCCGGAAGTGACCCATTACCTGGCCATTTTTATGCCTTTGAGCCGTGGTGAGGAGGAACAATGGTTCGAGCGACAGTTGCAGGACCGCAATTGCAAGGTGCTGGCCATCGAAACTGAAGGCGGAGAACACATCGGGAACATCTCTCTGGAGGATATTCGCTGGAAAGATCGTCAGGCCACGCTGGCGATCGTGATTGGGGAGAAGGAGCGCTGGGGGCAGGGCTACGGCACCGATGCCGTCCGTACACTCCTTCGGTTTGCTTTTGAGGAACTCAACCTGAACCGAATCCAACTGACCGTTTTCGACTTTAACGAGCGGGCCCGGCGTTGCTACCGACGCTGCGGTTTCCAGGAGGAAGGGGTTATGCGCCAGGCTCACTATACGGGGGGACGTTACTACGACGTCATCCTGATGGCCATCCTGCGTGAGGATTGGGAAAAGCAAAATCGGGGGTAAAAAACGCCCCCTGCTGGACGGGGCCTCCCCTGCCAAGGCTCTTCCGTCCACCAGGGGCACTAGGGGAAGGGAGTGTTTACATTATACATGATATTTTGCCATTTGTCAAGTCCGTGAAACTATTCACATTCCCAGCGCTATCCGGTAAGCCTCCAGCACCCGTTCGGCCACCCGTTCCCAGTGGAAATGTTCCCGCACCCACTTCTGGCCAGCCTCTCCCATCTGGCGTCGCCATTCCGGGGCGGCCAGCAATTCCCGCAGGGCCTGGGCTAAGGCGACAGAGTCCTGGGGCGGCACCAGGAGCCCGGTTACCCCGTCCTGCACCACCTCAGCAAAGCCTCCGAAGTGGCTGGCCACTACTGGAACGCCCATGGCCTGGGCCTCCACCAGAGCGATCCCGAAGGTCTCGCTGGCAAAACTGGTCGCCACCAGAAGGTCGCTTACGGAGAGAAGGCGGGGAAGTTCTTCGTGTGGGACAGTTCCCAGGAAGCAGACCCGGCCGGCCACCCCTTCCGCCTGGGCCCATTCCTCCAGGGCCGGCCGGTAATGGCCCTCGCCGGCGATGAGGAGGAGAGCACCGGGCACCTCCTTCAGAGCGGAGATGGCATATTGCACCCCCTTCCAAGGAATCAGCCGGCCGGCATAGAGGATGAGGTGTTCTCCCCCGGGGGCCAGTTCCTTCCGCAGGGAGGGATCGGCCGGCCGGGGGAAGAAGAGTTCAGCATCGTAGCCGTTGTAGACGACCCGGGGACGGAAACCGTAACGCCGCGCCACCGTGTCGGCGTTGAAGGCGCTGCAGGAAACGGCCACATCGGCCCAGCGGGCGAAGAATCGGTCTCCCGGGAAAAAATCTTCCCCATGGCAGCCAAGGACCAGGCGCGACCCCACCAGGGCCCGGGTGAGGACGGCCACCGGCAGGTCGTAGGGCTTCTGGATGTGGAGGATGTCGTAGCGTTCCTGGAGAAGGAGGGGCAGGGTGGTCAGGGCAAAAGTCAACCGCTCCAGGAGTTTGGTCAGGGCATAGGCCCGTCGCAGGCCGGGAAGGTGGCGAAAAGCCTCGCGCCGAATAAAGGGCCGGCGCAGGACCTCTAGCCTGGGGTAGCGGTCGGGATGGGGGCTGTTCCCAGCAATCAAGTGCACCTCCAACCCCCGCCGCGCCAGTTCCCGCCCCAGTTCCCAGACAAAGGTCTCCACCCCGCCGGTCGTGGTGGTAGTGGTGAGGTTATAGAGGGCGATTTTGCGTCCCTCTAGCGCTTCCACAGGGCTACCTCGAAGGCAGAAAAGAGAAAGGTGCGAGCCAGGCGATAGGCCGGGTGTTCCAGAGCCAGGGTTCGCAGCACCTTTCGCAGCCGGCGACGCCAGGGACGATGGCTGGGAAGGATGCCGGCCTGCAACTTTTTTTCCCGCAGGTCTTCCACCTGAAAGCCGAGTGCTTCAGCCAGCCGGCAAAAAGCCCTCCAGGTGAAATAGTGCATCTCTGAGAGGGTCTGGCGGTCGGGAAAGGCGGTATGGCTCTTTCCCCGGCCCAGGCGATGAAGGAGGGCTTCGGCCCAGGGACGCGGCAGCCAGTTGATCGCGGGCAGGTGGTAGTGGCGGTCGTAAAAGGCCAGTCGGTTGACAACGGTGAGGAGGAGGACGCCGCCAGGCCGAAGCACCCGGTAGGTTTCGGACAGGACGGCCCGGGGATTCTGGACGTGCTCCAGGACATCCCAGCAACACACAAGGTCGAACGATTCGGCCGGGAAGGGCAGGGTTTCCCCTGCGGCCTGGACGATCGGGAGGTCCAGCCCGTAACGCCGGCCGCGCAGCCTGGTGATTTGACAATAATCTCCGTTATATTCCAAAGCAAAGACGCAGGCCCCCTCGCGGGCCATCGCCACGGCAAAGCCGCCCATTCCAGCCCCCAGGTCAAGGATGAGGCGGCCGGCCGGAGAAGGGAGGATGGCATAGACACTGGCCAGATGCTCCTCCTGGTAATGCTCCTGGTAGAGCCGGCGTTCCCGCCACCTTTCAAAATCGCGCCGCCAACGCATGTGCTCCAACCAGGGGGCAATGCGGGCGGCCAGTTCAGTTTCAAGTTCATCGGGCACGTTCGTCGCTCCGGTAGGCTTGGATAAAGCCCCTCCGGTTCATCTCGGCGATCGCCTGCCAAAGAGAGGCCGGTTCGCTGCCCGGAGGCGGAAGGTTGGCGGCGAAGACGGCATCGCCGGCCACCTCCACCCCGACGGTGCGGGCCAATTCGTCCCAGCGGCGCAGCGTTTTCTCCAAACCGTCAAAGACGGCCTCCGGGTCGTCGTGCCGGCCAAAGTGGGTGAAGCAGAGGGCAGACGGGCGGAGGGCACGCAGCACCTCCAGCGAATGCAGCATCTCCAGGGGATCAAAGGCCGGCGGCACCGTCACCGGACGGGAGAAACGATGCTCGAAGAGGCTCACCCCGGCGGCATCTCCGGGGAAGAGCAGGCCCAGGTGGGGCAAAAAATAGGCCAGGTGATCCCGTGAATGCCCCGGTGTAGGGATGGATTCCAGGTACACGCCTCCACCCAGGTCCAGGTGCAATTCCTCGCCGGGAAGAAGCCGTTCCAGCGGGATGGGGCGTACCTCGCCGTAGAGGGGGAAAAGCGTCCCCACCGCTTGGGCCACGCTCTCCAGAAGCCGCGCCGGCTGGGCTAGATGCCGATGGTCGCGGGAATGGATCGCCACCCGGGCCCGGGGCAGGTGCTCCAGAAGGTGGCCGGCCGCGCCGGCGTGGTCCAGGTGGATGTGGGTGCAGAGGATGTGGGTCACCTCCTCCGGGGCGATACCCAGCGCCTCCAGGCCGGCTAAGAGGCGTGGAACGCAGAGCGAGGTGCCCACCTCCACCAGCGCCACCCCTTCCTTCCCCCGGACGATATAGCCGGCTCCGTATTCCTCCAGTCCCAGAAGCCCCAGGTCCAGACCGTAGACATCGGGGGCGATGGAAAAGGGCATCGGAGTTTTCATCTATCGCCTTTTCCTCACTAGGGGAACAAAGAGCACACCGCCGTAGTTGGTGCGATGGATTATTTCCCCCTCTTTTTCCAGAAGCCAGAGGTCCTGGCTAAAGCCCTGGGCCCCGATGGGGATGACCAGCCGGCCGCCGTCGGCCAGTTGTTCCACCAGGGGAGGGGGAACTTCCACCGCCGCAGCGGTGACGATAATAGCATTGTAGGGGGCATGCTCCGACCAGCCTTCGTAGCCGTCGCCTTGGCGAACGTAGACGTTAGTATAGCCCAGGTCCTGCAGCCGTCGGGCGGCTTCCTCGGCCAGGGCCGGGATGATCTCCACCGTGTAAACCTCGTGTACAATCTCGGCCAGAATGGCCGCCTGATAGCCGCTTCCCGTACCTACTTCCAGGACCCGGTCTTCCGGGCGGAGGCGGAGCAACTGGGTCATCAGGGCCACGATATAGGGCTGGGAGATAGTCTGCCCGTGGCCGATGGGCAGGGGGTAATCGGCATAGGCCTGATGGACAAACTCCGGCGGGACGAAGCGGTGGCGGGGCACCCGCTCCATGGCCCGCAGCACTGCCGGATCGGTGATGCCCCGAGGGCGTATCTGGGTTTCCACCATACGCTTGGCATCCACCGGCTTCATCCCCTTGCGCCGGCCGGCCCCAGCCCACGGGGCAGTAAAGAGACAGGCCTCAAGCCTGCCCCTGCTACGCCAGCACCGGACAGGTGACCACGCCAACCGTGCCGGGGCCGGCATGGGTGCCGATCACCGGGCTCAACTCGGCCATGTAAAGTTCGTGGCAGTTCAGCCGGGAGCGCACCTCTTCCCCCAGGTTGCCGCCCTCCTCGGGGGCACCCCCTTGGATCACGGCGGCACGCACGGGTCGGTCTCCTACCTCGGAGACAAGGATCTCCAGCATCCGCTGCACTGCCCGGCGCTTGGTGCGTACCCGCTCCACGGCATCCACCTGGCCGTCCCGGACGGTCAGGAGCGGCTTGACGTTGAGGAGAGACCCCAAAAAGGCCTGGGCCCCGCCGATGCGCCCGCCCCGGTGCAGGAACTCGAGGGTATCTACGACAAAGAGGATACGAATGTGCTCCCGCAACGCCTCTACCGCACGCACTACCTCCTCGGCCGGCCGGCCGGCCTCCAGCCGCTGCGCCGCTTCCAGCACCTGGAAACCCAGGCCCATCGAGGTGGAAAACGAGTCCACCACAAAGAGGGGGAAATCAGGGATCTGCTCTTTGGCTAGGAGGGCCGAGGCCACCGTGCCGCTCATTTTGGTGGAGATATGAATGGAGACGATGGCCGAAGCCCCACCCTCGATCAGGCGGTGGTACACTTCCAGAAAATCGCCGGCCGAGGGTTGGGAAGTAGCCGGCATCACCGGAGAGGTGCGCAATCGAGCGTAGAACTGCTCCGGCGTCATGTCTACCCCGTCGCGAAAAACCTCCTCCCCAAAGCGCACATAGAGGGGAACGACGGTAATATGGTATCGCTCGATCAGTTCGGGGGGAAGGTAGGCCGTGCTGTCGGTCACGAGGGCTACCGCGCTCATAGAATAACCTCCTGAAGTCTTTCAATACGCCGCGCCACCGGCCACCCCCTCGTGGCCCAGCGCCGAAAGGCCGTACCTACCGGCACAACTCGGCCGTAGGCTGTAAGTGTATTATAGGCTGCCCATCGTTTCCCGTCAAGTAGGCACGGTTTCAAAAGCCGATTTGACAAAGTCGCAGGGTTGTGCTATCCTTTTTGTAAAAATTCTCAGGAGGAAATTTTCGTAATGCCACACTGCCATACTTTGATCGCCCAGTTACGAAAGCGAGGGCATCGCATCACCCCCCAGCGGGAGATGGTCATCGAAACCATCGCCCACAGCGGCCGGCACCTGAGCGCCGAAGAGGTCTATGAGGAAGTGCATCGGCGTGCTCCCTCCATGAGTCTGGCCACCATCTACCGCACCCTCGACTTCCTCGTGGCGGAAGGGCTGGCCAGCAAGAACGACCTGGGAGGCGGGCGCGTCGTCTACGCCACCGTCCGACATGGGCCGCACCTGCACCTGGTCTGCCGCCGCTGCGGACAGGTATACGAGGTAAAGTTGGGGCGACCCGGCGAGTCGCCCCTGGAAGAACTGGGCCGTCAGGCCCTGGAGCAGTGGGGTTTCGCCGCCGATCTTCAGCACCTTTCCATTCCGGGCCTGTGCGCCGATTGTAGGGGCAGCCCGCCGGGTCGCCCGTAGGGGCAACCCCCAGGTTGCCCACACAAAAGGAGGTGTCCTTATGCACATCCCCGACGGTTACCTCAGTCCCTCGACCTGTATCGTCATGTATGCGGCGGCCGCGCCCTTCTGGGCGCGGGCCCTCTCCCAAATGCGGGGGTATCTTGCCCGACGTCGGATGGTCCTGGTGGCCCTCTTTGCCGCCGCGTCCTTCGTTATCATGATGTTCAACGTACCCCTGCCAGGAGGGACGACCGGCCACGCCGTAGGCTCCATCCTGGCGGCCATCGTCCTGGGGCCGTATCCGGCCGTCCTGGCGATTTCCCTCGCCCTGGCCGTCCAGGCCCTCTTCTTCGGCGACGGTGGCATCCTGGCCTTTGGTGCCAACGCCTTCAATATGGCCGTGGTCATGCCCCTCTCGGGCTACCTGATCTACCGCCTGCTCCTCCGGGCCTTTGGGGAACGTCCCTGGAGCCGGCCGGCCGCCGCCGCCATCGCCGGCTACATCGGGCTGGACCTAGCCGCCTTCCTGGCCGCACTCGAATTCGGCATCCAGCCGCTCTTCTTCAAGGATGCTTCCGGGACGCCTCTCTATTGTCCTTACGGTCCGGACGTGGCCATCCCGGCGATGATGATTCCCCACCTCCTGGTCGCCGGCTTCATCGAGGCCGCCTTCACCGGGCTGGTGGTCGCCTACCTGCAGCGGGTCCATCGGGAGGTATGGGAGGCGGAGGCCGCGCCTTCCGCTCAGATGCCCCGACAGGTCGTATCTACCCTGTGGATTGCCCTAGCCGTGCTGGTCATCCTCACCCCACTGGGCCTGCTGGCCACTGGGACGGCCTGGGGCGAATGGGGATCAGAGGAACTGGAGGAGTTGGGGCTCGGCTTCATCCCCCAGGGACTGGAAAGCCTCGGGATGCTCTGGAATGCCCCTATCCCCGACTACGCCATCCCCTTCCTGGGGGATACGGTGGGATACATCGTCTCGGCCATCCTGGGCGTTGGATTGCTGGTGGCCATCTTCTGGCTGGTAGGCTGGCTGGGCGAACGCCTCTCGCGGCGGCGGCCGGCCGGCGACCACGCGTAGGGGGCGACCCGGCGAGTCGCCCCCTAATGGGCAACCCATCGAAGGGGCAAGGAAGAAATGTCCTCCTTTCTGGAAAAAAGCGCGACCGGGATCGTTTCCGCCCTGCAGGAGATGCTCTTTGCCGAAGACCTGGCGCACAGGCCCGGTCTTCTGCAGCGGCTGGACACCCGGGTCCGGGTGCTCCTTCTTGCCTTGTTCCTTGGGGTAGCCCTGCTGGTGCGGCTGGAGGCTCTGGCCGGGATGGCGGCGCTCGTCCTTGGCCTGGCCAGGGCCTCCTGCATCCCTCTGGGCAAGTTCGTGCGGCGGATCGGCGCCCTGGCCTTTTTCACCGTTCTGGTTACCCTGCCGTCCCTCTTCCTCATCCCAGGGGAAGCCCTTCTTGTGTTTTCGCACCACCCCCACGTAGCCGTCACCGTTTCTGGGGCACGGGCGGTGGCAACGCTGGCCCTGCGGGTGGCCGTCTCCACTTCTCTGGCCCTTCTCTTCTCCATGACCACGCCCTGGCCGGCGGTGATGGGGTTGTTGCGGAGGTTGGGTAGCACAGGCTCAAGCCTGTGCTACCTCCTTTCTATCACCCGGCGATACCTCTTTCTCCTTCTGCGGAGGGCCGAGGAACTGCTGCTGGCCCGCAAGAGTCGGCTTATGGGCCGGCTGCCTGCCGGAGAAGGCCGGCGCATCCTGGCCGGAGCGGCCGGCGCTCTCCTGGCCCATACCTACCAGATGAGCCAGGAAATTGCCCTGGCGATGGAAGCCCGTGAGCTTGGAAGTCACCCGCCCGCCGATGCAACTCTCATCGCACCCCCGTGTCGTGGGCAATGCCCCTACCTGGCCGCAAGTCGAGTGCGCTACGTCTATCCGGGAAACGTCGTGGCCCTGGACGGAGTTGACCTGGAAGTGTGGCCGGGGGAGCAATTGGCCATCCTAGGGGCCAACGGGAGTGGGAAGAGCACGCTCCTCAAGGTGTTGGATGGACTGTACCTTCCCCAGGAGGGAGAAGTGCGCTTCCTTGGCCGGCCGGTCCTTCCGGGGGACGAGGCCCTTGCCCGTGAGTTGCATCGGCGGGTGGGACTGGTCTTTCAGGACCCCGATGTACAACTCTTTTCGGCCACGGTTAGGGATGAGGTTGCTTTTGCCCTGCTCCAACTGGGCCTTCGCCAGGAAGAAGTGCGGGAACGGGTGGAAAGGATGCTTTCCTGGCTTGGCCTGGCCCATTTGAAGGAGCGCCCGCCTTACCGCCTGAGCGAAGGGGAAAAACGTAAGGTGGCCCTGGCCTCCGTCCTGGTCCACGAACCGGAGGTCCTCCTGCTGGACGAACCGACGAACTCGCTAGACTCGCGCAGCCATGCCCAACTCCTGGAATTTTTGGGGGAATGGGTACGTCAGCCCGATCTACACACCTTGGTCCTTTGCACCCACGACCTGGCGCTGGCCCGAGAGATGGCCCGTCAGGTTGTTGTTCTATCGGGGGGACGGGTTCTGGCCCAAGGCCGGCCGGAGGAGATCCTTTCTGATGAGGCGCTTTTGGAGGAAGCCAACCTTCGGGTCTCCCCGGAATTCGCTGGGTAGGCGGGGGCACTGCCTTTGCCTACCCACTTTTATGGAGGGACGAGCCATCTCATCCCTGCTGATCCCGATACAACCGTTCCTTCAGGGTGCGGAAGAAGTAGTTGCGCTCCTGTCGGCGGGCAAAATAGCAAAAGGTGGAACTGCGTTGTACCCGTAAAACGTCTCCACATTCCAGGTCGGCCAACGGCTGCCCGTCGGCGTTGACCCCGGCCGCGCTGCCGCCGACGATCTCCAGTTCGATTCGGGCGTCTTCCGGCACGATGAGCGGCGGCAGAAGGGAAAGGTGGGCTGCCACCGGGACGAGCAGCATGTTCCGGCTTTCGGGGAAGACGATCGGCCCGCCGGCCGAAAGGGCATAGGCCGTGGAACCGGTGGCCGTGGCGACGATGACGGCATCGCAGACGTAGGTATCCAGGAGGTCGCCGTTCACCCGCGCGGCCACCCGCAGGGCCATGGAACAGCGTTCCCGCCCCAGGACGACCTCGTTCAGTACCAGACAACGTGCCCGCTCTTCTCTGTGGTGAAGGACACTTCCTTCCAGAAGAGCCCGCTTTTCCAGCCAGTAATCCCCGGCCAGGAAGGCGGGCATTTCCTTCAAGACATCCTCCGGCGTCAGTTCGGCCATGAAACTAAGGCGTCCCAGGCCAACGCAGACCAGCGGCACGCCCAGCGGGGCCGCCAGATGGGCCCCCCGCAGCGCCGTGCCGTCGCCTCCCAGGGTGAAGAGAAGGTCGCAGGAGGCAATTTCTGCGGTTTCTTCGTCATGGGCATCGTCGGCACAGCCCCGCCAGACGGAAAGTTCCAAGCGGGTCAGCCATTCCTCCAGTTCCAGGCCGAGACGCCGGGCGGCCTCGATGCCGGAAGCGTAGAGCAATCCGATGCGATGGGCCCGATGGGGAACGGGCACAACATCCGAATGCATGTTATATGTGTCCCTACTGCCGGATGCGTCCATCTGCTTCTCCATCGTTTCTCCTGTGAGAGCATGGGCCATGCCGTCCCAGGGCCTTTCCCATTTTCTCATAGAGAAGCCGCTCGCCGGTCGAGTGGTCCCCAAAGAGGCCGTATCGAGACCAAGAGCGGCGCGCGGCGCTCAACCGACGGTTTGGCGTTCTGTGAGAAAAAGCCTTGATGCCATCCGCCCCCATTTTATCCGCTTCCGGCCGGCAATGCAAGCCGGTTTGCAAATCCTACCCTCCAGTAGTATAATTTCGCATAGATGCCCCAGACCATCTTCCAGGACCGGAGGTAGGGCTATGGATGCCAAGCCAAGGAGGTGGACGATCGGTGCCGTGTTTCGGGCACGGCACCCTTCCAATGGGGAACACTCCTAAGCGTCTAGTCCGCCTATCCGAACTGAAAAAGGAGGACCCCGATGGCACCGATTGTCTCCATTTCCGAAATCGCCCGTTACGAGGGGCAAGACGTCACCCTGCGCGGGTGGCTTTATCACAAACGGGAAAAGGGCCGGCTTATCTTCCTCCTGGTACGTGACGGCAGCGGCATTATCCAGGGCGTCGTCTTCCAGCCAGATGTCTCCGCCGAAACCTTTGCCGCCGCCGAGGCCCTGACCCAGGAGTCTTCCCTGGTCGTTACCGGCCGGGTGCGCGCCGACCGTCGAGCCCCGGGCGGCTATGAACTGACGATTCACACGGTCGAGCCGGTCCAGATTGCCCGAGATTACCCGATCACCCCCAAGGAGCATGGCATCGGCTTCCTTATGGAGCACCGCCACCTCTGGGTGCGGTCTTCCAAGCAACACGCCCTCCTTCGTCTCCGTGCCGAGGTGGAGGCGGCAGCCCAGGAGTACCTGAACGAGCATGGGTTTGTCCGCTTCGATACGCCCATCTTGACCCCATGCGCTGCCGAGGGCACCAGCACCCTCTTCGCCACCCCTTACTTCGACCTGGGCACGGCCTATCTTGCCCAGACCGGGCAGTTGTACGTCGAGGCGGGGATGATGTCTTTCGGCAAGGTCTACTGCTTCGGGCCGACCTTCCGCGCCGAAAAGAGCAAGACCCGCCGGCACTTGACCGAGTTCTGGATGATCGAGCCGGAGATGGCCTACTACACCCACGAGGATAACATGCGTCTCCAAGAGGAGTTTGTCTCCTATATCGTCCAACGCTGCCTGGAGCGCTGTGCCAAAGAACTGGAGGTCCTGGAACGCGACACGGCTCCCCTGAAAAAGGTCGTGCCGCCCTTCCCCCGCATCACCTATGACGAGGCCTTGGAACTCATCGCCCGGCATTACCAGGAGGTCGAGGAATGCACCCCTCTTCCCTGGGGGGAGGACTTGGGGGCGCCCCACGAGACACTGATCGCCAGCAAATTCGACCGGCCGGTCTTTGTGGAAAAGTACCCCGCCCGGGCCAAGGCCTTCTATATGCAGCCTGACCCGGAACGGCCGGAGGTGGCGCTGTGCGCGGATCTTCTGGCTCCCGAAGGCTATGGGGAGATTATCGGTGGAAGTCAGCGCATCCACGACCCCGACCTCCTGGAGCAGCGTATCCTGGAGTGGGGACTGCGGTTGGAGGATTACCGGTGGTACATTGACCTACGGCGTTATGGGAGCGTCCCCCATAGCGGGTTCGGCATGGGTATCGAGCGCACGGTCGCCTGGATCGCCGGCATCCACCATATCCGCGAGGCCATTCCCTTTCCACGGATGCTCGACCGCATTTATCCCTGAGGGGAGAAATGGAAGAAATCGCGGTGCGCTGTTACTCCGGCCGCACTTATGCCGAACGGCCCCTTTCCTTTTCCCGGCGGGGGGAAGAGGTAGCCGTGGAGGAGGTCCTGGCCGAATGGCGGGAGCCGACCGGCCCGGCCTTTCGAGTGCGCACGGACCGGGGGGATTTCGTCCTCCTCTATCAGGAACAAGCCGGTCGCTGGTGGTTGCGCCTTCCCGCAACGGAGAAGCAGGGGACGGGGATTTCCCTCCCCTGAGGTAAAGGTTATGCGCTTTGGCCGTTCGGATAGCCCGGGAGACATCTTGCCTCTGAAGGCCGGCCTGTATGCCTACGAACGTGGCGACGAGGCCGGCGGACGGATACGTCTGCACCTGCGGCTGGATGCGGACGGGCGCGGCCTCCTTATCGTCAACGCCGCCCGCGTATTGCACCTGAACCGGACGGCGGCCGAATACCTCTATCTTATTCTGGAAGGAATGCCCGAGGCCGAGGTCATCCGTCGGATGTGCCGGTGCTACCGGGTGTCCGCCAGCACGGCCCGGGCCGACCACTGTCGCGTCCGCGAACAACTGGAGGCGTTCCTTCACCCTGAGGAAGGCCGCTGTCCTGTCGCCGAGATGGAACTAGGGCGGGTGGATCCTTTCTCCGTCCCCTTGAGCGCCCCCTACCGTATGGACCTGGCCCTGAC
This sequence comes from Chloroflexia bacterium, assembly GCA_036172265.1. Lineage (GTDB taxonomy): Bacteria > Chloroflexota > Chloroflexia > DTKN01 > DTKN01 > JASFBA01. The sequence goes on from JASFBA010000076.1 coordinate 12,155, forward strand.
CTACCGCTGTGATAACGTCTGCCCCCATTGCTACGTGGCCCGCCCGTCGGATTACCCGGAGATGGATACCGAGGCCTGGAAGGCCGTGCTGGAGCGGGTCTGGCAAGTGGGCATCCCCCACGTTTGTTTCACCGGGGGAGAGGCGACGCTGCGGCCGGACCTCTCGGAACTGGTCTCTTACGCCCAGCAACGGGGGCTGGTAAGCGGCCTCCTCACCCATGGGCGCCGGCTGGCCGACCGGGCTTATGTGGACGAACTGGTCGCTGCCGGCCTGGACCATGTCCAGATCACCCTGGAATCGCACGACCCGGCGGTGCATGACCGTATGGTGGGAGCGCGGGGCGCCTGGCAGGAGACGGTGCAGGGCATTCGGAATGCCCTGGCCTCCGGCCTCTACACCACCACCAACACGACCCTGACGCGGGAGAACGTCCCCGACATCGTCGAGACGGTGGCCTTTATCGCCTCCTTGGGCGTGCCCACCTTCGCCTGCAACAGCCTCATCTATGCCGGCCGGGGTGCTCGGGTGAATAGTGGCCTCCCCGAGGGCGAACTTTCTCCTCTCCTGGAACGGGTACGGGAGGAGGCCGATCGCCGCGGCCTGCGCCTGATCTGGTATACCCCCACCCGGTATTGCGCCCTTTCCCCCTTGCAACTGGAACTGGGGGTCAAGGCCTGCACCGCAGCCCTCTACAATATGTGCGTCGAGCCGGATGGGATGGTCATCCCCTGCCAGAGTTACTACCGCCCCCTGGGGCACATCCTGAACGATCCTTGGGAGGCCATCTGGAACCACGATCTGGCCCGTTTCTTACGGGAGCGGCGCTACGTCCCGGAAGCGTGCCGGGAATGCCCGGAACTTCCCCTCTGTGGCGGGGGGTGTCCCTTGTACCTGGAATATCTGGAGAAAAGCGGTAGAATTACGTCCAGCAGGGCGGGTTCTGAACCCGCCCCTTCCGATGATGTATTTTGAGATAGTTCCTGACCCAGCCCGCCGGGAAAAATTTCTCCCGGGGGTAAGGAGGAAGGAATGAAACCGGATCGAGAAGCCGCCCCACCGGACGAGCACAGGCGTCGCTCCTTCGAACTCGCCTCGGCCTTGGCCTGTACGGCTGGCCTGGCCCTCCTGTCCCCTCTGATCTACTGGGCCGGCCGGCAGTCCCGCCTCTGGCCGCCCTCACGGGCGGAACTATCTCCTCCGGCCGTAGCCGCCATCTCCTTTGCCGGCACTGCTCTGTATCTCCTGTTCGTCTACTTCCTCTACCGGCGTTACGTGGACCGTGGGGAGAGGGCCGGGCCCGGCCGACTCCTGGCCTTCTTTCTCCCCACTGCTGTCGTGGGAGGAATCATCCTGGCTTTGCTCTTTGATACAGTCCGCCTCTTCCTGCGGGCACTCTTCCGGCCGCCGGAAGGGGTGCATCTGGCCCTCCTCAAGGCCCCACCTTCCCTTTCCCCTGCACGTCTCTTACACTACCAGACCCCGCCTGATGCTCCTCAGCAATACCGCCTGCACCTGCGAAGGGAACCCGATGGGCGGGGCCTCCTGGTGATCAACGCCGCCACCGTGCTGCACCTCAACCCTACGGCGGCCGAGTACGCCCGGATGTTCCTCCAAGGGGTGGACGAGGAGCAGGCGGGGCGCGAAATGACCCGTCGCTTCCGCGTCCGGCCGGCCCAGGCCCGTGCCGACTATCGCCGCCTGCGCGAACGTATCCTGACCTTAGCCACCGCCCCCGACCTCTGCCCGGTGACCTACCTGGAAATGGGGCGTGCCGAACCTTTTTCGGCTGAAACCTCGGCCCCCTACCGAGTGGACCTCGCCTTAACCTACCGGTTGGACGAAAGCGGCACCTTGGATGCGGCGGCCCGCCGGCGGGTAGAGCGTGAACTGAGCACAGCGGAGTGGCAGGAAGTATTGAGCCGCCTCTGGGAAGTCGGCGTTCCCCACGTCGTCTTCACCGGAGGCGAGCCGACCTGCCGCCCGGACCTGGTGGAGTTGGTGCAGAAGGCCGAATCGCTGGGTATGGTCACGGGACTGCTCACCGATGGCTGCCGATTGAGCAGGGGCGGGTTAGAAACCCGTCCCTACCTGAACCAGCTTCTCCTGGCCGGCCTGGACCACATCCAGATTACCCTGGTTTCCCACCTGGCAGAGGTGCACGACCGCTTGGTCGGGCGGGTCGGGGCCTGGGAGGAGACGGTAGCCGGCCTGCGGGCTGTCCTATCCAGCGACATCTACGTAGTCGGCCATGTCGTCATCCGCGCCGAAAATGCGGAGACGGCGGCGGAGACGGCGGCGGCGACGGTGGCTTTCCTGGCCGACTTGGGCGTGCCGGCTGTGGCCTTGAGCAGTCCGCTGCGCGCGGCCTCCGAGGAGGAGCGGCAACGTCTGGGGAAGGCACTGGAGGAAGCCCAGGCGGTTGCCCACCGCCGAGGACTAACGCTGGTCTGGGACCTGGCCGCTCCCTATTCCCACGTCAATCCGATGGAACTGGAGGCGGGCCTCTCCCCGGAGACGGTTGTTCGGCAACACCTCTACATCGAACCTGACGGCGACGTCCTGCCGGCACAGGGGTACAACGTCGTCCTGGGGAACATCCTGCACGACCCCTGGCCGGCCATCTGGGACAACCCGGCCCGGCGGTTCGGACAAGCCTAGCCGCAAGCGGGGAGGCCTCACCGGAACTTACTTCGCCGGATGGATATACCCCCAGGGTTTGATCGTCCCTCAGGTCCACAGCGGCGCTTGCAACGTCAATCCCCTCGGATGGTCGAGTATCGCTCGACGAAAGACTTCACTGGCGAAACGAGGCCGTTGTCCAAA
>JASFBA010000077.1:0-29431 GCA_036172265.1 Chloroflexia bacterium
CTTGACAACGAACAAATGTTCTGATATAATGGAAGCCACAAGGCCGAATTCAACGGCACCGGGCCGGCCCGGGAGGAAAGGCGATGCTGGAACATCCGTTGCGCCCCTGGTTGGAGGAGCGCGCCGACCGCATCGAACGCCTCTGCGCCGAACGCCGCATCTTCGTCCGCGTCCAGGGCGGCGTGGTCACCCCACGCCTGGTGCGCTTTCACCTTCTCCTCGACCCCGCCGTCCCGCTCAAGCGCCTGGAGGCCCTCTCCGAAGACCTGGCGCTGGCGCTGGGGGTGCAGGAAGCCCGCCTGGCCCGACGGGATGGGGTGCTGGCGTTGGAGGTGCCCCGCCCCCATCCGGCCGGCCTCTCGCTCGTTCGGCTGCAGGCCGAACTCCCGCCCCTGCCACCCCTTACGGCCCTTCTAGGGCGGGATGAGGAAGGCGCACCGCTCCTTCTGCGCCTTTCCTCGCCGGAGGTGAGCCATATCCTGATTTCCGGGACGACCGGTTCGGGGAAGACGGCGCTTCTGCGGACGCTCCTTTCCTCGCTGGCGCTTTCAAACGACCCGGACGACCTGCGCTTCCTCCTGGTGGATCCGAAGGGGCGAGGGCTGGGGGTCTTTGGGGGTCTTCCGCACCTGGCCTCTCCGGTGTTGCGGGAGGGGGAGGAGGCGGAGAAACGCCTGGGGTGGCTTCTGGAGGAGATGGCCTGGAGGGAGGAGAAGGGGGTGCGGGAGCCGCGGGTGGTGGTGGCGGTGGATGAGGTAGCGGACCTCCTCCTGGGTTGCCCTTCGCTCCAGGAGGTGCTGACGCGCCTTGCCGCACGGGGGCGGGAGTCGGGGCTGCATCTGGTCCTGTGCACCCAGAAGCCGGCGGCGGAGGTCCTGGGAAGCCTCTTGCGGGCGAACCTGCCGTGTCGGGTAGTGGGGAAGGTGGTGAGCGCCCAGGAGGCGGTGATGGCTTCGGGGCTGAGGGGAACGGGGGCGGAGCGCCTGCTGGGGCGGGGGGACTTTGTACTGGTAGCGGGAGGGGAGGTGGTGCGCTTTCAGGCGGCGTATATTTCGGGGGAGGAGGTGGAGGTGATGGTGGAGATGCTGAGGGGAGAGATGGGGAGGGGGAGACAGGGAGGCGGGGAGGTGGGAAGACAGGGGGATGGGGAGACAAGGAGACAGGGGAGGAGGGGGAAGGTGATCCCGTTTCCGGGGCGGCTGGTGGAGCGGGTGGTTGGCATCGTGCAGCGGTGAGGCGAGGTATGGGTAACTCCCCCGGTCTCCTGCAAGTCGCCGCTGCTCAACCGGCGCCCACCGGCTACTCTTGGTTTGGACGGAAGCGGTTCGGATACGGAACAGGCGACGCCGAGGTGGGCGATGAAACGGTGCGGGTCATACTCCAGGCGGCGGTGTTCTCGGTGATACGGGACATACAACACGGAGGTGGGCGATGAAAGCGTTCTTCTGGCTACTTCTGGTGCTGGGGCTAGGGTTGGCGCTGGTGGTCGGGCTGCGGCTTTCGGGGGATGGGCTGGCGGTGGTGGTGGGGGTGGTATGTGGGGTGGTGGCCGGGCTACCGGTCAATGGGGTGCTTCTATACCTGTACCTGCGGGAGCGGCAGGTGCGGCGGGAGGTGGAGGAGCGGCTGTGGCGGGGGGAGCGGGCGGCGCCGCCGGTGGTGATTGTGAGCCACGGGCGGGGGGTAGAGATGCTGCCCGGAGGATGGGGCTACGGGCGGATGCCGCTGGGAGAGCAGGCCGGCCGGGAGTTCACCATCGTTGGGGAGGAAGAGACCTCGCCCCCTGGCATCCAGAACCCCTAGGGGGTATATCCAGCCGGCCGACGTTTCGGGACACACCTTGGGCCGAATGGCCCGCCCCACCGGCCGGAAGCGAGGCCAGCCTATCCCCCCAGGGGGGATTTGGCGGGACGGCCTCCACCGAACGGCCCGGCCCGCCGGATGGGAGATAAGGACGGATGCCCACCGGGTTCGGCCGGGCCACAGAGACACTTTGCCGCCGGCGGCAGCGCCTTTCTGCGGGGGGTTCGGGGGGTATGCCATACCCCCCGACGGGGGTGCAGGGGGCAGAGCCCCCGACAAAGGGGCCGGCCCGCTGGCCGGAAGCGAGGCCGGCCTATCCGACCTCACCCTGGCCCTCCCCGCAAGCGGGGACCCCCCACCCTGGCCCTCCCCCACACGGGGGGAGGGGACTTGCAGGGATGCCCCCCGCCGAGCGGCCCGGCCCGCCGGCCGAAACCCTCACCCCCGGGGGGAACCCTCGGCCCGGCCGACGCCTACCTGTCCCCAATGACCCGGCTCAGCATCTCCACCAATTGCATCCGCGAGACCGGTTTGGAGAGCCATCCATCTGCCTTATAGGGCCCATGTAGACCGTTCTTCGGCAGATAGCCGCTCATCACCACGACCTTCACCCCGGCATCCCGTTCCCGAAGGGCCTGGATAAGGGAGGCCGAATCCATCCACGGCATAACCGCGTCCGTGAGCACCACGGCGATTTCATCCCGATGACGATCGTAAAGTTCCAACGCCTCCAGCCCACTGGAAGCCGCCAGCACCCGATAGCCCATCTCTGTAAGCATCCCCTGCAGCGCCGTCCGTACGGCCGCCTCGTCTTCCACCAGGAGGACCATTTCTCCGCATCCGGCAAAGCCTGATGCCCGCCTCTCCTCGCCGGCCGTCTCCTTCCCGACCAGTGCCGGGAAAAAGAGGGCAAAAGTGGTACCTTTCCCTACTTCCGTCCGAACGTGGATGAAGCCATCATGCTGCTGTACCAGGCCATAGACCTGGGCCAGGCCCAGCCCCGTCCCATAGCCACGCTCCTTGGTGGTGAAGAACGGCTCAAAGATGTGGGGGAGGATTTCGGGAGGGATGCCACAGCCGGTGTCGGCCACCTCCATGCAGGCCCATCGGCCAGCCGGCAAGTCCGGGTAGAGCGGATGGCCCTCCGGCCCCGCCGTGAGGGAGAAGAGGCGTAGGGTGAGTAGCCCTCCCTCCGGCATGGCGTCGCGGGCGTTGGTGACCAGGTTCAGGAGAATCTGCTGGAACTGGCTGGCATCGGCGTGAACCCAGTGTTCACCCGGGGCAACCTCCAGAGCGATCTGGATACTTTCCGGAATCGTCCGCCGCAGGAGGACTATTATCTCCTGCAAAAAGTCTTCCAGTTTCAACGGTCGTCGTTCGGCAGCGGACTGTCGGCTGAAATCGAGGATCGATCGGGTCATCTGGGCGCCTCGTTCGGCCATCTGGCAGATAAAGTGGAGCGGCTCCTTGGCTTTCTCAGGTATATCGGCCTGTTGTTCCAGAAGTTCGGCAAAACTCAAAATTCCCTGCAGGATGTTGGCAAAGTCGTGGGCAATGCCGGCGGCGATCTGCCCCATCGCTGCCAGCCGGTCCTGCTGCTCTGCCCGGGCCCGAATTTCCCGTTCCGCACTTACCTCCCGTATCACCAGCACCCAGCCGCCCGGAATATCCTCTCCCGGAGCCCTAGCCAGGACCTCGAAGGTGCGCTGCGGCGGTCCCTCCAGGACGACCTCGTGCCATCGCTCGGCCTGGAACGGGGACAGCACCTCACTCAACGGACGTCCGCCCAGGCGGATGAGACATTCGCCCTCCCGCACGCCGGCCAATGCATCCAGATGCTCCCGGCCGGCCAGATTGGCCAGGAGCACCCGGCCGGAGGCATCCAGAAGCACTATCCCCTCCGGCACGGCCTCCATAATCCGTAGGATCTGTCGGGCCTGCTCGCGGGTCTTTTCCTCCAGACGCAGTCTCTCCACCACTGCTCCCAACTGCCGCCCCACGGCTTCCAGGAGGGCCACTTCTTCGGCCGGCCAGGAGCGCACCTCCCGGGCCGCCACACTCAACCCGCCGAGACGTCGCCCCTCGGCAAAGAGGGGGACGGTAACGGAAGCCCGGACGCCGCATCGGAGCAGGAAGGGGGCAATCAGGACCAGCCCCCCGCACTTTTCCTCTCGCGCCCAGTCTTCCACGGCAACGGGCGACGGGACGTCCAGCCCGGCGGCTCGCGCCGCCCGGCCATGGTCCAGGAGGGGTTCTAGAGGAAGCCCTCGCACGATATGGTTCCCTTCCAGCCAGATGGCTCCCATCTCCAGGCCCAGGGCCTGGAGAGTATGCTCCAGGACCACCCCCAACAGGTCAGGCAGGTTCGGGGCAACAGAGGCAGCGGCGATGATGGCGCTCAGGGCCTCCTGATGGGCCGTCCGGCGGCGAATCTCTTCCCGAGTCCGCAGTGCGGTAAGGCCGTAGGCCAGGTCGTCGGCCAGTTCCATGAGCAATTGCACTTCCTCCGGGTCGAAGACCCCGACCTCGGCGGCGTAGACGTTCAGAGCACCCAGGACCCGGCCGTCGCTGCGCAGCGGCAGGGCGATGGAGGAGCGGTAGCCCCGGCGAAGGGCTTCTTCCCGCCAGGGGGCGTAGTGGGGATCGGTGAGGACATCCCGACAGATAACCGGTTCGCCGGTGCGGATGGCCCGGCCGGTGGGGCCGCGTCCCCATTCGTTTTCGCCCCAGGAGATCCGGACCGTGTTCAGATAGCCCTCCTCTTGGCCGGCCCAAGCCACCGGACGAACGGTCTTTTCCTCATCCCCCAGAGCCAGACCAACCCAGGCCAGGTGGTAGCCGCCGAGTTCCACCAGGATACGGCACACCTCTTCCAGAAGGCCCCTTTCCTCCGTAGCCCGCACCAGGACCTCGTTGCAGGCGCTAAGCGTCCGGAGCGCCCGGTTGATGCGGAGGAGGGACTCCCTGGCTTCCTGGCGCTTGGCCGCCATCTCGTTGAAAGCGGCGGCCAGCCGGCCGACCTCATCTCCGGAGCGGACAGGGAACCGATAGTCTAGATGTCCCCGGGCGAATTCCTGCACCCCCTCCAGCAGTTGGCCCAGGGGCCGAGTCAAGCCGTGAAGAAGGAACAGCCCGACCAGAAAGGCCAGAGCGGACAGGCCCGACCCGATACCCAGCACCAGGCCACCGTGTTCGTTTCCCCAGCGCCCGGTCCCATAGGCCAGGAAGCCGGTAACGGCCGCGGGCACAAACGCCAGAAAAAGGAGCAGGATGGTTCGGAAGGCCCATTTCATCAAAGTTGTCCCTCTCCTGGGCACAAAAAGGGCCCTGCTCAGCGAGGGATCGGCTGCCTACAGCGCCCCGATCGCCTCCCGCTCGCGCAGATACCGCTCCACTGCGCCGACAGGGAAGGGCAGCGCACCGTTCGAAGCGCTCATCCAGCCGTAAAGGGTCTGGGCAAAATTTTGGAGGGTCGGCGCCTGGATGCCCAGAAGGACGGCCTTCTCCTCCGGCGTCAGGTCGAAGGCGGCCAGCGTTTCCTCCCGTCGGCCGCCCAGGAGGGCCTCGCGGAAGCGGGGCTCCACCATCGCCGTACCGATAAGCCGGTTCAGTTCGCGGTAGGACATGGTTTCCTCCTTCGGGCCTATCCGAGGGTTCGTGGGTGAGGTGTTGAAGGGTAAGCGAAGACATTGCCCTCGCCTACCCAGCGGAGAACTCGGATAGGCTCTTATCCGCTGGGAACGGACGTCTTTTTCGAATCAGAGACCGGATCGGGATGCGGACCGGCCGCATCCCGAAGTCCTTCTAGTGCAGCGAGGGCCTGCTTTCGGCGTCTCTCCTCGTGCGCGCCGCCGGGCTGGCCGACCAGCGCCCTCTGCACCGTCCAGAAAGCACCGACGGTAATCAATACATCCCCCAGGCTGAAGGCACCGGAAAAAGGGAAGGGAAAGGGGAGGATAAAGATGTCGCTTAGAAACCACAGCCGGGTCTGTTCCTGGGGGAGGGCGATGTCCTTGGTTCCGGCGACGCGGCTGCCGGGGAGAAAGGCGTCGGCGTCGCCGTGCCCGATGCGCTCCATCGTCTCTGGGGCGATGGGCATGTAGCCGCCGTTGGCCGCTATCACGACCAGGTTCAGGAGCAGGCCCAGCCCCAGGAGAGCCAGGCCGGGGATATGCCGGTTGAGCCAGACGGCCAGAAGCAGGAGCAGATAGGAAAGGAGCAAGGCGATGGCGGGCAGGTCAAAACTCTGCCCGTGAGGTCGGGGAAAGTGTATCACCGCCAACTGGACGGCCAGGGCCAGGAGCGGAAGGGCCGGCCAGCGCAACGGGAGCGCCACCAGGCGGGAAAGTTTCCCCCCTCGCAGCAGGGCCACGACAAAAGCCAGGAACAGGGCTACCACCAGGATCAAGATGACCTCCCGGGATACCTCCCCCCCTGGGCCCATCGCCCGGACAGAAGAAGACAACTCACCGCTTACCTTCTCCCCGGCCTGCGACAGGTTGGGCAGACACCCCAGGGGAAGGGTAGTCCCTTCCCGATCCCCCCAGTGCCCCATAAACCGGGCCGGCGCTCCAGGGTTCCGGCAGTTTAGCCGCCACTTCCCGGCCCACCAGGGGCATCGGGAGCGCCCGCGCCCAGGAGCAGGGCGATCAGGCTGAGCAGAAAGAGCACCCACTTCAGGTAGCGGGGATCCGCATACCGCCCAAGGAACACATTGATCCGGTTACCCATGGCCCACCTCCTATACGGTTGCCGAATTTTCATCCTGGCAACAGGTTAGCAGGTGGCTCTTGGGAAACCTCTGAGGGAACCTCTTAGGGGAATTTCCCTTCCCGAATCGCCTGGTAGAGGGAACGGGTTTCTTCCGAGGGTTCGATGCCCAGTTCACGCCGGAGGAGGCGGTGGCAGCGGTGGTAGGTGCGGAGGGCAGCGACGCGCTCCCCCCCCAGGGCCAGGCAGCGCATCAGCCCGCGGTAGGCCTCTTCGTTGTAATTATCCACCTGCAGGGCCTGGAGGAAGACACGGCGGGCCGGGTCGGTTTTTCCCTGGCTCAGGTGAAGCCTTCCCAGCCGCAGGAGGGCCTGCATCCGCCGCCGGCCCAGTTCCTCCCGTCGCAGGAAGCACCATTCCCGATCTATATCCTCCAGGAAATCGCCCCGGTAGAGGTCGAGGGCCTGTTCCAGGAGGGGGATGGCCCGGGGATCCTCGGCCAGCGTTTCCTCCACCCGGTCGAGCAGGCGTTCGAACTCCGGCACATCGCACCAGTAGGAGACCTCCGGATTCCAGTGGTATTTCTCGTCCCGAAAAACGACGAAGAAGCCGCCGACGGCCCGGCGGGCCTGAGAGAGAGCGGCGTGGAAGGCGCTGGTCATCCGGCCGGAACTGCGATCGGGCCAGAAGACGAGGCCGATCTCACCTCGGCCGACCGGGGCGTTGAAAAAGAGGTAGAAGAAGAGTTCGCGGGCCTGGCGGTATCCCCAGGCCGGGGTGGGGATTTCCTCCTCCCCTCGAAATACCCGTCCTTTCCCCAGGGCCAGGATACGGAGCGGCGGAACTTTTTCTTCTACAGCGGCCCGGGGGCGCGGACCTCGCCGCTGCAGGCACTCTAGCACCCGGGACAGGAAGGTATCCTCGGTCGGAAGTTGCGTAAGGAGAGGATAGAGGGCTTTCCCTTCGGCCAAGAAGGGCTCCAGGATGTTCAGGTGGCGGGCCATCTCCAGGGCTTTCTGCAAGGTATCTCGGGCCTGCTCCGGGCGGCGGTCCGCATGCTGGACGATGGCCCGGGCCAGGAGGCTGCGCAGCAGGTCGGGTAGCCAGCGGGCTGCCTCCTGGGAACGGACGGCCTCCTCGATTCTCTGAAGCGCTGCCTCCAGGCGCCCCTCGGCCGCCTCCAGCAGGGCCAGGGAGATCTCGACCCGGGCTCGGTCACGGGTAGAAGTCGTGGCGATGCTCAGAGCCTCTTCCAGAAAACGGCGGGCTTCGGGGAGGTCCCCTTCCTGTCGGGCAAGGTTGCCCAGGGCTTCCAGGAGGTAGGCGGTCAAGTTGGCGTCGTGGGCTCGGCGGGCCTGCTCCAAGCCTTTTTGGTAGGACTGCCGGGCGCGGAGGTGTTCTCCCAGGTCGCGGTAGAGGTCTCCCAGGCCGGCCTGGACCAGGGCCTGGAGGCGGGGAGAAAGGGAAGTCCGGGCTGCCTCCCGGGCCTGCTCCAGAAGATCGAGGGCCGGGGAAAGTTCCCCACGCAGGAACGGCCCCATGGCCAGATTGTTCAGGATGTTGGCTTCCAGGCCAGGGCTGCCGACTGCCCGGGCCTGCTCCAGGGCCTGGCGGTAGGCGGCATCGGCCTCTTCCATCCGGCCCTGGGCTCGCAGGTAAAAGCCCAGGTCCAGATAGGCCAGGGCCAGGTTGTAGGGGACGGCCGCTGCGCCGTGGGCCACGGCGGCCCGGATGTGCTCCTCTGCTTTGGCAGAATCCCCCAGGGCCAGCAGGCAGATCGCGGCGGTCCGATGCAGGTCCACCAGGGCCGGGGGTTCCTCTCCTTCCGTCCAGGTGGAAAGGGCCTGCCGGACCGTCTCCAGCGCTTCCCGATACTCCCCCCGCATTCGTTCCAGAACGGCCCGGTCGGCCAGGACCTGCATCCAGCGCTTCCGGTCTCCCCTCTCGGCAAAGAGCCTTTCGGCCTGCTGAAAAACAGGGTAGGCTTTCTCTCCCTGGTCGGTCTGCAGATAGACCCTGCCCAGGAAGAGGAGGAGACGGGGCCGTCCCTCGCGTACAGCCGGAGGCAGGGCCTCGATCCAGCGGACGAGGGTCAGAAAGCGACTGCGTTCGTACAGGCCACGGACCAGTGCATCAATCTCCTCAGCCGCCTCTTCCCAGGCCTGAGCCTGGAGCAGATGCTCCACAGCCTCCTCCCGTTCCCCTCGTTCCTGCCAGATTTGGGCGGCTCGTCGCTGCAACCGGTTATACTCCTCCTTATCGGCCCGGGCTTCCTGGAGGAGGAATTCGCGGAAAAGGGCGTGGAAGCGATACCAGCCGTCTTCCAGCGGGATCAGGAACAGGTTGCGCCGTTCCAGGGAAGGAAGGAGCCTGGCCGAGTCCTGCCGTCCCAGCAGGGCATCGCAGAAGGCGGCATCCATTTGCCTGGGGATGGCTGCTCCACAGAGGAAGCGGCGTTCCTCGGGATCGAGTTGGCGCAGGGCCACCTCGGCCAGGTAATCGTAGAGGTTGGGGAAGCGCGGGAGGCCGGCCAAGGCTTCTTGCACCTTCTTTCGGCCGGCCAGTGCCCGCAGCAGGATGGCGGTGATCCAGCCCTCGCTCTCCTCCACCAGGGCACGCACCGTTTCCTCCGGAAAGTCCAGGCCCAGGTTCTGGCGCAGGACGGCGGAGGCCTCTTCCACGGTGAAGCGCAGGTGCTCTGTCCCGATGGCCTCGGCTTCCCCGTAGGCGGCCAGACGGGCCAGAGAAAGGGGCGGGATAGAGCGACTGGCCAGGATGAGATGGACGTGCTCGGGCAGATAGGCAATCAGGGTGTCCAGACAGCGGTTGATTTCCTCCTGGGCGTCTATGTTGTGGTAGTCGTCTAAGACGATAGCCAGGTAGTCGGGAATTTCCTCGCTCAGTTCGTTCACCAGGAGGCCGATGGCCTCGTGGACCCGGCCGGCCAGCCCCCTGCTTTCCCGCAGGAGAGTTCGCGTACGCTCGCCAAAGGAGGGAAAGTGCACCCGGACGGCTTCCACCAAATAGTCCAGGAAGGTGCGGAGGTCGGCATCGGTAGGGTCCAACGTGTACCAGCATACCGGAAAATCCACATCCCGGCTAAAGTCCACCAGGAGAGAAGTCTTGCCGTAGCCGGGGCCGGCGCAGATGAAGAGAAATTTGCGGTGGATGTTCTCGTGCAGCCAGTTCAGGAGGCGGGGGCGGGAAAGGAGGTTCGAGAGGTGAGGGATACGAACCTTGGTGTAGATCAGGGGAGGGATCGAACCAGCCGGAACGTTTTCCATGGACCTTTCCTTGACGGCTTTCTTCGATTAAACAAAGGACAAACCGGCATATACTATACCATAAGACGGAAGGGAAGGCAAATAGGGGAGCAGAGCCTTTTTCATCCACTCGACAAGCGACGCTCATTCTATTTCCTCCAGGTAACCGAGAGCCGGGCCGGTTCGACCTGGGCCTGGAGGTAGACATTTTCCAGCGCCAGGGCTGCCTGGCCGGCCACGGCGGCAAGGACCTGCTGTTCCTCTACCGAGAAGGCGGCTCCATCCAGGCGGTTTACGATGGCGATGGCCCCGATACTCCCCCTGCCGGCACAGAGCGGCGCACAGAGCAGGGAACGGACAACGAGGCCCGGCAGTTCAAAGGCCAGGTTTCCCCACAGGGGATGTGTTCGTACATCGTCCAGTCCGAGGGGCTGCGCATAATACCGGCACCATTCCAAGGCCCGCTGCATCCCTTCGGGCACTTCCTCCAGCCGGCCGGCCTGGGGTCCGGCGATGACGGCCCCCGACCTCCGGTCCCACTGTACTAGGCAGGCCTCGACCTCCAGAAGGCCGGTTATCCCACCGGCCAGGTTCAGTAGCAGCGTCTCCTCGTCGGGCGTGGCGGCGAGAACCTGCCCCAGGAGTTCCAGCAGGGCCAAGAACCGTTCCATACGGCTCAGACGGGCACACTGGGCCTCCAGCCGTTCCTGAAGGCGTTGTCGGCCGACGGCCCGCCGCAACGCCCAGGCCAGCCTGCGTTCTTCTGTCGGCAGGACCAGCACCTGGTCGGTTCCGACCTGCAAGATCCGCTCGATGACCCGGGCCGGGCACCCCTCATGGACCAGGACGACCAGAGGCAGATCGGGACAGCCATGCCGCCAGTGCTGAAGAGGGGGCAGTTTTTCTTCCTCCGGCGGGGCTATTTCCCAGAGCATGGCCCGGACCTCTCCATGCCGTGCCCGCCGGGCAGCGGCCCCGGCATCTACCCGCACCAGGTTGTAGAGCAGCCAGGACAGTGGGCCGCGCAAGGCTGTCTCGGCAGCCTCGTGTTCACAGACCAGGAGAACGGTCGGCCGTTCCTCCATCGGCGAGAGGAGGCCGGCCACCTCCTCGGCCATCCGACGCTGCATCTGCAGGGCCTCTTGAACATCCTGTTCGGCTACATACCCCAGTTGCACCAGAACCTCCCCCAGCCGCACGACAGTGCCGGAGGTGCGCTGCACCTGCAAGGCATGGTCGAGCATCTCCGGTTGCACTTTTCCATGCTCCACGAGGATGGCCCCCAGCAGGGGGATGGAATTCCTGATCATATCCCGAACTCCTTTCTGCCTCGATAGGCAACCTTGTGAAGCGACCTGCGGATCGGTTTGACCAGCCTGCACCTGACGACCATAGAGGCAATCACAAGGGTTGTCCCTACGGGCGGCCGGTGGGGTTGCCCCGACGTATGCCCGAGCCGGGAAGCGTCTGCGTATCCGGTGTGGGCAGGATACGGATAAAAACCAGGCTGCGGGCCGGACCGCTGCTTACAGTTAGCCAGACCTCTCCGGAGGCTTTCTCGGCCAGGAACGTAACCTGGGCGAGGCCCTGGATTGTTACGACCTCCCGGGGGACGATGCGTCCCTGGGTGGTGGCAAAAGTTACCATGGTGCCGTCGGAGACCGGCCGGCCGAAAGCGTCCAGGACGGTCACCAGCACGGTGGCCTGGCCGCCGGTGGGGACAGCCGGCGGGTTTACCTGGGCCAGGAGGAGATGCGGCTGGCCGGCTTGGACGATGTTCACTTCCAGGGAAAGGAGGTTATTTTCCAGATAGACCTCCCGGCTGCCGGTCTCGACTGTGAAAACGAGTGGCCACCTTCCTTCCCTCATTCCGGACTGGAAGCGGAGGAAGAGGATGCCGCCCGCGCCGGCGGGGATTCGGGCGATCTTCCAAATCGGCGGATTCAGGGAAACGAGCGTTAGATCCAGACCGGGGGAGGTAAACTCCTGGAGGTTCCAGCCCGCCGGCACTTCGGCCCGCAGGATGACCTCATAGGCCGTTGCCGGGCCGAGGTTGGCCAAGGTCAGGGTCATGGTGAAGGCGCCGCCGGCCGGAACCGGCTGCGGCGTGCTGGAACCGGCCTGGAGGGAGAGGTCGGCCGGGAGCACGGGCACCTTCAGGGTCGGGTCTCCTAGAAGGACGTACGTTTCCAACTGGTAGCCCATCGAAGGGGCGGCGGCATAGAGGCGCAAGTTTCCGGCCAGGGCGGCTTGACCCAGGGGAACTTCTCGCCCTAAGAAGAGGGCCTCGAAGAAGCCTTTGTTCATATAGTGGTGAGCCCAGGCCAGCCCCAGGCCGGTGGGCACCCAGGCGGCGATGGCCCCTCGATGGGGAGCCCGCACCCAGACCTCGCCCAGGGCCGGCGAAGAAGGGTAGGGCTGGCTGTAGAGGCCGGCATAGCAGGACCAGGAGAGCAGCACGGGAAGGGTGCTTCCGTTGTTCAGGGCGTCCACATCCCCGGCCTGGAGCATCCGCTCGCTGGCCAGGAAATAGATGGCCCCGTGGCCGACATAGTTCAGGAGGAGCCGGCCGGAGTCGAGGGCCTGGAGGATGGCCGCACGGGCGGTCACGGCGGGATTTTCGTAGGGGTAGTTGACGCCCAGGTAAACCTTGTCCGCCGCATAGTACGTGGGCAGATAGAAGTCGACGATCTCGTCGGAAAGGGCCGGGAAGTTTCCGGCCCCGTCGGCGTTGTCGGCCACAAAGAGGACGCGCCCCTGCCAGTCGGCCGGCACCGTCGCCCGACGGTAGGCCAGAATCTTGTCCACCACGGTGGCGGCCTCTTCTGGCGAATTGACCGGCAGACGGCCCAGGAGCATATCGGCCAGGACATCGTTGCCGACCAGGGAGACGTAGCGGTTATCGGCGGCCGTTTCGCCCATCCAGGGGTCCACATAGGCCAGATAAGGCGGAATCAGGTTGGGCAGGCCGCTTCCCAGGTAGTCTTTGAAGTCATAATGGCCGTCGCCGACCAGGAGGACGTAGGTGGGGGCGGGCGGGGTCCAGTGGGCGTATGTATAAGCCAGGAAGGAGCGGATGGCGCGGGGGTCGCGCCGGCCGCCGCTGAACTCGTCGTAGATGTCCTGTACGTCCACCACCAGGGCCAACAGCCCCTCTCCGGCGTATTCGGCGGCCAGCGGCTCGATGGATGGGATGAGTGCGGCCGGGGCGATGAGGAGGACGTCGGACCGGTTATCTGGAGCGTACAGGGAAGAGGGCTGATCCTTGAGGACTGCTCGTGGTTCCTCGGCTCGGCTCAGGGTGGTGGCCAGATACCGGGAGAGGCCTCCGGTATCCTGGTGGGCGAAGGTGTAACGGTAGCCGCCGGGGGTTGCCTCGACGGTTCCCCCGACGATGGGCATCGGGGACAGTGGGTTGCTCGTGTCCAGGACGAGGATCTCTGCGCCGGAGAAGGTCTCCACCTGCACATCTTGGCTACCGGTGCCCTCCAAGGAGAATTCCAGAAGGTCGCCTTCTACGGTGAAGGTACGTCGGTAAGATACCTCGATCCAGTCCAAGTAGAAGTAGTCGTAACTGTAGCCGGTGTCGCCGGGGGCGAGCAGGCGCACCTGGTTCTCCCCGGGGTTCAATTGGGATTGTGGAAAGGCCAGTTCCAGGGTGAAAGGGGTCTGGCCGTCCCACCAACCTTCGCCGAGGAAGGCGTCGTTCAGGTAGACCTGGACGTGGTGATCGGGGTTGGGCCAGGCGGCAAAGCCGCCGTAGAGGGAAAGGTGGAGGGTGGCGGTATAGAGGCCGGAGGCCGGAGCCGGGGTAAAAAGGGAAAAGGTCTTCTCCCGCGCCCCGCCGGTATAGAGGTAGGTCCAGAACCAGTGCTCCACGTCGTCCCCGCCGATGGGGAGGAGGCTGGTATACTGGGCGTTGGTTTCGCTGCGCACCGTGGCGACAAAATTGCCCAGTGGAGGCAGGCCGGCCGGGTGCCCGGGACGTTCGCCCATGCGTTGGCCTTCCCCTTCTCCCCAGGTCAACCAGTAGACATTCTCCTGGGTGTACTTGGAACGGGCCCCCTGGCCGTAGAAGAAGAGGGCTTCGGCCGGTTCGCCGGGGTGGGGGTTCTCGTCCGGCACCCAGAGGGCGACCTCCTGGCCGTCCAGGAAGAGGCGAAGGGTGTGCAGGTCCACCTCATCTATGGGCACGCCGGCCTGGCGCAGCCTTTCGAAAGAGAGGCGGTAGAAGCCGTCGTGGTCCACCAGCACCTTGACGGCTGGCCGGGGAGGGAAAATGGGGAAGGAACTCGGCAGGGCTGGCGGGGCGACGGTGCTCCGCCAGAGGCGGGCCTGGTCGGCGTTGAGGAGTACCGTCTGGAAAAGGGTCTCGAAGGGAGCCGGCTCGGGCATGGCCGTCCCTCCCTGCACTTCCGGCCCGCCGAAACGCACCTCCACCCGCAGGCGCCGGTAGACGTGGACGATGCTGGCGGCCGGCTCATACTGGAAGGGATAAAAGCGCAGCAAAGCCACGCGCTGGCTTCGAATCCAGCCTTCCCCCTCGATACGGGCCAGGACTCCTGGGTAGGCCGCCGCGGAGCCGTAGACGGCTGTGTCGGGCAGGTAACGGTAGGAAGGCTCCGCCGGCCAGATCGGGGCCTCTTCACCTGGGCGCGGTTCCGGAGGAAACGCCTGGGGAACAGGCAAAACCGGGTGGGGAAGCCCAAGGTCCTCCCTCTCCGCTTCCAGGACGGTGACCTCGGCCGTCGCACCGGGGGGGAGGCCGAGCCAGGACTCCCCGGCCGGAAGTTGTGGGCGGCCGGCCTCCCCCGTAAGCCCCATCTCCGGCGCGACGATGCGGCTATAAAGCGTCCCTTCCAGCGCTATCTCCTCTATGGAAAAGGCGGACAAGCGCCACTCCACAACCAATCCCTCGGGGCCGGACTGCAAAAGCACCGCTTGAGGACCAGTCGAGTTCTCTGAGGATCCATCCTCCACCGGCCCCTGGGCCTGGACGACGGCCGGAAGGATGTTCAGGAGAAAGACGATCATCAGTAGAAGCAATATTGAACTCGTACGACGTAGCATCGCCACACCTCCCACAGAACCTTTTCTTCCATTCTGCAGGAAGCCGGGCTACGGCCGGTCAGCGTGGCGTTACAGGCCGGTTATCGGGGCAGAAAGGGGGCGACTGCCAGGGCTTTGCCTACGGGGGCAGGAAACCCGATACGGCGCATCCGTGGTGTACCCACAGAGATGCGATTACTGCCCCCCTTTGACATCCGGTTGCCGTCCAGGTTATAATGGTGGGGCCGTAAGACTGTGTGCCTTGTATCTTATGGTTGGGCTGTAAAGAGTTAACGTACAGGAGATCACCTCGGAATTTGGATAGTAAGCCTGGGGAATAAGCGGTGTGAGCGGACTACTTGGCGTTTGTTTCAGGGGGTATCCGGTGGAAACAAAAGAGTGGAGCCGGAAGATTCTCGACCGATCGAACGGCCTGCTTCCCTCCAGGCCAACCGAGGCGGACTTCCGCCGGGCTATAGATCCGCTCTTGGAAGAGTTTTGTGCAGAAATCGGCCTTGCTCCCCTGGCCCATGCCGAATATACCCGACTGGTTCGTCCAACGGCTGCTGGTCCAGGTGGAGGGGGACTGGTTCGATCCCAAACGAGAGGTTCAGGAAGCCTTACTGCGACAGAAGGTCCAGCACACGCGTTTCCTTGACCCGGCCCGCGGCTCTGGCACCTTTCTCATCCTCGCCATGGCGCGGATGCTGGAATTGGGCTGGGCGCTCTTTGTGCCGGAGAGAGATCTATGGGAAAGCATCCTGAGGGACGTTGTAGGTATTGACCTAAACCCGCCGGCGGTGCTCACGGCGCGGGTGAACTATTTGCTGGCGATCGCCGACTTGCTGGAGCACCGGCGTGGCGACGTGACCATCCCTATCTATCTGGCCGACTCGGTGCGCACGCCGGCGTTGGGCGAGGATCTCTTCACCTACGATGCCTACGAGTTCCCCACTGCCATCGGGGTATTTCGCGTGCCTGCTGCGTTGTGCGCTGCAGGGCCTTTCGACCGTTTCTGCGATGAGGAATCCGATGAAAAGGATGTGGGAAGCGTTCCTGTTGCTCGTGTTCCTGGCCGGCTGCGCGCCGGCCCCTCAACCCACGGCGGTGCCCCCGTCTCTCGCTACACCACCGGCCCAGCCTCTGGTGCTCCAAAGCAGCGCCTTTGCCCACGAGGGCGAAATCCCGGAACGCTACGGCTTCTTCCGAGAAAACGTCTCCCCACCCCTTCGCTGGGAGAATGTGCCGGCCGGGACCCAAAGCCTGGTGCTTCTCGTGGATGATCTGAACTATCCCTTCTCCCACTGGGTCGTCTACAACATCCCGCCCGAGGTCGCCGGCTTGGCCGAGGGTCAGGTGCCGGTCGGCGCCCTCCAGGGACGCAACACAGCCGGGACGTTGGGCTACGTCGGCCCCTACCCGCCGGCCGGCCAAGTCCATCGCTACGCCTTCACCCTTTACGCCCTGGACATCTCCCTGCAACTTCCGGCCGGCGCTGCCCGAGAAGAGGTCGTCGCCGCCCTCCAGGGCCATGTCCTGGCCGCGGGGGAACTCATCGGCCACTACCGAGGTGTGGAACGGTAGGGACGACCCTTGGGTCGCCCCAGTAGCCCCAGTAGGGGGCAACCACAAGGGTTGTCCCTACTTCGCCCACGAAAAGCGCCGTTGCAGCACTTGGGGATAGTAGCAGGCTAGGACATCGTAGCCGACCTGCCGGCCCCACTCTGTATAGACCCGGGGGTCAATGTACGACTTCAGGCTGGTGGTCAGGTTCCAGGTGCGCTTCTTCTCGGCGATCGAGGCCTGGGCCCGCAGCCGGCCTTGAGCCAGTAGCGCCCGCTGCAACCTCGCCCGGGCCGCTTCAAGTTGGCGGGCCACCCGGGCTTCCCGCCTTTCGTAGCGGGCCCGCAACCGCTCCCGCCGTTCCCCCGTCGCCGACCGTAGGGCCTCCCGGGTTTCCCGACGCAGCGCTTTGGCCTTTTCCTCCAGAGTCCGGAGTGCCGCCCGGCACTTTTTCACCTGGGCCTCGGCCCGTTCCAGCCGCTCCTGGAAACGCCGTCGGCCGGCCTCCCAGTTCTTGGGGGCCTGCTTGTAGTGGTTGCAGAGGATGGCCGCCTCTAGATTGGCCAGGCTGGCTGCTTCCCACTTCTTGTATTCGGGGTCGTCCGGGCGGACATCCGAACGCTCCAAACGCTCCCGCACGGCCATGGTGGCATGGTGGGTGCGAAAGACTTTGGCCGTCAGCCCGGGGAGGATACCGGAAAGATAGGCGTTGACATCGTTGCTGGTAATATCAGGGAAGAGTTGGGGTTTATCGCGGGTGGGGTGGGATTTCTCGTTCTTTCGGACACGGGAAGGACGCGCCTTTTCGCGTAGTTCCGCCAGATTGCGGAAGACGGCCTCGGGCAGGGAAAGCCGCTTGTGCCAGAGGACCGAATCCTTGCCCAGGAAACGGAACTCGGCCGTTCCGTCGGGACGCAGGTGGACGTGCTCCGGGCGCAAGGTGGTGGCCCCCACCGTATCGGCTTCGTCGGGGTCCTTTTCATCGCCCACCCGGAGGCAAAGGGCATCGATCAGGTAGCAGACAGTGGCCAGCATCCGTTTCCGGGGATCGGGAGAGGAAAGATCTTCCTGGATCCGGGCCCGCACCCGCTCCAACTCGGCATCTAGAGCATGGGCCTGGTCAAACTTGCGCACCTCCCGTTCCTGTTTGATCGCGGTGGTGTCGCCCAGCCAGACGTACTTGAGTTCGCCGGAAAGTTTGTCGCGCCAGCAGGCTACCCAGAGCGCCTCCGGCTGCCAGACGATGGCACCCCAATTGCCTTCCGGCTGGGGGGCATCGGGGCTGAGGTTGAGGGTGATGTCCTCCTGGCGGGGGCCTTCTTTCCAGCGGCCGCGCAGGGGGTGCTCCCCGCGGCCCATAAAGATGCTGCTCGGCTCGACGGTGAAGTTGGCAATTTCCACCCGCTCCCCGTTGACGATGGCATAGCCGTAGCGTTCGCGCAACGCCTCACGGCGGGCCCGGCGTTCAGTGGCCAGGGCGCGGCGTTCCTCGCGGCTCAGCCGTTCGCGGGCGGCCTTTTCCTCCTCGATCAGGCGGACGGCCGGTCCAAAGTCTACCTCTTCGGGCGCAAGCACCTCTTCTAGTCCCAAGGTCCGGCTGAAGTCGACCAGGAAGTTGCGGACGAAGACGGGGTCCTGGAGGTAAGGGGTGCCGTGCTTCCTGGCCCAGGCCAGGGCCATCTCCTCCTGTCTGGGGGTCAGGGGGACGGGCCGGCCCCGGATGGTCAAGACCAATCCACGCGGGGCCGGAGGTTCCGGCACCAGGACGCCGTTATGGATCAACTGGTTCAGGGTCGCCATCTTCCACTCCATCTTTTCTTAACCTCTGTCAGAGGCCCTATTATACCACAAGAGAACGTTTGCACTTCCGACCGGGTTGTAGTAAAATACGGGCGTTCCGGAGGGGGTGTTCCCCTCCGGTCGGTTAGACGGGGCCGGATAGCCCCAGAGGGTTGGAGCGATGTTGCGTTACAATATGGCCCAGGTCCTCCGTTCTCCCATCGGCACGACGCGGATGCTGGAGATTGAGGAGGAGGTCTTCTGGGCCGATGAACTGGAAGTGCACCATTTGCACGGCCGGCTTCTCCTGACCCGGCTGCGCGAGGACCTTCTCCTGCAGGGATGGCTGGAGGGTGAGGTCATCCTGGAGTGCGGCCGTTGCCTGGAGCCGTACACCCAGTTGCTGCATATGGATGTGGAGATCGAGTTTCAACCCAGCATCTCCATCCTCACCGGGGAACTCCTTCCCCCGCCGGAGGATGATAGCATCTACTTGCTCGACGGGCACCACATCCTGGACCTGACGGAGCCGATACGGGAACAGGTCCTTCTGAACCTACCTATGCGGCCGCTTTGTCGGGAGGACTGTGCCGGCCTCTGCCCGATCTGTGGAAAAAATTTGAACGAGGGTCCCTGCGAGGGGCATCCGGAGGAAGTTGACGAGCGGCTGGCCGGCCTGTCTTCGCTGCTCTTTCCAGATGAAACGCCAGAATGAGGTAAGAAGATGGGGGCTCTACCGAAACGGAAAGTCTCACGCCACCGGCGGGGCAACCGCCGCAGCCACCAGGCACTCTCGGTCCGGCAGATGATTTTCTGTCCGGAATGCGGAAATCCCACCCTTCCGCACCGGGTTTGTCCCTCGTGCGGTACATACAAAGGGGAAAAAGTCCTCGAGATCGAGGAGAAAAAGGAAAAGGGCAAATAGCCGCAGTCTCTTGGTCCGACAGGAAGACAGGGGATCGCCGGAGATCTCCAGGTGTCGCTAGGCAGGGCAAGGGCCGACCCCCTGTCTTCTTCTGTTGTGTACATCGGCTCCCCAGGAGAGGCCTATGGCGCGTTACGCGGCCATTGCCGGGTGGGGAAAATATTTGCCCCAGCGGGTGCTGACCAACCACGATCTGGAACGGATGGTGGACACCTCGGACGAGTGGATTCGCACCCGCACCGGCATCGTCGAACGACACCTGGTGGACGATGGTGAGGCTTCTTCCACGATGGCCGTTCGGGCTGCTCGTCAGGCCTTGGAACGTGCCGACTTGCCGGCCTTTGCCCTGGACCTCATCATCGTGGCCACCTCTACCCCCGACTACCTTTTCCCGGCCACTGCCTGCCTGGTGCAGGATGCCCTGGGGGCGATTCACGCCGGCGCTTTTGACCTGGAAGCAGCCTGTTCCGGCTTCCTCTACGCTCTAACGGTAGGGACCCAGTTCATCCGCAGCGGGATGTACGAAAACGTCCTGGTCGTGGCTTCGGAGGCCCTCTCCCGCATCACTAACTGGGAGGATCGCAATACCTGCGTCCTTTTCGGCGACGGAGCCGGCGCGGCGGTGCTGCGACCGACCCCGCAGCGACGGGGATTGCTCGCCTCTACCCTGGGAGCCTACGGCGCGGGCAGCGACCTGCTTATTATGCCGGCCGGGGGGAGCGCTCGGCCGGCCTCCCCGGAGACGGTGGCCGGCCGGCAGCATTATATCCATATGAAAGGCAACGAAGTCTTTCGCTTCGCCGTGCGCTCGATGGGCCAGGCCACCCAGGAGGTGCTGAAACAGGCCGGTCTGGGCGTGGAGGACATTTCCCTCTTTGTTCCCCACCAGGCCAATCTGCGCATCATCGAGGCCCTGGCCGAGCGACTGGGCCTGCCGATGGAGCGCATCTTTGTCAACCTGCACCGCTACGGAAATATGTCGGCGGCGACGATTCCCGTGGCTCTTTGCGAGGCAGCGGAGGAGGGCCGACTAAAAGAGGGCGACATCGTTGTGACCACGGCCTTCGGAGCCGGCCTCACCTGGGCTGCCGGCGTCATCGTCTGGGGCGGCGTCTAGGGAACGTTTCCACGTTGGCACGTTGACACGCAACACGCAATACGCAATACGCAATACGCAATATGCAATACGCAATACGCATATAGGAGGTTCAAATGTCATCGCCTACTCCGGGAAGTGTCGCCTGGGTCTTTCCCGGGCAGGGTTCGCAATACGTTGGCATGGGTCGAGACCTGGCCGAGGCATTTACGGAAGTGGCCGACCTCTACCGGCAGGCCGATGCCCTGCTGGGCATGCCTCTTTCCCGGCTCTGTTTCCAGGGGCCGGAGGAGGAACTAACCCAGACGATCAACGCTCAGCCGGCGCTTCTTACGACCAGCGTAGCCGTTCTTTTGGCCCTGGGCGGCCGGTTCGATGAGAGAGGATGCTTGCACCTGCCGGAACGCCTTCCCCGTCCGTCCCTGGTAGCCGGCCATAGCCTGGGGGAGTACACGGCGTTGGTGGCGGCCGGCGCCCTTGCCTTCCCTGATGCCCTGCGTTTGGTACGGGAACGTGGCCGGCTAATGGGCGAGGCCCGCTCCGGGACGATGGCCGCGGTGATCGGGTTGGAGGAAGAGGCTTTGGAAGAGATTTGCCGGAGGTGTGGAGATAAAGCACCGCTGGTGATTGCCAACTATAATTGTCCCGGCCAGTACGTCCTGAGCGGGGCCACCGAAGCGGTGGCCGAGGCTGTGGAGGAAGCCCAAAAACGGGGGGCTCGGCGCGTCATCCCCCTCAAGGTCAGCGCGGCCTTCCACTCGCCGTTGATGCAGGGGGCCGCCTCCGGCCTGGCCCGGGCAATGACAGCGGCTGCGTTTTTCCCTGCGGCTATTCCGGTGGTGGCCAATACCTGCGCCCGGCCGCTTTCCCTGCCGGAAGCGTTCCGTGAGGAACTGATTTCCCAGGTCTGTTCCCCGGTGCGTTGGAGCGCCTCCCTGGAGTATATGTGGGCGCAAGGGGTGCGCCGTTTCCTGGAAATCGGCCCCGGCACCGTCCTGGCCGGCCTGGCCCGCCGTACCCTGCCAGAGGCAGAGGTCAGAAGCGTGGGTACGCTGGAGCAGGTGCGTTCCCTGCTGCCGGACGAAGGGTAGACGGAGGCAAATATGGCCGGACGGCTGGAAGATCAGGTTGCGCTGGTCACCGGAGCCTCCCGGGGCATCGGGCGGGCCACGGCGCTAGCGCTGGCACGAGAGGGGGCTGCCGTTGTGGTCAACTTCCGGGAACAGGCGGAAGCAGCGGCCGAGGTAGTGCGGGAGATCGAAACGGCCGGTGGCCGGGCACAGGCCCTGCAGGCCGATGTGACCGATGCCAGGGCTGTGCGCCGGATGGTAGAGGAGGCGCTTTCGAGATACGGGCGTATTGACATCTTGGTGAACAACGCCGGCACCTCCCGAGACCGGACGATGGTGCGAATGAAGGAAGAGGATTGGCGAGTGGTGCTGGAAACGAATTTGACGACGGCTTTCCTATGCAGCCAGGCGGTGTTGCGCCCGATGATTCGGCAGGGCTACGGGCGGATCGTCAACGTATCTTCGGTGGCCGGCCTGGTGGGCAATGTGGGCCAGGCGAACTATGCAGCGGCCAAGGCCGGCCTCGTCGGCCTGACCAAGGCGATGGCCCGCGAACTCGCTGCCTTCGGCATCACCGTCAACGCCGTCGCCCCCACCTACGTCGAGGGGACCAGCCTCTTCCAGACCGTGCCGAAGCGCGTGAAGGAGTGGGCGCTGACCATCATCCCGATGAAGCGTTTCGCTCGCCTGGAAGAGGTGGCTGCAGCCATCGTCTTTCTGGCTTCGCCAGAGGCCTCCTACATCACCGGCCACGTCCTGGTGGTGGACGGCGGGATGACCTGTCCGTAAACCGTTGGCCCGTGCGCACGTTGAGGATGGTTATGGAAAGCGAAGCCGGTCTTGGGCCGGTGGATGTGGTGATCGAAAATCCCCGGGGAAGTACGGTGCGCACCGTCTTTGAACCGGGGAAAGGCTGGGTGCAGACAGGGCCGGCCTTCTCTCGACCGCTGCCGGCCGAGTACGGTTACCTGCCCGGTACCCACAACCCGGCCGACGGCAATCCCGTGGATGTGCTGGTGATCGGCTACGGTCCCACTTTCCCCGGCTGTCGTTATCGGGTGCGGGTCATCGGGTTGCTCCTGCGGGCCGACGGGGACCACAAGGTGCTGGCCGTACCCCATACGGCGGAGTATGTCTCCCCACTGCAAGACCTGACGGAGGTCTCGCCGGAAGTGTTGAAGGAGATCGAGGACTGGATGGGGGAGCATTTTCGTCTGCTTGGCTGGCGGGATGTCCACTGGGCCGAAGAGTGGATCGCGATCTGTCGAGCCGTGGCGGAGATCGAGAAAGCCCGGACGTAGGGGCACGGTACGCCGTGCCCGCATAAGGAGGTCGAGATGTGCGGACGGCTGGATGGCAAGGTGGCACTGGTAACCGGAGCGGCGCGGGGCATTGGCCGGGCCATCGCCCTGCGTCTGGCGGAAATGGGAGCGGCCGTGGCGGTGAACGACTTGGCTGGCGAGGAGGTCATCGGCGCGGTGGTGGCCGAGATCGAGGCGGCCGGAAGGAAGGCCCTCGGCGTGCGGGCCAACGTCAGCGTCGCCGCCGAGGTTTCGGCGATGGTGGAGAAGGTGGTGGCAACACTGGGAGGGCTGCACATCCTGGTGAACAACGCCGGCATCACCCGTGATATGCTCCTCCTTCGCCTTTCGGAGGAGGACTGGGACGCTGTTCTGGCCACCAACCTGAAGGGTGCCTTCCTCTGCTCTCGGGCGGCCCTGCGGCCGATGATGAAGGAACGCTGGGGACGCATCGTCAACATGGCTTCGGTGGTGGGCATTGCCGGGAATGCCGGCCAGACCAATTATGCGGCGGCCAAGGCTGGCCTGATCGGCTTTACCCGGAGTCTGGCCAAGGAAGTTGGCTCGCGGGGCATCACGGTCAACGCCGTGGCTCCCGGCTTCATCACCACGGCGATGACCGCCGGCTTGCCCGACAAGGTTCGGGAGGAAATTATCGCTCGGACGCCGTTGGGCCGGCCGGGCCAGCCGGAGGACGTGGCCGCGGCGGTGGCCTTTTTGTGCTCTGAGGAGGCCGGCTTTATCACCGGCCAGGTGCTGGGGGTGGACGGCGGGCTGGTGCTGATGTAAGAACTAGCCTCCGGCTACCGGAGGGAAGAGGGCAACGCGGTCGCCATCGCGGAGGATATAGTCTTCCTCCCGCCGCAAGTTGTTGACAAAGGCCGTCTTCAGTTCTTCCTGGGGGATACCCAGCCGGGATAAAAGGTCGCCCAGGGGCGTTCCGGCTGGAAGTTCCAGGGAAAGCGGTTCCCCCGGCCGGGCTGTGGAAGCATATTTCCGTAATGTGGCGTAGAGGCGCACCTCAACGCGAATCATCCTGCTCCTCTGCCTTGACGAAGTACCATCGATACAACAGTTGCATATCGTCGGGGAAGATGGCCAGCCGATCGCCGTCCCGCACCCGACGACTCAGGGCCGAATATTGCCAGTTGAGGAAGATATTGCTGCCAACCTCCTCCAGCGGAATGCCCAGGCGTTCCAGTACCTGCCGGACGGTATCGCCTTCCCGGGCCGGAACATGGACGATGGAGAGGCCGGCCGGGTCCTGTTCTGCGGCAAAGCGCCGCAATTTGCCGTAAAGGTGCACCTCGACCATGTATTCCTCTGGCAACTGCAGCGGGGAGCACGAGGTCGGCCGTGCCCCCCGCTGCATAGGGGCGACCTAAAGGGTCGCCCTAAAACTCCCAGACGCTGTCCAGAGCCTCGTCCGGCACGTCCCAGACCTGGTTGTGAGGAGGAAGCGGTTCGTACCGCATAAACTCGGGTGGGCGGTCGTCCTGCCTGGTGAAGCCGGCCGCCAGGTCAAAGTTCCGTTCTGTCTTCAGGATTTCCTTGCCGATCCGGGCGACGTCGTCGGTCGTCCAGTCCGCCCCCAGGAGCGCGGCGCAACTCTCCACCACCCCCTCGAGGCCCTCGGGGATGTCTAGGATGGCAAAGGCGATGAAGAGGCAGTAGCCGGTGGAGTCGATGAAGGCGGTGGCGATCTGGAAGTTGCGCGAAAGTTCGGCCTTGCCCTCGGGGGTCAGCGGGTCGGCCTTGCCGCCGACGGAGAGGATCTCGGGGGCGATGGTGTAGCCGATGGTGTGATCGGCGCCCTGGGGGTTGGTCGTATAGGTGACGCCGATGCCCTTGACGGCTCGGGGCTCATAGGCCGGCATGTTCTGTCCCTTGACGTGGGGCACGCGGATGACGCCCAGCGCCCGGCCGGTGAAGGCTGCCCCCTGGCCCAGGATGCGGCCCAGTGGCGTCCCCTTGCCGATTTCGTGCATGAGTTCGATGGCCTTTTTCCCGTCGCCGAAGGCGGCCAGGCCGCCCTCCATGGCCACGGCGATGGTGCCGCCGGCTTCGATGGTATCCAGGCCGTAGTCGTTGCACAGGCGGATCAATTCGCCGGTTACATCCAGGTCATCAATGCCACAGTTGGGACCAAAGGCCCAGATCGACTCGTACTCCTGCACCGAAACGAGTTCCGTGCCGTCGGGATTGGGCCAGATATTGGAGCACTGGATGATGCAGCCGGGATGGCAAGGGTGGCCGGTCTTGCCGGCGCCGCCGCGCCTCTTCACCCCCTCGGCGATGGCCTCGCCGGAGACCTTGGGGGCTCCCTCGAAGTAGCCGCTGGAGAAGTTGCGGGTGGGCAGGCCGCCGGCCTCGTTCATGATGTTGATCAGCACGGCCGTCCCGTAAGAGTTCAGGGCCCCGTCCTTCTTGGTGACGGCATGGGTGCGCAGGGCTTCGGAGAGTTTCCGGGTGCCCTCGCGGAAGCGCGCCGGGTCGGCAATGGAGACGCCAGGGCCACCGGTCTCGTCCACCACGATGAACTTGAGGCCCTTGCTGCCCAGGACGGCTCCCATGCCGCCGCGCCCGGAATAGCGGCTGGGCCGGCCGTCAATATCGTTGAAACAGACGCCGGCCATGGCCATCTGCATCTCGCCGGCCACGCCGATTCCCATGATGGCCACCTGCTTCCCGAAGCGCTGGAAAAGGGCCGGATAGGCCGCGTAGAGCCCCTGGCCGACGTACTCATCGGCCGGCAGGAACTCGGCGCCGTCCTTGGTCACGTGGAGGATCCAGAACTTGCCCTTTTCCCTGGGGTAGCCCTCGACGACGACGGCCTTGATGCCCAGGCGGGCCAGTTGCTGGCTAAAGGGGGTGCCGGCGTTGGTCTCCTTGATCGTCCCGGTGAGGGGCGATTTCCCGCCCACAGAGATGCGCCCGGAGGAAGGCGCATTGGTGCCGGAGACGATGCCCGGGGCCAGGATGACCTTGTTGTAGGGGCCCAGAGGATGGCAGGTTGGGGGCACTTCATCGGCGGTGATGGAGGAGGTCAACCATCGCCCGCCCCTCAGGCGGTACTTTTCCGGCACTTCCTCAAAGGTCGCCGTCCGTTCGGTCATATTGACACGCAGAATCTTGGCCATTTCCAACACCTCCGTCGCCGTCTACAAGATCGGATCCATGCCTGCAAGAAACGGGCGCGGCATCACCTCCTTTCAGGATGTAGGTTGTTTTGGCCAAGCCGACCTACATCTTGGGTCGGCCGGCCCGATGGACCTACAAAAAAGGAGACCCATTGCCCGGCAGTAGGCCGGACGATGGATCTCCTTTCCGTACTGGGAGGCACGGCCGTTTCCAGCCGTACCCTGCCGGCTGGCGGGGCATAGGTTTCCCTTTAGCCGCCGCAGCTCGGAGATCGCCGGTACCTGGATGGTAAAGGGCCTCTAGGTCTATTCTGTTGCTCTAATCTTATTTATACCACCTTCTACCCCAAAAGTCAATAGTCTTCTTGGCAAAAAAACTGGTGTAGGTCGGTTTGTCGAACCGGCCTGCGAATTTGGGACACCCCTTGACAACCCCGCCGGAAGTGCCTACAATAGATGCCGACAACCGGACCTTGTGGAGGTGGGCGATGAAGCGATCGGGCATCGTCACCCTCACGACGGACTTTGGGTTGGCCGACCCTTACGTCGGCATGCTCAAAGGTGTCATCTGGAGCATCTACCCCCAGGCCCGCATCGCGGACCTGACCCACCAGATTCTTCCCCAGGCTATCCTACAGGGTGCCTTCCTCCTGGCAGAGGCCTACCCCTATTTCCCTCCCGGCACGGTGCACTTGGCTGTGGTGGATCCCGGTGTCGGCACGGAACGGGCGGCTATCGCCCTAGAAACTCCTCATGCCCTCTTTGTCGCCCCCGATAACGGCTTGCTCTCCTGCGTCTGGGAAGACCTGAGCCCCGAAGAGCGGGAGATCAGCCGTCTGGTCGAACTGAGCGAACCCCAGTACTGGCGTTCCTCGGAGGTGGGCTTTCAACCCGCACCTACTTTCCACGGACGGGACATCTTTGCCCCGGCAGCGGCCTATCTTGCTTCCGGCCTGCCGCTGGAGGTGCTCGGCCGGCCGAGGGAGTCCCTTGTCCTCTTGGAGGGCCGCCGGCCGCTTCAGGAGGAGGACGGAAGCATCGTCGGGCAGATCGTGCACATCGATCGCTTCGGCAACGGCTGCACCAACATCGGGGCAGAAGTGATCGAGGGACTGGCCGGCCGGGGCGAGGTGGAGGTTGTCTGTGGCCCCTGCCGCCTGAGGGGACTGGTGCGCACCTACGCCGAGGGCCAGCCCGGCCGGCCGCTGGCCCTCATCGGCAGCCACGGCCGGCTGGAGATCGCCCTGCGGGAAGACAGCGCCGCGGTCCGGCTGGGGTTGCGTATCGGCGATGCCGTTCGGGTGCAACCGGCCGGTCGGGGAAACCCTCGGCCGGCGGGACGCGTCATCGCCGAGAGAGGAGAAAGCGATGGAAGCCACTTTGATTCTATGCACTGTACCGAGTGAGGAACATGCCCAGCGCATCGCTCAGACGCTGGTGGAGGAGCGCTTGGCGGCCTGCATCTCGATCGTCTCCGGTGTCCGCTCGATCTATCGCTGGCGCGACCGCATCTGCGACGATCCCGAACTGCTCCTCCTGATCAAAACCCGGCGTAACCTCTTCCCCCAGTTGCTCCAGCGTATCTATGACCTGCATCCCTACGAGGTGCCGGAGGTCCAGGCCCTGGAAGTAGGCGAGTCGGCTCCGGCCTTCCTGGAGTGGCTGCGGGCCTCCACTGAGGGGCGATGGGATCCGCTGGCCTGAGCCTTCGGGTGAAATTTGTCACAATGTTGTCAAGGCGGCGGTTCGGGTGTATAATAATAAACCTTGCTGGGGCATAGCGAGTTGCTCCTGCATGGACATTGGCCTGTTAGAGTGTAATTACAGCGTGCACGGAGGTTTGGGGATGCCGACCTACGTTTATCGCTGTCGCAATTGCCAGGAAACGATCGAGGTCGTCCAGCGCTTTAGCGACGACCCGCTGCAACGCTGTCCGCATTGTGGGGGGAGCCTTTCGCGCCTCCTTTTCCCCCCGGCGATTGTATTCAAAGGTTCGGGCTGGTACTGCACCGATAACCGTAGGGGCGGTTCCTCGGGCAACGGTTCCAACGGAGATTCGGAAAGTGGCGGGGAAAAAGCCAAGAAAGAGAGGGAACACGCGCTTTCGGAAGAATAGGGGCGCATTCTTGACCGCGCTCCTCCGGACTAGTCTTTCTCTCCCCCTTTCGACCTGCCTGTGTCCTGGGGGACATCGGGCCTAGCTCGGTGTCCCCTTTTGTTTGTTCCTCCATCATTTTCCAAAGAGGCTGTTCGTAGGAGGTTGCGATGGCACTGCATATTTATAACGACCTGACCCGGCAGAAAGAAAAGTTTATCCCTCTACAAGAGGGTTGGGTGGGAATGTATGTCTGCGGTCCCACCGTTTACGACCATGCCCACCTGGGCCATGCCAAAAGTTACGTTTCCTTCGATGTGGTCCTGCGTTACCTGCGCTACTCGGGCTACCGCGTTCGCTACGTGCAGAACATCACCGATGTCGGCCACCTGCTCGATACCGGCGAGGACCGGATCCTGAGGGGTGCTCGCCGCGACCGCCTCGAGCCTATGGAGGTGGTGGAGCGTTATACCCGCTCCTACTTCGAGGATATGGATGCCCTGCGGGTGACTCGTCCGGACATCTCCCCCCGGGCTTCCGGCCACATTCCGGAGCAGATCGAACTCATCAAGGTCCTCTTAGAGAAGGGCCACGCCTACGAGGCCGGCGGTTCGGTCTATTTCTCGGTGGAGACCTTTCCCGAGTATGGGAAGCTTTCCGGCCGGCGGGTGGAGGAACTCCTGGAGGCAGTGCGTATCGAGGCCAACCCCGACAAACGCCATCCGGCCGATTTTGCCCTCTGGCGACGGGCCGAACCGGAGCATATCATGCGCTGGCCCAGCCCTTGGGGCTGGGGCTTCCCCGGCTGGCATCTGGAGTGTTCGGCCATGTCCATGAAGTACCTGGGCGAGACGCTGGACATCCACGGGGGCGGCCTGGATAACATCTTTCCCCACCACGAAAGTGAGATCGCCCAGTCAGAGGCGGCCACGGGGAAGCCGTTTGTGCGCTACTGGATGCACAACAACATGGTCACGGTGGATGGAGCGCGCATGGGCAAATCTATGGGGAATTATATCACCATTAAGGAGGCTCTGCGGGGGGAGCATCCCCGCCTTTCGCAAGCCTATTCGCCCCTGTCCATCCGCCTCTTTGTCCTCTCCAGCCACTACCGCAGCCCGCTGGACTTTTCCGACTCCGGCCTGCAAGCCGCCGAGCGGGGGCTGGGTCGGCTGCACGAGGCCGTGCGCCGGGTACGGGCGCGGATTCCCACCGCTCCCGATGGGCCGGCCTCCCCTGAGGTGGAGGAACAGTTGGCCGCCCACAAGTCCCGCTTCCTGGCGGCGATGGACGATGACTTCAACACCCCCGTGGCCATCTCCGTCCTCTTCGACGTCGTCCGCGAGAGCAACGCCCGCGTCGAGGCCGGGGAGGTGAACCGGGGCACCCTGCTGGCCTACGATGCCTTCTACCGCGAACTCGGGGACACGGTGCTCGGCCTGATCCCCGACGAATTGGGCCGGGAGGAGCCGGCCGGCCTGACGGAGGACCTCCTGCGCCTCCTCATCGAACTGCGGGCCGAGTTCCGGGCTCGGAAAGACTGGGCGCGGGCCGATGCCATCCGCGCCCGGTTGGCCCAACTGGGGGTGATCCTGGAGGACGGCCCGGAGGAGACCCGATGGCGACTGGAACGGTAG
>JASFBA010000078.1:0-3864 GCA_036172265.1 Chloroflexia bacterium
AGAGTTGTCCTACCCTTCCTATCGAACGGCCAGGAGACGCTTGTAGAGTTGCTCCACCTGCTCAGCTACCACCGGTGCGGCGAAACGCGCCTCGGCCGTCCGACGGGCCTCTTTCCCCAGCCGGCATCGTTCAGCCGGGTCGGCCAGCAACGCCCGCAGTCTCCGGGCAAAGGCTCCTGCCTCCGGCGGCACGAGGGCCCCGTCCTGCCCATCGGTCAGGATCTCGGGCGTCCCCCCGGTGGACATGGCCAGGATCGGCGTCCCGCAGGCGCAGGCCTCCAGGAGCACCCGGCTCAGCGGCTCCTCCCAGCGGGAGGGAAAGAGCAAGAGTTCGCAGCGAGCCAGCAGGCGCAGCACCGTATCGTGTTCGGCCCAGCGCAGGAAATGCACCGGCCAGCCCAGAGCTGCAAGTTCCGCCTCCATCCGACCGGAAAGGGAGCCGTCGCCGGCCACCACAAGGGGCAGGCGTTCTTCGGACGATACCTCGGTTGCAACCTGTCCCAGCGCGTCCAGGAGTTCGTACACCCCCTTGTTGGCCTCCACCTTGCCCACGAAGAGGAGAAAAGGGCCGGGAAGGGAAGGGGCCGGCCCCTGGGCGACGAGGCAGTCCACTTCCTCCAGGTCCACCAGGTTGGGCAGGACGTGCAACTTTTCCGCCGGGACGATGGCGGCCAACCGGCCGGCCAGGAAGCGGCTCACGGCGATGACCGCGTCGGCCTGCGCCAGGGCCTCGGCCTTGCGCCGGACGTTGCCGCGTATGTAGGGGTAGGCCAGGAAGGCGGGAAGGGCTCCGCCCAAGCAGGAGAGGGCCCCGGCCAGGCGACATCCCGCGCAGGCCGTATTCCCCCGGACGAGCAGGGTGGCCCGGTAGCAGAGGGGCCAGTAATCGCGGACGGTGGCAACCACCGGGACGCCTGTGGCGCGGCCGGCCCGGACCGCTGCCGGGACGGTCAGGCTGTGCTGGGCATGGATGAGGTCATAGCCCCCCTTCCGAACTTCTCGGGCCAGGAAACGCCCCAGGCGCGGCCAGAGGGCTTCGTTGCGAAAGAGGTTCCGCAAGATGGGCAGGGAAGGGGCCGGGTAGCCGAACTCCACGACCGCGATTCCCTCATAGACACGTTCGGCCAGGCCTCTTTTCCCCTCCCGAGGAAGGACAACTCGTACCTCATGCCCACGACGCACCAGGGCCCGGGCCAGGTGATAGGTGCTCCAGCCGGCCCCGCCACAGCGGGGGGGAAAGACATCGGCAGCCAGCAGGATACGCATCCCGGCCCCTTGTCTCCTAAACCTCGGCACTCAATTCCACATATTCCTTCTTGACCAGGTCTTCCGGAGGAATATGGAACATCTCCAAGAGTTCCCCGATCAGGCGCACTTTGTTCTCGGCATCGGCACGCGACCAGGTGCGGCTCTTGATCTCCAGGAAGGAACCGAGGGCCGGCTTGAGCAGGCGGTCCAGGTTGATGGCAAAGTGCTGGCCCTTGTAACTGATATGCACCCGGCTGCGGCGCTTTTCCACTTCACGGACCTCGTCCGGCTGAAAGTACTCCCGGTAAAAGCGGAGCGAACGGTCGGCGACGGCCGTGTACCGGGACCGGGAGAGGATGGCCGCGTTGGGGTATTCCTCGCGCCGCGTTGGCGAGGTCAGGGTCAGGGTATAGGTCGGATGGAGACGGCCGCTTTCGTCCACCAGGCTGTCCTCGCGGTAACGCAGCCGGCCGCGGCGCTCGTCGTGAAAAAGGAAGTAGGTGTCGTACTGGACCCGCTCGCTGCGCCGACGGTCGCTGATCTGGGGAAAGACCAGCAGTTGCTCCAGCATCGTCTGCTCCGGCACCCGGGCCTTGACCTGCACCTCGAAGATTTCCTCCTGCTCCACCCCGCCGATGGCCAGAATCTTGTCCAGGAGGTTTTCCTCGCGGGCCAGGACGAAGCGGCCGATCTCATCGGCGATGGCCTGAGCACGGGCGGCGATCTCGTCGATGTCCAGCGTGGTGAGGCGGCCGTCCCGCAGGAGGAAACGTCCGTCGACCAGGACGTGGCGCACGTTGGAAGGGCCGGCCGTATAGACCAGTTGGGAGTAGATATTGTCCTCGGCCACGCGGTAACGGGGGATGGTATGGGGCTGGTTCAGGTCGACCACGACGATGTCGGCCTGCTTTCCGACCTCCAGGGAGCCGATCTTTTCCCCCAATCCCAGGGCGCGGGCGCCCTCGATGGTAGCCATAGCCAGGGCTTGGCGGGCCGGCAGGGCGGTGGGGTCGCCGCTGGTTACCTTGGCCAGGAAGGTGGCCAGGCGAATCTCCTCCCACATATTGAGGTCGTTATTGCTGGCACAGCCGTCCGTCCCCAGCCCCACCGCCAGGTGGTTGCGGAGCAGATTTCGGTAAGGGGGAATCCCGCTGGCCAGTTTCAGGTTGCTGCTGGGGTTGGAGACCACCCCAACCCGATGTCGGGCCAGGATGGCGATGTCGCCCTCGTCCACGTGGACGCAATGGGCGGCGACGACCGGCACCCCCTCGAAGAGGCCCTGGGCCTGCACCCAGGCCACCGGGGAGAGTCCCACCTCCTCCAGCATCTCCCCGACCTCGTGGGCCGTCTCTGCCAGGTGGATGAGGACAGGCACCCGGTATTCCAGCGCCATCCGGCGCACTTCGGCCAGGATCTCCGGGGTAGTGGTATAGGAAGAGTGGGGCCCAAGGGCCGGGAGGATGCGCCCGTGGTTGCGCCAGCGCTCGATGAAGCGGCGGGCATAGGCCAGGCTCTCGTCGCAACTTCCGGCATCGGGAGTGGGCAGTTTCATAATCGTCTCGGCGCAGAGGGCGCGCAGGCCGGCCTGGTCGGCTGCGGCGGCCACGGCGTCCTCGAAGTAGTACATATCGGCAAAGGTAGTGGTGCCGCCGCGTATCATTTCCGCACAGGCCAGGAGCGTGCCCCAGCGGACAAACTCCTCGCTCACAAAGCGCGTCTCCACCGGCAGCATGTAGCCGAAGAGCCAGACGTCCAGTTGCAGGTCGTCGCGCAGGCCGCGCAGGAGGCTCATGGCCGCATGGCCGTGGCCGTTGACCAGGCCGGGGATGATGGCGGCATCGCGGCAGTCCACCTCTTCAACAGGGTGAAAGCGGCCGGCCACTTCCTCCTCCGGACCGACGGCGACGATGCGGCCGTCATCCACAGCCACCGCTCCAGGCTCGTAGACATGCTCCAAGCCATCCATCGTGACCACCACGCCGTTATGGAGAAGGAGGTCTATTTTCTCATAATTCTGGTTCATCCGAGTCCCTCCAGGTCTCATAACGAGGATATTATACCTTTGGCCGAGGAGAAAGGCAAACACCCTTGCAAAATTCGCAAGATAGAATATAATTACTACATCAGAGCCGTTGCATATGAGGAGATACCACCTTGAAGTTGGGAATGTTAACCATCGCCCGTGAGAAAGTGGCCTTAGACGGCGTCCGTGCGGAGATTGTTCGGCCCCTGGACCCCGCCGAGTTTGCCTCCGAACTGGACCTGTTGCGCCTGGCCGCCAACGGGCCGGAGAGCGACGAGAAGTGGGCAGACTACCTGGATGCCCGGCACAGGGTGAATGAAGAATTTCTGGTCCACCTCGGGCGGAGGCTCTTTGACCGCGTCTTCGTGGGCGCCGTGCGGGAGCGCTACCGGAAAACCGCCGACCCCCTGGCCCTGGCCTTGGCGGATGACGCCCTGGCCAAACTCCCCTGGGAACTGCTCCACGACGGGGAGGGCTGGGTGGCCCGCGACCGGGGCCTCCTGCGCGTGGCCCAGGTGGAAGCCCCTCCCGGCAGCAGCGAGACCCCGCCCGGCGACCGGCTGCGCGTCCTGGTGGCCATGGCCAGCCCGCTG
>JASFBA010000079.1:0-14828 GCA_036172265.1 Chloroflexia bacterium
CGGCGATCTGCTCCGGGGAAACGCCGATGCCACGTACTGCCCGTACCTCCCCGGCCTCCTCATCCACAAGCGAGACGACGGCGTAGGAGAAGCCGATGGTCGTGGTCACTGCCTCCAGGACGGCGTCCAGCACGGTATCCACCTCCAGAGTGCCGGAGATGGTACGGCCCATTTCTTGCAGGGCACCCAGTTGAATCAGGCGGGCTTCCAGTTCGGTGCGAGAGGCCTCCAGGTCGCTGAAGAGGCGGGCGTTCTGGATGGCCACGGCAGCCTGGCCGGCCAGGGTGGAAAGCAGCCGGACGTGGTTCTCGTCGTAGGCTCCAACGTGCTCGTAATCCTGGAGGGCCATGATGCCGATGACCCGATCCATATAGGTGAGCGGCACGGCCAGCCAGGATTTGGCCGGGTTGCCCCGGTGCTCGATGCCGTGCTGCCGACAAAATTCCTCTGTGTCCCCACTGATCAGCACCGGGGCACGCTGACGGATAACGTACTCCGTGAGGCCGTTGCCAAAGGCCCGGGGAGGCATCTCCGTCCGCCGGCCGAACTCGTGATAGAGCGGGAAAGAGAGGGTATGGGTACGCTCGTCGTAGAGAGCCACCAGGAAGTTGCTCGTATCCACCAGCCGGGCAGCCTCGCGGCGTATCGTCTCCAGGAGTTCGTCCAGCCGCATGGTCGTGCTGATGGCCCGGCCGACCTCGTTGAGGGCGATCAGTTCGGCGATCCGCCGCTCGCGCTCCTGGAAGAGGCGAGCGTTCTCCACGGCGATGCCGGCCTGCTCGGCCAGACCGGTGAGGAGGGCCACTTCATCCGGCGTAAAGTCGCGCACCTCATGGGTCATCACACTGAGCACGCCCAGCACACGCTCCTGGTAAGTGATGGGCACGCCCAAGTAAGCATGCAGGTCCAGTTCTTGATCGAAGGCGGCACCGGCCGGGTTGCGGAGTTCCGGCTCCAGTTGGGCCACATCGGGCACGGCCAGGACCTCCCCCGTGGCGGCCACACGCCCGGAAAGCCCCTCCCCAATCCTTAGCCGTACCTCGCGCACGAAGCGCTCCGGCAGGCCCAGGGCGGCGGCGGGGGTGAGCCATTCGCCTTCTACCCGCCACAGGGCCACGGTGGCCACGTCCATCTGCCGGCCGACCACCCCCACCAGCGTATCCAGAACTTCCTCAAGTTGGAGGGTTGAGGTAATGGCCCGCGTGCCCTCCAGAAGGGCCGAGAGTTCGCGCACCCGTGCTTCCAGCACCTGGGCGTAGCGCTCGCGCTCCTCAAAGAGGCGGGCGTTCTCGATGGCTACCGCCGCCTGGTGGGCCAGGCCGGAGAGGAACTCCAGGTCCTGCCGGCCGAAGACGCCCGGCCGGCTCAGGTTGTCCAGGTTGATCACCCCCACCAGGCCACGCCGGCCGATCAGCGGGGCCGACATAATCGAGCGGATGTCCCGACTCGTCTCGGTCATAAGGAAGCGAGGATCGGTCTGTGCATCCACCACGATGTCGGCCCGGCCCTCCCGGCAGACCCAGCCGGCAAAGCCCTCGTCCAACTTCAGGCGCACCTCCCGGCGGACCTCATCCGGGTAGCCGATCTGCGCCGCCACCGCCAATTCCTGGGCCTTTTCATCCAGGAGGAGAATAGAGCCCCGTTCCGCCGCAGGCACGCTCTTTACCGCCGCCTCCAGGATGGACTGGAGAAGGGTGGGCAAGTCCAGCCGGGTGGCCACATCGCGGCTAACCTCCAGCAGGGTATTTACCTGCTGCAATCGCTGCCGGGTTTCCTCAAAGAGGCGGGCGTTTTCCAGGGCCACCGCCGCCTGGGCCGCCACCGTAGAAAGCACCGCCAGGTCATCCTCGGTATAGGCGTACTCGCGTTCGTAACTTTCCACCCCGATGGCCCCCACCACCCGGTCGGCGGCGATCATCGGCACGCCCAGCCATGACTTGGCCCGCTCGCCGATACGCTCGTAACCGTGGGTCTTCTCAAAGGCCTCCAGTTCGGCCGAAGTGTGGAAAAGGAGCGGCCGGCGGTTGCGGATGATATAGCCGGTCAGGCCCTGCTCCACGCTATAGCGGGCCGGCGGCTGTACCTCCCGGCCGATGACGTCCAGCACCGTCTCCCATTCGCGGCGCTCCTCATCGTAGAGGGCGATGTAGAAGTTGGTGGTGTCGAAGATGCGGCCGACCTGTTCGTAAATGGCCCGGGTAACCTGATCGCGCTCTAGAGTTGCAGAAAGGGCCCGACCGACCTCGTTCAGGATGGCCAGTTCGGTGATCCTTCGCTCTCGCTCCTGGAAGAGACGGGCGTTGGCGATGGCGATGGCGGCCTGGGCGGCGATGGTGGAGAAGAGGGCCAGGTCCTGTTCGCTATAGAGGTTTTCCTTCTCGTAACTCTGGATGGCCATCACCCCCACCACCTTGTCGGCGGCGATCAAGGGCACCCCCAGCCAGGAGAGGGCCCGTTCACCGATGGGAGCGATGCCTTGGCTTTCGTGAAAGGCCAGGTTTTCCTGAAGGTTGTGCAGGAGGAGCGGCCGGCGGTTGCGGATGATATAGCCGGTCAGGCCGGCCCCAACCTTATGCCGGGTGGGCGGCTGCCGCTCCCCGTGCTCCAGATGGAAGGCCAATGTCCACTCATCGGTGGCCTCCTCGTAGGTGGCGATGTAGAAGTTGGTGGTGTCGAAGATGCGGCCGACCTGTTCGTGCACCACCTCCAAAAGCCGATCTAGTTCCAGGGCTGAGGAAAGGGCCCGACCGACCTCGTTCAGGATGGCCAGTTCGGTGATCCTTCGCTCCCGCTCCTGGAAGAGGCGGGCGTTGGCGATGGCGATGGCGGCCTGGGCGGCGATGGTGGAGAAGAGGGCCAGGTCCTGTTCGCTATAGAGGTTCTCCTTCTCGTAACTCTGGATGGCCATCACCCCCACCACCTTGTCGGCGGCGATCAAGGGCACCCCCAGCCAGGAGAAGGCCGGCCGTCCAATGACGGCGATGCCCTGTTCCTGATGAAAGGCCTCGATCTCGGCGCGGCTGCGGAAAAGGAGAGGAGACTTATGACGGATGATGTGGCCGGTCAGGCCGGCTCTCACTTTGTAGCGTTCCGGCGGGATCCGCTTCCCCTCCTCGATCTCAAAGAGCGTCTCCCATTCGTCGCTGGCCTCGTCGTAATAGGCGATGTAGAAGTTGGTGGTGTCGAAGATGCGGCTGACCTGCTCGTGCACCACCTCCACCAGTTCCTCCAGGCGCAGGGCAGAGGAAAGGGCCCGGCCGATCTCGTTTAGGATGGCCAGTTCGGCCAGCCGCTGCTCGCGTTCGCGGAAGAGGCGGGCATTCTGGATAGCCACAGCCACCTGGTTGGCCACTGTCAAGAGGAACTGTTTCTCGCGCTCTCCATAGGCCGCCTTGCGGTAACTTTGGGCGGCGATAATGCCCACCAGTTCCTCGCCTACCAGCATGGGCACGCCCAGGTAGGACTGGGTGCGCTCGCCCTCCCAGCCAGCCAGGCTGACGTACTCGATCTTCCCTTCTCGTTCGGCCCGGGCGATGTCCTCGATGAGGAGAGGCCGGCGCTCCTGCACGATTCGACCGGCCATCCCCTGCAGGGCCGGACCCTCGCTCGCCTCGTAGAGGACACCCCGGTCTACCACCGGATAGAAGCGCAGCATGTCGCGCCCGGCGTCGTAAATGGCGATGTAGAAACTCTCCACATCCAGGACCCGCGCCTCGGCCAAACGCTCGTAGATGGAGAGGAGGATGGCATCCAGGTCCAGGGTCGAAGTGGTGGCCTGCCCGATGCGGTTGAGGACGTTCAGTTCGGCAATTCGGCGCTCCCGTTCGCGGAAGAGCCGGGCGTTCTCCACCGCAATAGCCGCCTGGTTGGCAAAGATCTCCAGAGCCTCCACCACCCGGCGGACGGGTCGCTTGCGGTCGAAGGGGTTGTCCAGCGACATAACTCCCAGGAGGTCACCGGCACTCGAATACATCGGCACCAGGAGGAGGTCGCGGGGATGCCACTCGGAGGCTTCCAGTTCCTCCTCATAGACCATGCCCGGGAAGCGGTAAAAGTACTCTTCGCTCAGGGGGAGACCGGCTTCCTCCGGGATAAAGTAGGAGCGGCTGATGCGGAATTCGTCGCGGAAGAGGTCTCGATAGGCCCGGAGGGGCGGTTGGACCTCCTGCAGGCGCCGGAAATCCTCCAGGGGGATGCCGGCGCTGGCCACCCGTTCCAGGACGGTGGGGTTATCTTCCGCCACCAGGTTGAAGAGGACCACCCCAAAGCCGACGCTGCCTACCACGCCATAGGCCACCTGGCCCAGGATGTCGGAAAGGTCGCGGTCGGCCCGCAGGGTGTTGCCCAGTTCCAGAATTTCGCGCAACTGGGTGGCCCGCTGGCTCAGGAGTTCGCGTTGCTGGGTGAGTTCCTCGTAGCGTCGGGCATTGCCCACCGCCAGAGAAGCCTGGGCAGCCAAGGTCTGGGCAAACTGGAGGTCCTCCTGGTCGTAAGCCCCAGGCTCGGTGCCGCGCACGTTGATGACACCGACCACCCGCCCCTCGAAGAGGATCGGCACGGAGAGGGCTGAACGGGTCTCCGGCTTCACGCAGGTTGGGCGGGGATCGGCCTGGGTGTCGGCGACGATCTCCGGCTGGCCGGAGCGGAGCACGTCATCTACGAGGCTCCGGCCCCGGCCCAGGCGCAGTTGCCTGAGGAGGCGGGCCTCCTCGGGGGTATAGCCGACGAGGGCGGAGGTCACGCGAAAGGCCCCGGCCTCTTCGTCGTACATGGCGATATTGCCATGGGTGGAGGAGGTAGCCCGGATGGCCTCCTCGATGATCACCTGGAGGTTATCTTCCAGGAGCAGAGTGGTATTCAACTCCTGGCCGATACGCTGGAGGGCCAGGAGTTGATCGATACGCTGGCGCAGACGACGTTCGGTCAACCCGTAGAGGCGGGCGTTGTCCAGCGATACGGCGGCCTGGCCGGCCACCAAGGTGAGCAGACGGAGGTGGCGTTCGGTGAAGGCATAGGGCTTTTCGCTCACCAGTTCCAACGTGCCGATGAGGCGGTCGCCGATGAGCATGGGCAGGCCCAGGTAGGAACGGAGGCGGCCGCTTGTGATCATCTCCTCGCGCACCGGGCGAGCCTCGGTGAAAGCGGCACAGTCGCCGATGAGGAGGGGCCGGCGGTTGCGTCCGATCCAGCCGGTATAGCCCTGTTCCAAGGTATAGGTCCCGGCCGAGGCGGCACGCACCATTTCGCCCAGTGTGGCTACGGTGGTGAAGGTTCGACGGTCGGGATCGTACAGACAGATTTCTCCCTCGCTATAGGGGACGAGGCGCTGCACCCCCTGAATGAGCGCCTGTACCGTTTCCTGGAAGCCCAGGGTGCTGGTCAGGGCACGGTTGACCTCCAGGAGGAGGACCATCTCTTCGGCCCAGGAGCGTGCTTCCTCAAAGAGGCGAGCGTTGGAGAGGGCCACCGCCGCCTGGTTGGCCAAGGGAAGAAGGAGGCGCAGGTCGGCTTCGCCAAAGGTACGCCCCTCCTCCCCGTGCAGGACGTCCAGCACCCCCAGGAGTTCCTCACCGTAGAGGAGGGGGACGGCGATCACCGCCCGGAAATCGGCTCCGGCGTAATGGGCAGAACGGCCGGCGAAGGTGCGGTAGTCGTCCACCCACATCGGCCGGCGGCTTCGGGCGACCAGGCCGGAAAGTCCCTCGCCTATCTTCAGGCGGGTGCCGAGGTATTTCTCGGGCATGTTATAAGCCACCCGCAACTCCAATTCATCGGCCCCTGGCAGGGTGATATAGAGTCCGCCGCTGCTGGCACCGAGCAACTGCACGGCCCGCTCCACCACCGAGCGCAGGAGGTCGGCCACCTCCAGTTTGCGGGAGAGGTCCAGCGCGACCTCCTGGAGGGCGGCCAGTTCACGGCTGCGCTGCTGCTCGCGGGCAAAGAGGCGGGCGTTGTGGATGGCGATAGCGGCGTGTTCGGCCAGGTGTTGGACAAACTCCAGGTGCTCCTCGGTGAAAGCGGCCGGCCGGTCGCTCTCCAGATTGAGCACCCCCAACACTTCTTCTTCCCGCATAATCGGCACGGCCAGTTCGGAGCGCGTCGTCCCGGCGGCATCGGCATAGTCGGCATCCTGGGAAACATCCTCGACCAAGGCCGGCCGTCGGGTACGGGCCACCCGTCCGACGATGCCCGCTTCCAGGGGCCATGGCTCGCGCTGGTAACGTTCCATCTCCTCCCGATAGCCCCGACTGGCCAGGATCAGCAGGCCGTCCCGCTTCTCCGTCATCCCCAGGAGCGCTCCCACCGTGGCCCCGGTAAACTCCATGGCCCGCTCCAGGACGCCTTGGATCACCCGAGGCAGTTCCAGGGTACTGCTCAACTCGCGGTCAATCTGTTCGATGGCGCCCAGTTGACGAACGCGCTCTTCCAACTGCTGCCGAACCCGGTCGTACAGGCGGGCGTGGTCCAGCATGGCCGCAATCTGGGGAGCCGCGGCCACCAGGATCTCCAGGTCCTCGCGGCGGAAAGCGCCCGGCCGGGGAGATAAGAGTTCCAGCGTCCCCACCAGCCGGTCGCCCAGGAGGAGGGGCACGCCCAGGTAAGCGCCCGAGGTCAGTTCGATTTTGGGGCGAACGACTTTCTCGGCGGCGATGTCGGGAATCCAGAGCGGCCGGCGGTGCACGGCCATCCAGCCGCTGTA
Source organism: Chloroflexia bacterium (assembly GCA_036172265.1). Classification (GTDB taxonomy): domain Bacteria; phylum Chloroflexota; class Chloroflexia; order DTKN01; family DTKN01; genus JASFBA01. Next base: position 6,701 of record JASFBA010000079.1, read on the forward strand.
GCCCTCCCCGGGGGCGTAGCGCATCTCGCGGGGAAGGTAACCTTCCGGCGTGAACAAACTACGGCTGACCAGGCAGCCCTCCTCTCCGCTCCAAAGGGTGATCTCTCCTTCCATGAAGGGGACGATTTCCCGGAGGGCGATAAAGGCCTGTTCCATCAGCCGGTCCAGTTCCAGCGTGGCGCTGATGGCGCTGGCAACGCGCAGGACGACTTCCTGCTCCCGCCTTTGCCGGCGTTCCTCCTCCCGCCGGCGCTGTTGCACCCGCACCAGTTGCGCCAGAATGCCGCCGAGGATACCGATCCCCAGGTAGCCGAAGGAGCGGGTGGAAAGCATGGCGTTGCGGGCCTCGATGGTGGCAAAGGCGGTCGGCTGCAAGATCACCAGCAGGGCGTAGAGGCCGGCGCTCAAGAGGGAAAGGAAGATGCTGGCCGCCAGTCCCAGTCGCAGGGCGACGAGCAGGATGACCAGGAGGTAAAGGATGTCATAGGGGGTCTCACGAAACTTGGGGGCGATGGCCAGCAGGGTGGAGACAAAGGCGACGTCCAGGAGATGGAGGAAGAGGCCGACGGCTCGCGAAGGGCGGCCGGCCCATCCCAGGAAAAGGGTGGTCAGGATGCTGCCTGCGCCGAGGGCCAGGATGAAGGGAAGGGCCAGACGGAAGGAAGCGTAATCCCGCCAGATCACCAGAAGGGTGGCCAGGCTGCCCAGGACCAGGAAGAAAGCCAGCAGGCCTCGGAAAAAGGCCAACAGGCTGAACGCCCGGGGGGGGCGCAGCCGGCGCAGGAGAAAGGCGGTGACGGCCAGGTTTCCCAGGGCAAAGAGCAGGAGGACCCATTCCAGGAGGAGGCTGGCCGTCCCCCAGTAAGGAGCCACAAAGCGGTTTACCACCAGGACAAAGGCCAGCATGGCCCAGCGGGCCAGCGCCGCCAATTGCTCGCTGCCGACGAGTTCGTCCTGGGGGGCCAGGCCGTCTCGTAACCAGCGTACCGCTCGACTTACCAGACCCATCATCTGCACTCCCACCGGGGTGGGCCTTCTCCCCGGATAGGGCGACCTCTCATCTACGGTTCAACGGCACGAAACTTTGTCCCGTCCATTACCCATAGGCAATACGGCTGCCCTGGTCACCGGAGCGACGAGCCTGCTGTCGCACCTCGGCCGCCGCCTCGGTCAGTTCACGGATGTCGCTGAAGGTGCGCTTGCTTCCGTCGAGCACGCCGATAACCAGGTGCATCAGCGGCACCTGAACCTCTTCGCCCCGGTCGTTGTGGACGACGATGTAGCCGGCCTTGCGGTCTTTATAGTCGTAGAGCGTGCCGATGCGCTCGTCGAAACGCTGCATCAGGTACTCGCAGATGGCCCGTACCCGCTCCGGCCGCGTGGTCAGGATGAAATCGCTCCCGCCCACGTGCCCGATAAAGTCCTCCGGCCCGCCCTTTTCGTTCACCGCTTCATTGAGCGTCAGGGCCAGGAAGCGCAGGGAGTTATCGCCGGCGACGAAGCCATAGGCCTCGGTAAAGGCACTAAAGTGGGCCACGCCGATGGAAGCCAGCGCCCAGTCGTGGCGGGTGAGGATGCGCTTGAGTTGCTCCTCGATCAACTTGCTGCCGGGAAGCCCGGTAGTGGGGTTGGTCAGGTTGAGGAAAGAGGCCCGTTCCAGAGCCCGCTTGACCCGCAGGTGCAATTCCTCGATATCGAAAGGCTTGACAATATAATCGTCCGCGCCCAGTTGAAAGCCCTGGATGCGGTCCTCCTTCTCTCCGCGTGCGGTGAGAAAGATGATAGGGATATGACTGGTGCGCAGGTTGGAGCGCAAGGCCTGGCAGATGGCGTAGCCGTCCATATCGGGCAGCATGATGTCCAGAAGGATGAGATCAGGCATCTTCTGGCGGCACATCTCCAGGGCCTGTGCCCCCCGGCTGGCCACCAACGCCTCATAGTTCTGGGCGTTGAAAAAGATCTGGAGCAGGCCGGCGATGTCCGGAGCGTCCTCGACGATCAGAATCTTTTGCTTCGGCATAACCTTCCTCCGTGCCTATATCCCCAAGGGGCTTTCCCGGCCCAGCTTTCTACCTCGGAGGCCGTTCGTCCCCTTCGGGGTCGGACCTTTCCGCCTCCAGCGGCTCTTCATCCGGCATAGGGACCGTCCCCGGTTTCTCCGAGTAAATCCAGCGATATTGCAGGCTATCCTCATACGAAAGGTTGCGCGTGATCACAGCCGGCCCTTCGGGGGCGACCAGGATCGAACCCGATTCGATGGTGCGGGCCGGGTAGATGACAAAGCCCGAGCCGATCTTGACGTTGTGGCCCACACATCCGCCCAGGACCGGCAGACCCGCCTCCCGAAGTTGTCCTCGATGCCAGATGCGGATGGGTTTTCCCAGGAGGTTGAAGTCGGTAAAGACGTTGTTCGCCCCGATAAAGGTGTTTCTTCCTACCACACAGAGTTGCAGACAGGTGTTCTGGGCCACCATCGAGTTTTCCATAAAGGCGGTCATAAAGAGGCCGGCCCGGAAGGGCAGATAACAGTAATCGCTGACCACGCTCAGCATCACCTGGCTGCCCTGCATGATGGTCACGTTGTTGCCGATCAGGCTGTTCGTGATCACCACCCCGGCCCCGATGTTCACATTGTTCCCGATCACGGTAGGGCCTTCGATCACCGCCGAGGGAGCGATGGAGCAATTTTTGCCGACCTTGACCATCGCCGAACAGGAAAGAAAGTGCTTGCGCTCGATCAAAGAGCGGAAAAAGATGCGCAGTTTCAGGGCTAAACTCTCCTCGACTTCCTGTTCCCGGATTCGCCCCCAGCAGAAGACGCCAAAGGGGACGTTGGCCATCCAGACCTGAAGCCAACTCTCCACCGAGAGGAAAACCCGCCAGGGGATATAAAAGACCAGGTCGCCCATATGGGGAGCCATATAACTGGGAATATGGTAATAGCCGATCTCCCGGGGCAAGGTGTCAATAAGCAGCGGTTCGGGGTCGGAAGCGAGGCCGTTGGGAAAATAGTAGAGGTCGGCCACATACACGTCACCCTGCCGGCGGATGCCGTCCTGGACTGGGAGGGCGTGGGTGGTGATGGCAGGATCGTCCGGGGAAAAGGCGATCTGGCAGGGCCGGCCGCGGGCCCGGGCCTGGGCGATGAAGGTATCGATCAGCGCGGCGTTGAAGAAAAGGTTGTCCTTATGCACCAAGAGTTCACCCCGCAGCGAGGCGGCTTCCTCCAGGCTCTCGACCTCGATCTCCCCCTGGCAATGGCGAGCCAGGAGGTCCCGCTGGAGGAGCCACAGCGGCTTATTGAGGATACGCAGATCGCGGGCCGGTTCGTTGAACGGCGGGATGGGCTCGTGTACCCTAAGGATCACTCGCCGCATTTCGCCCTCTTGCCACCTGGAACGGTCCAGATGCCTGCATCCTTTATCATAAGTAGAAAGCCGTGAGCCTGCAAGGGGCCGAGGTTACATCTCTATGAGCAGGAGCACTCAGTCTATAGGCTCCTTGTCGATGACAAAGGTGCAAGTCGGATCTCCGACCGCTCGGCACTCGATCTCCTCCACCCGAAAGTTCCTCCCGCCGGAGACCCAGCGCAGGCTCTCTTCGATAATGCCGCGGGCGATGTGGCAACAGGGAGCATCCGAATGGCGATGCCAGCAAACCGGGCACTTTTCGATCACATAGAGGAACTGGCCCTTTTTCTCCTCCACATGAGTCGGCTGGTCGGTGAAACGGTCAAAGGTCTGGGCCACTGCATTGAGGCCGATCTTGACCTTCATTCCCAGAGGCATCATCTTCAGGGCCAGGTCGGCCATGCCCAGGAGGGGGCCGAATTCCCTCAGCCCGTAGTTGAAAGCGACCCGCCCGGCTCGCAACTCCATGCCTCGCGCCCCTCGCACGCCGTACATCGTCTCCAAGGCCGCACTGGTGCGGGCCAGTTCTGTAAAGGAGTATTCCCGGCGGAGGTCGTTCGGGGGGTAGTTGTTGACCCGCTCCCGGAGGCCGGCCATGTGGAGCAACGCGCTGACCCCATTGCGCCCCATGACATCCTCCAGGGACATCAGAAACAGCCGACCGATCTTGTTGGGATAGTAGCGTTCCGGCTCCTCCTCGGCAGCGACCTCGGCCGACTCGGGGCGAAGAACCTGCTCTTCGGTCATCAGCTCCTCCTCACAGGCTCCGTGGTGCCGCACCATTTTGTCTGCTTGCTCTGGCTTACTACTTGTTATTGTACACGAAATCATCCCCCTCGTCAACAGAAAAACGTCCGGCGCCGGCGAGAAGGGGTCGCAGGAAACGCCCGGTATAACCTCGCTCCACCTGCGCCACTTCCTCCGGCGTGCCCTGGGCTACGATCCATCCCCCGGCCGGCCCGCCCTCCGGCCCCAGGTCGATGATCCAGTCGGCCGCCTTGATCACGTCCAGATGGTGCTCGATGACGATCACCGTGTTTCCGGCATCCACCAGGCGGTTGAGGACTTGGAGCAGGCGCTCGATGTCGGCAAAGTGTAGCCCGGTGGTCGGCTCGTCCAGGACGTAGAGCGTCCGGCCGGTGGATCGGCGGGACAGTTCCGCCGCCAGTTTGACCCGCTGGGCCTCTCCGCCGGAGAGGGAGGTGGCCGGCTGCCCCAGTTTGAGGTAGCCCAACCCGACCTCGTGGAGGGTCTGCAGCCGGGTGCGTATGGCGGGGATATGGGCAAAGAAGGCAATAGCCTCATCCACGGAGAGGTTCAGCACTTCGGCGATGTTCAGCCCCCGGTAGCGAATCTCCAGTGTCTCCCGGTTGTAACGCTGGCCCTGGCAGACATCGCAGGGGATATAGACATCCGGCAGGAACTGCATCTCGATCTGGAGGACGCCGGCCCCCTCACAGGCCTCGCAGCGCCCCCCTTTGACGTTGAAGGAAAAGCGGTCGGGCCCGTAGCCGCGCATCCGGGCTTCGGGTACGCGGGCGAAGAGCCGGCGGATGGGGGCAAAAACCCCGGTATAGGTGGCCGCATTGGAACGCGGCGTCCGTCCGATGGGCGATTGGTCAATGGCGATCACCTTGTCCAGGTGCTCGATCCCGTAAAGGGCGTCGTGGCTGCCGGAGCGTTCCTTGGCCCGGTGCAGGGCCTGGGCCAGCCGCCGGTAGAGGGTATCGTTGACCAGGGTGCTTTTGCCGGAACCGGAAACGCCGGTGACGCATATCAGGCAGCCCAGCGGGATATGCACCTCCAGGTTCTTCAGGTTGTGCTCCCGTGCTCCCACCAGCACCAGTTCCTTGCCGTTGCCCGGCCGGCGGTGCCGGGGTAGCGGGATGCTTCGCCGGCCGCTCAGGTACTGACCGGTGAGGGAGCGCGTCTCCCGCAGGATATCCTCCAGCATCCCGCAAGCCACCACTTCTCCGCCTTGCTCTCCGGCACCGGGGCCCATATCAATAATCCAGTCGGCCGCCCGAATCATGGCCGCGTCGTGTTCAACTACCACCACGGTGTTCCCCTGGTCGCGCAGGTGCTGCAGGGTACGGATCAGCCGGTCATTATCCCGGGGGTGTAGGCCGATAGAAGGCTCATCCAGGACGTAGATGCAGCCCATCAGGGCCATGCCGAGTTGCGTCGCCAGGCGGATGCGTTGCACCTCTCCTCCGGCCAGGGTGGTGCTGGGACGGTCCAACGTCAAATAGTCCAGGCCCACGGCCTGGAGGAACTCCAGGCGCGAACGCAGTTCCCGTCCGACCGGGGCAGCGATGGCACGCTCACGAGCGCTCAGCGGGGAACGCTCCGGGTCCAGGAGTTCCTCTAGCCAAACACGGGCCTGAGCCACCGACATCGCGGCCACCTCGGCGATGGAGCGGCCGGCCACCTTCACCGCCAACGCTTCCGGTCGCAGGCGTGTCCCGTGGCAGCGGGCACAGGGCCGCGGCCGCATGTAACGCTCGATCTGCGCCCGCACCCGCGCCGAGGAGGTTTCCTTGTAACGCCGGCGCAAGTTGGGGATGACCCCTTCGTAAGGGGCTTCGACCTCCCGCATTTGCCCGCCGGGGCCGGGGTAACGCTGGAGGATGACCTCGCCGTTGCTGCCGTAGAGGAGGAGGCCCAATTGGTCGGGCGTCAGTTCGCGGATGGGGACCTGGGTAGAGAAGCCATAGTGGGCGGCCACCGACCGCAGGAGGTGCCGGTAGTATTCGCCGGCCTGCCGGCCCATCTCCTGCCAGGGCAGGACGGCTCCCTGTTCCAGGGAAAGGGTGCGGTCGGGGATGACCAGGTCGGGGTCCAGTTCCTGCACCGTCCCCAATCCATCGCATTCCGGGCAGGCCCCGTAAGGGCTGTTGAAGGAAAAGTTATGCGGCTCGATCTCCCCCAGAGAGACGCCGCAACGAATGCAGGCCAGGTGTTCGGAGAAAAAGAGTTCCCCTTCTCCCTCCACCTGCACCAGGAGCACTCCGCCGCCCAGCCGCAACGCCGTCTCCACCGAATCGGCCAGCCGGCTGCGTTCCGGGGAAAGCACTTCCTCCCCCTCCCGCCGCACGATCAGCCGGTCCACCACGACCTCGATGGTGTGGGGACGGTAGCGGTCCAGGACGATCTCCTCATCCAGGAGGCGGACTTCCCCGTCCACCCGCACGCGGACATAACCGGCCCGGCGCACGTCCTCCAGCACCTTCTGGTGGCCACCTTTGCGCTCGCGCACCAGAGGCGAAAGGAGCATCAGGCGACTGCTGTCGGGGAGGGAGAGGAGTTGGTCCACGATCTGGGTAGGCGACTGACGGACGATCTCCCGGCCACAGGCCGGACAGTGCGGCCGGCCGACGCGGGCAAAGAGCAGGCGCAGGAAATCGTAGATTTCGGTGATGGTGCCGACGGTGGAACGGGGGTTACGCCCCATCCCCCGCTGGTCCACGGCCACGGTGGGAGAAAGCCCCTCGATGGCATCCACGTCGGGCCGCTCCATCTGCCCCAGGAACTGGCGGGCATAGGGCGAAAGGCTCTCTACATAACGCCTCCGGCCCTCAGCATAGAGGGTATCAAAGGCCAGTGAGGACTTGCCCGAACCGGAGATGCCGGTGATAACCACCAGCCGGTTGCGGGGTATTTCGACATCAATGTTCTTCAGATTGTGCTGGCGAGCCCGCCGAATGACGATTTTATCCAAGGGCTACCTCGGAACAGCAAAATATCTGTATCTTATTATTTTACTATAAACGGAGCCGACGTGCAAATTATGGCGCATCCCACCAGGTGATCAAGGTCTCTTCCCCGCTGTGGAGCGATGCGGAAACAACAGGGCCTTTAGAGGGAACAGACGTCCGCCACAATTCCCGCCAGTCCGCCTCCCGGTAGGTGGTCCCCAGGAGTTCGGTCCCCACGACAAACTGGTTAGCACCTGCCCGCTGGGCCAGTGCGGCGCAGTGAGTGATGAACTGGCGGTAGGCAGCGAACCAGGCCGCCCACTGCTCCTCGGTCGCGAAGTAATTGCCGATGTATCCTTCGCCGCCAGCCAGTGGCCCCTTCATCCTCCAGGTCCAGGTGGGGCCAGCATCACCCGCAGCCCCAGGCGATGGGCCTCTTCTATGACCTGCATCAGTTCGTCATCGGTGGGGGTGCACGGCCCGGCGGAATCTTAGCGTAAATTTGGACATCTTTTTCCGCCTCACCCCCAGAAAACCACAGGGACGAATAGATGGCCCAAGAAGCGCCCCAGGGGCAGACGTTGCACCCGGTACATTTAACTTCTTGTTAACACCCCCTTTGCGTGCCCTTAACAACGGCCGGTTATGATAGTGACGGAATCCTGAAGAAGCAAAGAGGTGATGAAAATGTCCCAAAACCTTCGGAATCCTGAAAAAGCAAAAAGCAAGGAGGTGATGAAAATGTCCCGAAACCTTCGTCTGTCCATTCTCTTTGTGGCTGTGCTGGCCCTGGTAGCGGCCTGTCAGCCGGCCCCGACCGTTTCCCCGACCCCGCAGGTCTTCGTGACCCGGGAAGTGGTGGAGGTCACTCCCATCCCCGGGCCGGTAGAGGGGACCATCCTGGTGGACGGCTCCAGCACCGTTGCCCCCATCACGATGGCCGTCGCAGAGGAATTCCAGAAACTCTACCCCGACGTGCGCGTCCCCGTGGGTATCTCCGGAACCGGCGGCGGCTTCAAG
>JASFBA010000080.1:0-2080 GCA_036172265.1 Chloroflexia bacterium
CAGGGGGTCACTTGGGTCGGTGGTCTGGTTGTCGACCGCAGCGATGGGGCCGGTGGCAGAGATGACCGCGGAGCCGTTATAGCCATCCGTGCCTGCGTCGCAGGCGCTCAAGTCCAGCGCTCCCACATCCAAGTGCCAGGAGGCATATTGCGGTGTGGAGTGGGGGCCCTCCGTATGGCAGACCGTATTGCTGCCTTCCAGAAGGAACTGGACGGTGATATTCAGCGAGTTATTGGTCAGGTTCTGGATAGAGAGGTGGCTATCCCAGGCGTAGAAGTTCCACTGCACGCCGGGGAGGTACATCCGCACCTGCCCCTCATCCTCCAGGCCGGTATAGCTGGCAGTGTAGAACTTCTGGAGGTCGTTTCCGGCCAGGCTGGCAATGGCAGCGATGGGTTTATCGGCCGAGATAACGACCGAGTAGCGACCGTCGCCAAGGCCGGGGACAGCCGGTACGTAGATCTCCTCCTTCTTCCCCGGGCCCAAGGTGAAGGGGTTGGGGAGTTCGCAAGGACCGCCCGACGGATCGTCGCGCAGACAAGTTATCGTTGGCGAAGTGCCGTCCTCCCTATAGAAGGTTACTTGGACGGTAGCTGCGGCGGTGGTGTCCAGGTTGATCACGTTGAAGGACGAATCCCACACGCCCACCTGGGCACCGGCCATCGGAACGGCGACGGCCAAAATCACGAGAGCGAGCAGCAGTTTTTTCATCGTTTACCTCCTGTCGTCATAACTTACTCTACCCGTACAATGTTTCTTTGCCGATAGACCCTCCTTTCTATTCTATCCGGCCACTAACAATTTTATTATAAACCTCCAGGCCTTTTCGTCAATAACCCGTTCGGGCGCTAAGGGGTGGAAAGCCCTACTACCTTTGGGTGATCTGGCGGACGAAGGCGGTCAGCATTTCCACCATATAGTCCACCATCGGTTCTGTCAGGCCGGGATAGACCCCGATCCAGAAAGTCCGTTCCATAACCTGGTCGGTGTGGGCCAGGGTGCTGGCGATACGGAAAGGAAGCCCCTGGTAAGCCGGCTGACGGATCAGGTTGCCGCCGAAAAGGAGGCGGGTGGCGATCTTCTTTTCCTCCAGGTAACGGATGACCTCGTGGCGGGCAAAGGGGGCTTCCGGGCGGATGGTGAGAGCAAAGCCAAACCAGGCCGGGTCGCTATGCGGCGTGGGCCGGGGGAGGATAAAAAATTCTTCCAGCGGCAGCAGCCCCTCGTACAGCCGTTGCCAGTTGCGCCGGCGCACCTGGATAAAATGGGGGAGTTTGCGCAACTGGGCCACGCCGATGGCGGCCTGCATCTCGGTCAATTTCAGGTTGTAGCCGACATGGGAGTAGATGTACTTGTGGTCATAGCCTGGGGGCAATTGCCCCAGTTGCCAGCCAAAGCGCCGGCCGCAGGTATTTTCCCGCCCTGGGGGGCACCAGCAATCCCGTCCCCAATCCCGAAAAGAGCGCACAAGGGTAGCCAGAAGGGGTTCATCGGTGAGCACACAGCCGCCCTCGCCCATCGTGATATGATGGGCCGGATAGAAACTCACTGTGGAAAGGTGGCCGAAGGTCCCGGTGAAGCGTCCCCGGTAGGTCGACCCCAGGGCATCGCAATTATCCTCGATCAGCCATAGGTGGTAGCGATCGGCCACGCTCAGGACCGCATCCAGATCAAACGGGTTGCCCAGGGTATGGGCCAGGAAGATGGCTCGGGTGCGGGGGGAGACAGCCTCTTCCAGAAGGTTGGCGTCCACATTGTAGGTGCCCAGTTCGATGTCCACGAAGACGGGGAGAAGGCCGTTCTGGAAAATGGGGTTAACAGTGGTCGGGAAGGCGGCGGCCACGGTGATGACCTCGTCCCCCGGACCCAGGCATCGTTCTCCCAGCCGGGGGGAGGTCAAAGCCGAGAGGGCCAGCAGGTTGGCCGAAGAGCCGGAGTTACACAGCAGGGCGTGGCGCATGCCCAGAAAACGGCCCAGGTCCTGCTCGAACCGTTCGGCATAGCGGCCGGCCGTCAGCCAGAAGTCCAAGGAGGCATCCACTACATGGACTACCTCCTCGGCATCGAAGACTCGGCCGGC
>JASFBA010000081.1:0-20792 GCA_036172265.1 Chloroflexia bacterium
CCGCCGGGCGTGGGAAAGACGACCGTGTGTCTGGGCCTGGCCGGCGTTCTGGGCGAAAGGGGGTGGAGCGTCGGCGGCATCGTTACCCCGGCCGAGGGGAAACGTCGCTGGGCCCTGGACCTGCACCGCGGGGAACGCCGCGTGCGGGCCGGCGCGGGGGACGCGCCGGCGGGCCTTTTCGCCGGGGGCCGGCCGCCGGCCGGCCCCTACCCGCCCCCTGCACCCCCGTCGGGGGGCATGGCATGCCCCCCGAAGCCCCCCGCAGAAAGGCGCTGCCGCCGGCGTCAAAGTCCCCGTGGCCCGGCCGAATCCGGTGGGCATCCGTCCTCATCCCCCATCCGGTGGAGCGGGCCGTTCGGCGGGGGGCATCCCGCCAAATCCCCCCTAGGGGGATAGGCCGGCCTCGCTTCCGGCCGGCGGGCCGGGCCGCTCGGCCCAAGGCGTGTCCCGAACCGCCGGCCGGCCCCTTTGTCGGGGGCTCTGCCCCCGCCACCCCTGTCGGGGGGTATGGCATCTTGAACGGTTCTTTTCCCACCGGTGCATCCTCCTCCCTTTTTACCCCTATTTTACCTCATCCCGACAAATTTGGGACACACCCTTTTGCCTGCCGATGAACCCACCCCGATGCGATGGTTTTGCTCTCCTTGAGGGCTTTTTTGAGGTTAGAGGTTTATCGTTTACGGACAAGGAGAAGTTGGTATGAGGCGAAGGCGGCGATTCTTCGGGACACCATCCGAGCCTATCTGGCTTATCCACCCTATGAACTCATCCCAATTGCGCAAGTCCTACTACAAATGCAGCGTCTCCCAGGTGCCGGATACGATGTGAACTACCGTGGCCTGCTCCAACACCATCGGGTGAAAGACCTGTCGGTCGGCGGCGGTGACCAGGACCTGTCCCGGCCATTCCAGAAGCCACCCTTGTAGATAGTTCCTTCGTTCCGGATCGAGTTCGGAGAGGACGTCGTCCAGGAGGACGACCGGGGTTTCGCCGGCCCTTTCCTTCAGCCACTCCACCTGGGCCAGTTTCAGGGCGATCGTGGCCGTGCGCTGCTGGCCGCGGGAACCGTAGACGGCCAGGTCTATTTTCCCCAAGGAAAAGCCCAGATCGTCCCGGTGGGGGCCAAGGAGGGTCATCCCGCGTTCCACCTCTTCGGGCCAAGCCCGGGCCATGGCCTGGCGGAAGGCATAGGCTACGCTTTCCTCATCCTCCTCGGGACAGCAGGGGACATGATGCCGGTAGGTGAGTCGCAGGGGTTCGGGGGCACCGGCCAGCCGTCCGTGCAGGGTTTCCAGGAGCGGCCCAAGCGTCGTCACCAGGCGATGGCGGGCCACGATAAGGTAAGCGCCGTTCTGCACCATCTCCCGGTTCCAAAAGGCCACCTGTTCCCGCGCCTCCGGCGGTAGGGATGGCCCGCCGGGTCGTCCTCCCTTTTCCTTCCATCCCTGGAGCAGCCGGTTGCGCTGGAGAACGACACGCCGGTAGCGCTCCAGAGCCTGCCAGTAACGCGGGTCGGTCTGCAGAAGGACGGCGTCGAGGTAGTTTCGCCGACGGGCGGGGGAACCGGTGATCAGGTTGAGGTCCTCCGGCTCGAAGAGGACGACCTGCAGCCGGCCGACCGCTTCCCGAGTCCGCACCGGCCGGCGGTTGAGGAGAAAACGCTTCTGGCAGCGCCCGGTGAGCCGCCCCTGCGGGTCCAGCAGGCGCTGGACGGCCACCTCCAGCGTCAAGGGGTCGTCCTTCCGCTCCACCCGCCCGACGATACGGGCAAAGGGGGGCAGGTCCATCTCTGTCGGGGACTCCCAGTGAATGAGTTCCCGTTCGGCTCCGGCCCTTGGAGAACGGGCCGTCGCCAGAAGGACCAACGCCTCCAGGAAACTGGTCTTGCCGGAAGCGTTCGGTCCCCAGAGGATGGTAACCCCCGGCGAAAGAGAGACCTCCAGGCGGCGGTAGTTGCGAAAGTCCTTCAGCGCAACGTAAAGTAGGTGCATGTCCGTGGTAGGGACGACCTTGTCGCCCATCGGGACGATGGGCAGGTCGGATGGTCAATCCGACCTATGGCACTCCAAAAACCAGGATGCGTCCGTTCCCCGAATCGCTCACATAGACCCGGCCGAGTTCGTCTACGGCGATGCCGACGGGGATGGACATCGGCACCCGGCCGGCATCCACTCCACTCCAGACCAGGAGCACCTTCCCCGCTCCATCGGTAGCGGCCACATAGTTACGGCCCGGGACGGCGAAGTAGACCTGCCCGCCGGGAGCGACGGCTACATAAGGCTTGTTGTTATCTCCCGTGGAGAGTTCCCAGCCGGGAACTTCCCAGGTTGCGGCCGGCGAGGGGGCAATTTTTCCATCCGGACCTGGAGCAAAGACCTGGAGGCGCATGTTCCAGGCGTCGGCAACGTAGATGCGGCCGGAGGCATCCACGGCCAGGCCGACCGGCTCCAGAAATTGCCCCGGCGCGGAACCGGCCGTGCCCCACTGGTAGAGATATTCGGCGGCGAGACGGCCGGAAGTATCCGGACGGATCCGATAGGCCAGGATGCGTTCGTTCCCCGTATCGGCTACGTAGACATTTCCCTGGGGATCCACGGCGACGGCGCGGGGGCCGTAGAAGCCAAAGGGATGGGCAGCGCGGGCGGCAGCGTCCTCCCCCGTGTCCACCAGCACGCCCTCGCCCCACTTGCCCAGGAAACGGCCTTTGCCGTCAAAGACCTGGATCCGGTGATTCCAGGTATCGGCGACGTAAACCCGTCCCTGCCCATCCACCGCGATGCCCCAGGGCGTCTTGAACTGGCCGTCCCCGGCCTCCAGAGGGCCTTCGCCATCGGGGTCCAGGCAGCCATCGCCGGTCTGGAGGTCGCAGTAGGAGCCCCAGGAGAAAAAGTTCCCCTGGGCGTCGAAGCGCACCACGCGATGGTTGCCGCTGTCGGCAACGAAGAGGTTCCCCTGGGCGTCCAGGGCGATGGCCCCCGGAGCCCACAACTGGCCGGGACCGCTTCCCGGGGCGCCCAGCACCTGCACGGCCGTGCGCTCGGTGAGTTTCTGGAGGTAAGGGTCTTCCCCGGCGGCGGAGGGGCCGGCCGGCAGGAGGTCGTTCCGCACATAGAGGTAAAAGTCCCGGGCGGGAACCACCAGGGGAACGCGCAACGCCTGACCCGGAGCGATGTTGGGATTGCCGCCGTTCAGGGAAAGGATCTTCTCGGAGGCGACTCCCAAACGGGCAGCGATGGAGGTGATGCTCTCGCCAGGCTGAACCTGATAGGTAACATCCGCCGGCAACTGGCGGTAGAGCCAGTAGTTCCAGAGGTCCCCCAGTCCCTTGGGGCTATAGTTCCAGAACGCCAGGAGAGGCACCGTCTGATAGCCCGATTCAGCGGCCCCGGTATAGAAAAAGGTCCAGCGCCGGAACGTTCCCTCCTCAGGAAACCCCCAGCGCAATTTCAACCGCATCCCGGTATATTTTGCGGACAGGACGGTGCGCAGGGCCGGTTCGTGCTCGGCCAGGACCAGGACGATGTCCCCCTCGGTGCGGGGCGGGCCCTGGCTTCCATCAAACTCGGTGAGGGTGCCGGCCCGTTCAAAGTCGCGCAGATACCAACGGAAGGGCCAGGCCAGCGTGTTCACGCAGGAGGGGTCGGGAGGCTCCGTCGGGCAGGGGTTGTCCATAAGCACTCGCAGGCCGTGTCCACCGGTGGGGTCGGCGGCGGTGCGCTTTTCGCTCTTGCGGGTCTGATCGCGGGACAGGCGTTCGATCTGGCGTACCACCAGGGGCACATCTGGGGCGGTCTGGTCGCGGATGAGCATCTCCTGGGGGGAGTCGCCGCCGTAGAAGTTGAGCCGGAAGGTGCTGCGGGCGATATAGAGGGCCAGGAGGAGGAGGCCCAGGACGGCGAACGACTGTCCGATGCGACGGCCTTCGCTTCTCCAGATGCGCCGGGCCAGGAAGGCCAGCAGCCCGAGGACGATCAGGGCGAGGACGCCCATCAGGAGTGTCCGGTACTCTTCCACGCGGGCATGGGGGGCCACTCCCTGGCCTAAAACCACCAGGCCGCGTAGGGCAAAGGCCAGGAGGAGGAAAAGCGGGGCGACGGCCCATTCGCCGTAGCGCCACAGTTCGCGCCAAGCGCACCAGGAGGCAAAGCGCTCCAGGGCCAGGCCCGAAAGGAGCACAAGGGGCAGGGCCACATACAGAAGGAGCCAGGGGGATTTTTCTCCGGCCCAAGAAAAGGCCAGGAAGGAAAAGACGGCCCAATAGGCCAGGAAGATGTGGAAGAGGGGAGATGCCGGCCGGCCGGCCTCCTCTGTCTTAGGAGAGCGGCCCAGCCGGGCCAGAACCAGCCCCAGGCCAGCCAGCCCGGCAGTCAGGGCGATCGGTTCGTAGAGGGCCAGAAGGACCAGGTAATAAGACCAGGGCCCTCCGCTCTGGGGCAAGAACTGTCGGCCGGCCCAATACTCGATTCCTCGCACCAGGCCGTCCAAGAAGCCGCGCGGGTGAGTGAGGAAGGTGGTGAAGAAGAGGCCAAAGATCAGGCCGAAGACGCCCAGGGCGGTGAAGAAAGGACGGGGGTCCCTCTGGAGAGAACGCACCGCCTGCACCAGAGCAGAGGCATCCGGACGAAGGAAAGAAAGGCCCAGGTAACCCAGGGAAAGAAAGGCCAGCAGGATAAGGGTGGCCTGCAGGGCCGGAGCGAGGCCCAGCGCGGCCAGGCCGGACGCTCCCAGGAGGCCGAGTGCAAAGCCCAGGCCGGCAATGGTCCTTCCCTCGGCGCGAAAGCGCTCCCCCTGGACCTGGAGGAGATAGGCCCAGCCCAGGAAGGAGAGGAAGATCAAACCGATAAGGAAGGTCGCCTCATGGGCAGTTACAGCCAGGGCCAGGCCGGCCGCGGCCAGGACCAGGTCGGCGGGACGGCGCTCTTCCAGGTAGCGGAAAAGGAAAAGGGCTATGCCCAGGGCGAAGAGGGCGACGAATGCTTCCGGCCGAGCAGAACGGGAAAAGTAGACGAAGGAAGGGGAAAGGGCCAGCAGCGCAAGTGCGGCCAGGCTGCCCCAGCGGCCCAACCAGCGCTGCAGAGGGAATGTCAGGGCCACAAGCAAGATGCCGGCCAGTGCCGGGCCCAGGCGGGCCGTGGCGTCGCTTTCTCCAAAGAGGAAGTAGAAGAGGGCGGTCAGGTGGTAGAGAAAGGGGCCGTGGAAGGCCGGATCGTACTGATAAGGGAGGGCACCCCGGTAGAACTGCCAGGAGAACCAGGCATAAAGCGATTCGTCCGGATGCATCGCCTGGCCGCCCAGGTCCAGAAGGCGCAGGAGCGCCGCCGCCACCAGGAGGCCCAGGAAAATCCAGACCGACATACTGACGCGGGTCAGGTCCACCGTCCGGTCCAGGAGCGAAGGCGGCCGGCCGGCACTTTCCGGTTGTTCCTGAGCATGCCATCCTTCTCTTTCAGCCATCTTCTTCACCCGACGGTCAACGTTTAGGGATACTATCCTTCAACCACTCCAGCGGCAGGATCAGGTCGCGGCGGATGTAGACGGCGAACTCGCGGGCTCCCAGCGGGGAGGGAATCTGGCGGAAGAGGAGGTAACGCCAGATGCGGGCCTGCCCGGTGGGGTTGAGAAAGACCCGGAAGACATCGCCCAGGCCGGGTTCGCGCCTCTGCCCCAGGAGGCTGTAGCCGGTGGGGAAAGAGGCCGGACGCAGGAGGCCGAGGAGCGGGCCGGCCGGTCCCAGCGAGAAGCGCCCAACCTCCTGAGCCGCCTGATAGAATCGGGAAAAGAGGGGGGGCAGAAGGAAAGAGGTTCGCTCCATGGCGGCAACCTGGTCCTCGTGTTCCTGGAGCAACTCCGGCGCTAGACGTTCCACAAAGGTGCGTGCACTCCGGTAGATTTCCTCGGGGAACCACCAGTTGAAGGCATAGTACGGACGCAGCGCCGCTGCGCCCGTGCTGGGAGCAAAGTCTTTTTCCAGGAAGGCGGTGCTTTCGCTGCCAAAGGTTCGGTAGGTCAGGATAACGGCGGCGTCCGGATGCTGCTGAAGACTGGCAGGGGTGACGACAGCCCCGACCAGGGCCCGATAGGGGTAATTACGCAGATACCATTCCAGGGGCCAGGCCACCTCGTTTTCATAGAGGACGGTGATGTCCCGGCCGCCGGTGGTGAGGGTGGAGAGGGTGCTTACCTCATCCACGGCCCACTGCAGATCGGAGGAAGTCTGGACATAGATGAGCATCTCCACCGGCGTATCGTTGTTCAGGTAGGTCAGCCGGAAGGCGCTGCCGAAACTGTAGAGGCAGAGGAAGGCCAGAAGGAGGAGAGCCGCCGACTTCCAGGCCTGTTTCCCCACCAGGAGGGCCCGGATAAGGAGGGCAGCGGCGGCAATGGCCAAGGGGACGTAGAGGGCGTACCACTCCCCGTAGGCTTGCTGGGGGCTTTCGGCCGGCCAGCCGAAGGAGAGGGATGTGGCTCCCAGGAGGAACATCCCGATGGCCACCAGGCCCAGCAACAGGAAGGCCGCCTCGCCCCTTCCTTCCCCAGAGAAAGCCAAGTAGGCCAGCCCCAGGAGGATGGTGGCGCTTACAAGCCAGAGGAATAGATCGGTCGGCCGGGAGAAGAGGGCGCGGCCAGCCCAGAGGAGAAGCCCGGCCCCCAGGAGGAAGGTTGCGCGATCGGCCCAGAGGCGGGCCGGGGCCGGGCCGGGCTTGCCCTCCCCAGGATGCCCGGCGCGCCGCCGGCCGCCGCCGGCGCGGGGATGGGCCCGGCCTGGCCCACCCCGACGGAGCCACCGCCAGAGGAAGCCCACCCCCTCGGGCCGGGCGGCAACCACCCGCCCCAGGAACGTCGCCGCCAGGAGGACCAGGGGCAGGGCCGGATGGACGTTCAGCCAGGGGGTCTGCTCGCCGGCAAAGGAGTAGAGGAACAGGGCCAGCGGGGCCCAGAAGGCCAGAAGCCCAGTGGCAACCCCCGGGGCGGCGGCCGGCGGCGCAGGATGGGTCGGCCCATCCACCTCACCCGTCTTCGTCAGCCCCCTCCAGGCAAAGTAGAAAACGCCCAGGATGCCGAAGAGGAGGGAAAGCGGCTCATAGACGGAGATAAGCATCAGAAAATATTGCGGGCCGACGTGGATGCGCTTGACCTCCTGCTGGGTGAGCCAGAAGCCCAACGGTTGAAGGAGGCCGGTGGCCCAACCGGTCATGCTCTGGAAGAAGGAGGTATGCAGGACGAAAAAGACGCCCCAGAAAAGTCCTGCGGCCAGAACGAAGCGCCGGGGGTCCCAGAGCAGGCCCAGGGCAACCGAGAGGGCAAAGGTGAAAGCGACGGCGATCAGGGCCAGAGGAACCACCTCGGAAGGGAATTCGGTAGAGTTATACCCCAGCGGGGGCAAGCCGCGCAGTGCGATCAAGGCGTTCAGAGGAACGGCCGAGAGAAGGGGTAGGACCAGGGCCAGGAGAAGGACCACCAGGTCCAGCGACGGGTTGGAACGGGCTGCCCTGCGACATTCCCGGAGGTACAGGGCCAGCATCACCAGCACCGCTGCCCCAGTCGCCAGAAGAAAGCCCAGGGAAAAGGCGCTCAGCGGGAGGCCGAAGACTTTGATCAGGGGGGGAAGGAGCGCTCCCCGGCCTACAGCCTGCCAGAGGTCCTCCAGGGCGGCCGGGAGCAGGCCCAGCAGGAGCCAGAAGGCGTGCAAGCCGTAGCGTTCCCAGAGCACCCGGGCCATCAGGAAAAGGAGGAAGACGGCGGTTACCAGGTAAGCGGTCGGTTTGGCGCAAAAGTGCAGACAGGTGGCCACCACCGCCCCGTAGAGCCAGAGGTCCCGCCCTTCGCCGATGTAGCGCACAACACAGACGAAAAAGAGGAGGGTGAAAAAGCCCCCAAAGACGTCGGGATGGCCGAAGCGGCCGAAGTAGAGGAAGGTCGGCGAGATAAGAAGGAGGAAGGCAGCCAGGAGCGCTCCCCAGCGGCCCAGGTAGCGGCGCAAAAGGGCCGGCAACATGACCGTGGCCGTGCCGAAGACGGCCAGGATCAGGCGGAAGGTGGCGTCGCTATCGCCGAAGAGGAAGTAAGAGAGGGCGACGGCATGGTAGATAAGGGGGCCGTGGTAGACGGCGTCGTGTACCCAACCGTAGCCCCGGTAGATATTCCAGCCGAAGAGGGCGTGGATGCCCTCGTCGTGGTGCAGAGCCATATCGTCCAGGAGGGCGAAGCGAGTGAGGAGGGCCAGGGCCAGGATGAGGAGGTAGAGGAGCGTCTCCAGGGAAATTCCCCGACGGGATAGGGCAAGGCCGGCCGGAATAGAGGGCCGGCCGGCTTCCGGTGCAGCGCAGTAGGGGCGCGATTGAATCGCGCCCGTATGAGCGCAATTCCACTGCGCCCGGGACAACGCTTTGGCCATCGCCGTCCTGTGCTCCTCGTTCGAATACGGCCGGGACACCCCGGCGAGGCCATTATACCTGAAGAGGCCGGCCCAGGCAAATCAACGAGGCGTCCCCTACCTACGGCGTTTCCGTCGGGGACACCGTGGACGGTACGGAGGTGGGCGTGACCTCCAACGTGGCGGTGAGGGTAGGCGTCGGCGGAAGCATCGTGGCCGGTACGGGAGTGGGCATCACCTCCGGCGTGGGTGTCGGGGTGGGCGTGGGCGGAGGCACCAGGAAGTCGCTACGCCCCTTCTCCACAATGTCGCGCACGGTGTAGCCCGCCACCCGCACGTAGTAGGGCGATTCCGAAGAGATGAAGACATAGTTCGTCTTTTTCTCGTTGGGCGCTCCCACCGTCAGGGTGATCTCCCGGTCCTTCGTCCACAGGGCAAGCACGGCCGTGGGCGCTTCCATCCCGTACTCCGGCTTCCTTTCCCGACCCAGCGGTTCCAGCATTCGGATGGAGGTGACCTGGCGGAGGAAAGATTCCACCCGGCTCGGGTCCACCTTTTCCTCCGGCCCTGACTCGGCCAGGCTCCAGGCCCCCCCGGCTTCTCGGGTAAAGGTCAAAACCCCCTGGGCGTTCTCCAGGCGGAAGCGGACCACCTCGGTCATCGACAGGCTGAAGTAAATCGGATCCACCCAGGCACTGGCCGAGGCCCCGATGTCGGTGGTGCTGAGGTTGCCAGCCAGGTAGGTCTCCTCTCGCCCGTCCAGGCGCAGGTGGACCGAATTCAAGCGAGGCGAGGTCCCCAGGTAGAGGCGAATGTGGCCGCCGTCGGCCTTCTCCAGATCAAGTCGTCGGACGAAGGCGTCCTCGGCCACCTTGAGTTGCCGGTGGCTGGCGGAAGTTCGGGCCACCAGGTTCTCCGTAGTCAGGGCGGCGATCTTCTCCAGGAGAGGGACGATCTTGCTGGATTGGGCCGGGTAATCATCGGCCTCCGGAAGCACCCAGGTGCCCTCCTTCTGACGCAGCGTCACACTCTGCCCTTCCTCCCCCGTCACCGTCAGGGCGACGAAGGCGCTGCCGGTCAGGTCGGGGAAGAGGCGTTCCACGCGGAAGGCGGCCGGCCGCGGCCAGAAGGCGAGGGCGATGAGCACGGCCTGCAACACCGCCAGGCCGGCCAGAATCCGGTTCGTTCGCTTCTTCATCATCGCTCCACCTCCTCCTTCACCGGAAGCGGCAGCGGCTTTTCCTGCCGACGGCGGATGTTCCAGACAACTCCCAGAGCCACCAGGGTGAGGAGGGCCACGGCATAGTTGCCCACCTCCCAGGCCGAGCGCTCCCCCTCATCCATCGGCTTGAGCACTCGGACGAAAGAGCCCCGGGCCCGGATGGAAAGCAGGTCCACGTCCTCGGTGGCCCAGGAGACGGCGTTCTGGAGGAATTTCAGGTTATTCCAATAAGACTCCCCGATCAAACGGCTCGAGACATCAAAGATCAGGTCGTCCAGGAACTCGGCGCTGCCGATGACCACCAACCGGGCCGTATCCGGCGAGGATTCGATCACTGCCGGCGGCTCCTCCCCGCTGGAGAGTTTCGGCGGCGACTGACCCTTGTAGGCGCTCTGGAAGATGCCCTGCACCGCCACCGCCAGGGGGTAGGAGCGCAACTCCTTCGGAGGCGGGAAGCCCTCGGCCGGATACGTCTCCAGGTCGGTCAGCACCTCGGTGCTGACCCAGGAGTTGGGGCTGGACCGGAGCAGGACGGCCGTCTGGCGCTCCAGAGCCGGCGTCACGCTGATGGGCGAAGCCCAGTGAAGCGTCACGGCCTGGAGGTCGGCGATAATCGGGCTTCCACCGGCCATGGCGCTGCGGCGGATGTCCACAAAGTAGGGATAGTCTATAGCCGCCAATTGAGAAGTCGTCTGGCCGGCGATGGTGCGTTCGAGGCGCACCACCCAAGGGTCGTTCTGCAGGTCCAGGACCAGCCCGGGTTCCACCCGAACGCCGTAGGCGGCCAGAAGCGTCCCCAGGCCGTTTTCCAACGGCTGAAGCATCGGCCAGCCGGTGACGGGGTCGGCCGTCAGGCCGTAGTTGCCGGCGGCGACGATCACCGAGCCGCCGCGCATGAGATACTGGTCCACGGCGAAGCGCTCCGTCTCGGTCAGGTTCTGGGGAGCGATGAGGACGAGGGCATTTACGTCCTCCGGGACGCGCCCGCTGCGCAGGTCTATGGTGCGGACCTCATACTCTTCCTGAAGGGCCTGCCGTGCCTGATCCCAACTGGAGAGGGGCTGCTGCAACTGCCCGAAAATGTTCTGGGTAGGTAAAAGGCGCGGTGTCCACAGCCCTACCACCTTCATAAAGCCCGGGGCGATGCGCTTGAGTGCCGCCTCGATGGCTGTGCGGATGTCGGATTCGCCCATCTGCAGGCCGGGGTAGATCACCTGAACCCGGTCGCCCATCTGCAACACCATATGCAGGTAAAAACTCTCGCTGGAGAAGAGCGAGGTGGCGATGGGGCGGATGCCGTAGCGGTCGTAGAGTTGCTGGCGGGTAATAGGGCTATCCGGGGCATCCGGGTCCACCGTTCGGAAAGTCAGGTGTCCCCGGGACTTGTCCACCATCTCGCCGGCTACCTTGGCGATGGTCTCCGGGGTGGCCAAGAGCGATTCGGGGAGCGTTTTTGGGGTAGCGTAGAGGGTCAGTTCGGCCGGCCGGTCCAGCGCGGCCAACATGGCTTCCACGCTCTGGAAGCCGTAAACCACCCTTTTGATCGAACGGGTCAGGTCGTATTCCGGGTTGCGCAGCCGCACGTCCACCGAACCGTCCGGGTTGGCCGTTACCTCGACCAGGTCGCGGTAGGTGAGCACCGTATTCTGGTCGCCGTAGCGCACCAGGAGATGGAAGTAAGAGTTGATGATGCTGGCCTCGTAGCGCCCGGTCACGCGGAACGGTTCGGGGAAGATGCTGTAGACCTGGTTGGCTTCGGCTTCCAGGTTGGAGTTCTTGGTCGGATCTACGACCTCCACTTGGACCTTCCCACCCGAGGCGATGCGGTACTCCTCCAGGATGTCCCGGATGCGGGGAACGAGCGGGGCCAGGAGGGGGTGGGTCTCCTCGCTGAAGTAGCCGCGGATAAGGAGCGGTTCGCGCAGCCCGGCCAAGAGGTTATGGGTGGCCGAGGAAAGGCTATATTCCCGGTCGGCGGTGAGGTCCAGGCGCAGCACCACGAGCGGAGAGAGCCAGACGTTCAGAAGCACCAGGTTCAGGAGTACCAGGGCCGCCGTGCCCAGGACCTCCTGGCGGGCGGCACGGGCCTGTCGGCCGCGGCCCCAGCGCTTGGCCTCCAGCGAGACGACGTTCAAGGTAAGGAAGAAGCCGGCCAGAGAAAGGTAATAGGCCAGGTCGCGCACATCCACCACGCCACGCTGGATGCTCTCAAAGCGGCTGCCGGAACCGATGGCACGCAAGACCTCCCCCGCCGTCCTTCCGACCGAGCCAGCCACCGCCGGCGATCCGGCCAGGTAAAAGATGCCTCCTAGGAGCATGGTGAGAATCAGGGCAACGATCGGGTTATCGGTGCGGGAGGAAAGGAAAAGGCCGATGGCGGCATAGGCCGCCGCCAGGAGGAGTGCTGCCAGATACCCTCCCACCACCGGACCCCAGTCCAGCGGTCCCATAAGCGACACGCTTACCGGCAGAAACAAAGTGAGCGCCAGGGCCGTGCCCACCAGGGTCATCACAGCCAGAAACTTGCCCAAGACCAGGCGAATTGAGGACACGGGCAGGGTCAGGAGCACCTCCTGCGTCCCTGAACGCTGCTCCTCGCTCCACTGGCGCATGGTCAGGGCAGCGACGAGGAAGATGAGGAGCACCGGCATCCACTGGAAAAGGGGGCGAATCTCGGCCACGCCTCGGGCAAAAAAGGCCCCCACCCAGAAGAAGGTAAAGAGAGTGGCGGCCAGAAAGACGCCGACAAAGATGAGCGCCATCGGCGAACCAAAGTAGCCGGCCACTTCTTTGCGCATAATGGCCCATATTTGCTTCATAGGTCACCTCACGCCGTCGCTACCAGTTGATTGAAGACTGTTTCCAAGGTACGGATGTCCCGGCGCAGTTCGCGCAGCGGCCAGTTCTCCTGGCGAGCCAGGCGGTAGATGGCCGGGCAGAGGTTTGCGCTATGCGGGGCGCTGCCTCGGATGCGGAAGGCTGGGTAGCCGTCGGCGGAGCGGAAGGGCTCCAGGGCACGCACGCCGGGGAGGCTGCGAAGGGAATTTTCCAGGCCGGCCGGGACGCTTTCCAGGACGACGATGGCGTCGGGCGTAGAGGCCAACTCCGAAAGGCGGGCATCGGCACGTACCTCCCCGTTCATGAGGATGATGACCCGGTCGCAAAGTGCTTCGACCTCAGAGAGGATATGGGTGGAGAAGAGGATGGTGCTTCCCCGAGCCAGCCGGCGAATGAGCCGGCGCACCTCCAACACCTGGGTTGGATCCAACCCCAGCGTCGGTTCGTCCAAGATGAGGAGTCTTGGCCGGTGCAGGATGGCCTGGGCCAGGCCCACGCGCTGGCGGTAGCCCTTGCTCAGTTGGCCGATCGGCCGGGTCAACTGGTCCTCCAGGCCGGTAGCCTGGACGGCTTCGGCGATACACTCCAGTTGTTCGTCCGGGGGAATCTGGCGCAATTCGGCCATCATTCGGAGATAGCCTTGGACAGAAAGTTCGGGATAGAGCGGGGCGTTTTCCGGCAGGTAGCCGATGATGGCTTGCACGTCGCGGGTGTGGGTGAGAACATCCATTCCTCCGATAAGGACGGTGCCCTCGTCGGGATGCAGGTAGCCGGTAAGGATTTTGATGATGGTCGTTTTCCCGGCCCCGTTGGGGCCGAGCAGTCCCACAATCTCGCCCTCGTCTACCTGAAAGGAAACGTCCCGTAGGGCCTGGAACGGCCCGTACCATTTGCTCAGGTTCGAAACCCGAATCATAACCTCCTCCTTGCAGCCGGTTGCTTGTTCCCCTCGCCCTCGCCCCCCACTCCCTGCCCCCCTTTCCTCTCTGGGGAGGAGGGGGGCGGGGTAAGGGAACAGCCCGGGTTCCGATAAACTTGAGACACACCTAAAAGGTTTCTTTTAGCGGAACAAGATGAAAGGGGGATGAAAAGACCGGGCATTAGAGTTCCCAGCGGCGCATCTCTTCCAAGAAGCGGTGTTCAGTAAGGTCTAGGTGCAAGGGGGTAATGGAGATGTAGCCGGTGGCCAGAGCGGCCAGGTCGGTGCCGGGGATGAGTTCTCCGGTGGGTGGAGGGCCGCCCAGGCGATAGCGACGCACCCCTTCCTTCTCCTCGAGGAGTTCCCACTCATCGCGGTAGATGCGCCGGCCCAGGCGGGTCATGGCCACGCCCCGTATCTCCTCGGCCGGTCGGTTGGGCACATTGACGTTCAGGAGCACGCCTGGGGGAAGCCCCCGCCGGACCACCTCGAGGACCAGCCGCCGAGCGAAGGAGGCGGCGAAGGAAAAATCCCAGTTCTCGTAGCCGTCCAGGGAGATGGCGATGGCCGGAACGCCGAAGAGCACGGCCTCCATCGCGGCGGCGACCGTGCCGGAGTAGGTCACGTCGGAACCGACGTTGGGGCCGCGGTTGATGCCCGAGACTACCAGGTCCGGCCGGCGGGGGAGGAGCCCCATCAGGGCCAGGGCCACGCAGTCGGAGGGGGTGCCGTTGCTGATCTGGACGGAGGAACCGTCGGCCAGATGGAGGGTACGCACGGTGAGCGGCTCGTTCAGGAGGCGGCTGTGGCCGGCCGCGCTCCAGTTGCGGTCGGGAGCAAATACGGCTACCTCGGCCACTTCCTCCAGAGAGCGCTTCAGGACCAGCAGGCCCGCACTCTGCACCCCGTCGTCGTTGGTGAGCAAAAGGTACATCCCGGAGCCCTTTCGTAAAATGTAACCGCTCAGCCTCATGCCGAATTCGCCGCAGAGACGTGGAGAAGGCCGAGATTTTTTGACGCTTTTCCCAGACCGGTCGGCCCTTCGCTAAAAAGCAGGTCGGACTCCGTTTCTGCGGTGAATAGTTGCTGTTCCCGTCTTCACAGGTGGTCTTATCGTAGTCCATCCACCGCTTTTTGTCAAGAGGCGTTTTGCCGTGGGGTGTATATCTGTAGTTGGGCATCCTCGATTCGTCCGATTCAAGCCTATTTACGCGGACGCAGGATGCCACGCTTGCACAGCCTTAACCGGCGTCAAAGCCCCCTGTGGAGGTGGGGTGACCCCGCCCCTACGAAAACATGTATCCTTTTGCCGTGTTTACGGACAAGCGAAGGCAGTGCCGGGTAGATGAAGGCAGAGCCTTCGCCTACCCGATGGGGATTTTCGGATGGACGGGTGTGTCCCAAAATTTGTCTGGGCGTTTGCGTTCTGGCCGAAAATCCCGTATAATGAAAAGTAGCAGGACCTTTCCGCCAGGAAAAGGCCTGGGCCAAAACTTCTTTGAGGAGCAGCGTTATGGAAGAAAGCATCCATACCGAGGGAATTGAACCGACCCGGGAACGTGACCATTCGCCAGAAGCCACTGTTTGTAGCGGGGGGCTTGCCGGAACGGCCGCCTCTGAGCCTAGCAGTGAAGAGGTCTGGATGCGGATGCTGGAAGACCCCAATTATACTTACTCCGCCCCAGATTATGGGGACATCGTCGAGGGCATCGTTACGGAGATCGGCCAGGACGAGATTCTGGTGGACATTGGGGCCAAATCCGAGGGCGTGGTGCCCGGCCGTGAGTTTCGCAAGGCCGCCCAGGCCGGGGAACTGGAGAGCCTGAAGGTCGGCTCTCCCGTCCTGGTCTTTGTCCTGCGGGGCGAAGATGAAGAGGGTCGGGCCCTCCTTTCCATTGACCGGGCGCGCCATGAGAAAAGTTGGCGTTGGCTGGAGGAAATCCACCACGCGGGCAAGTTGATCGAGGCCACCGTAGATGGCTATAACAAAGGGGGACTGCTGGTCAACTTGCGCGGCGTACGGGGCTTTGTCCCCATCTCCCAGATCGCCGGGATGGGAGGCCGGAGAAACCAACCCTCGGAGGTGATGGCCCAGATGGTGGGACAGACCCTCTTGCTGAAGGTGATCGAACTCGACCGCCGACGCAACCGTTTGGTCCTCTCTCAGCGTCAGGCCCTGCAGGGGTATCGGCAGATGCGCAAGGAGGAACTCCTGGAGACGCTGAAGGTGGGCAAAATCTACCACGGCGTGGTCAGCAGCATCTGCAACTTCGGTGTCTTTGTGGACCTGGGCGGCGCCGACGGTCTGATCCACCTCTCTGAACTCTCCTGGGGGCGGGTGGACGACCCCAACGAGGTCGTCCAGGTCGGCCAGGAGGTAGAGGTCTATGTCCTGGGAGTGGACCGCGAGCGCAAACGCATCGCCCTGAGCCTCCGGCGTACCCAGCCAGAGCCCTGGGAAACGATCGCCGAACGGTATCAACTGGGGCAATTGGTTCAGGGCAGGGTCACCCAACTGGCCCCTTTCGGAGCCTTTGTTCAGATCGAGGATGGTGTCGAGGGGCTGGTACACCTTTCGGAACTTTCCGACACCCCGATATCCCATCCCCGTGAGGTGGTCCAGGAGGGGGATAGGGTGACGCTGCGGGTGATTCGGATTGACCCCGCCCACCGCCGCATCGGCCTGAGTCTGCGTCGGGCCCAGCACGATATGGGAGACAAGGTCGCGGAGACAGGACCTGGACAGGCCGGATAGGCGCTGGTAAGAGTCCCCGGGTCACCGAGGAGGACACGAATGGGCAATCCATTGGAGCGATTTACCGAACGTGCCAGACGGGTATTGAGCCTGGCCCAGGAAGAGGCCAGCGCCCTCAACCATCGCTACATCGGCACTGAGCACATCTTGTTGGGTCTCATTCGGGAAGGTGAAGGCACGGCGGCCCGTGTTCTGGCCGAGATGGGGGTGAACGCGAAGAAGGTGCGCGAGGCCATCGAACTCCTGGTGGGCCGTCCGGAACGCTCTTCCTCCCACGAGCGGGAATTGACGCTTCAGGCCAAAAAGGCGCTGGAGTACGCGATGGAGGAGGCCCGTCGCCTCAGCCACAGTTACATCGGCACGGAGCACCTCCTTCTGGGCATCCTGCGGGGACAGGACAATGTGGCCACCACCATTCTGGATAACGTTGGGGCCAATCCCAACAAGGTACGGGAACGCCTCCTGCAGGTCCTGCAGGAGGTTCCTGCCACCGTAGCCGCTCCGGCGGCCAAACAGAGCAAGACCCCTTATATTGATGCTCTGGGGTTGGACCTGACCGAGGCGGCCCGGGCTGGCCGGCTGGACCCGGTTATCGGCCGCGAGACCGAGATCGAACGGGTCATCCAGATCCTCTCTCGCCGCACCAAGAACAACCCGGCGCTGGTGGGCGATCCCGGGGTGGGCAAGACCGCCATCGTCGAGGGGCTGGCCCAGCGCATCGTCCGCGGCGAGGTACCCGAACCCCTCCTGAACAAGCGCCTTCTGGCCCTGGATATGGGGGCCGTGGTTGCCGGGACCAAGTACCGAGGCCAGTTCGAGGAACGCCTGAAGCGGGTGGTGGACGAGATTCGGGAAACCGGGAGCATCCTTTTCATCGACGAATTCCATACCATCATCGGGGCCGGCGGGGCGGAAGGCAGCCTGGACGCGGCCAACATCCTTAAGCCGGCCCTCTCCCGCGGCCAGATTCAGTGCATTGGGGCCACCACCTTGGACGACTACCGCAAGTACATCGAGCGCGACGCTGCCCTGGAACGGCGTTTCCAGCCGGTCTATGTGAACGAACCTTCGGTAGAGGAAACGATCCACATCCTCCGCGGCATTGCCCCCCGCTACGAAGACTTCCACCAGGTCAAAATCAGCGACGAGGCCCTGATCGCCGCCGCACGGCTCTCCGCCCGCTATATCAGCGATCGGCATCTGCCGGATAAAGCGATTGACCTGATGGACGAAGCGGCTGCCCGCGTGCGTATGTACCGGATCGGCACCTCCTCTCCGCTGCGCCAGGTCCTGCAGGAACTGGAAACGCTGCGCCGACGCAAGGACACCGCCGTGGAGCAGCAGGACTTTGAGCAGGCCATTGCCCTGCGGGAAGAGGAAAACCGTTTGCTGGCCCGTATCGAGGAACTGCGCCGGGGCCAATCTATGGAATCCCGCCCGGTGGTCTCCGCCGAGGACATCGCTGAGGTAGCCTCAATGTGGACAGGCATTCCCATGACCCGCCTGGCCCAGGAGGAGTCGGCTCGCCTGGTGCGTATGGAGGAGGAGTTGCACAAGCGCATCGTCGGCCAGGACGAGGCCATCCAGATCGTCTCCCGGGCCATCCGGCGGGCACGAGCCGGCCTCAAAGACCCCTGCCGGCCGATCGGATCCTTTATCTTCCTTGGCCCCACCGGCGTGGGCAAGAGCGAACTGGCCCGTGCCCTGGCCGAGTTCCTCTTCGGCACCGAGAATGCCCTGATCAAACTGGATATGTCCGAGTTTATGGAGCGCCATACCGCCGCCCGGCTGGTCGGCGCTCCTCCCGGCTACATCGGCTACGGCGAGGGAGGACAACTCACCGATGCCGTGCGCAACCGCCCCTACAGCGTCGTCCTTCTGGACGAGATCGAAAAGGCCCACCCCGATGTCTTCAACCTCCTCCTGCAACTGATGGAAGACGGCTGCCTGACCGATGCCAAGGGACGCAAGGTGGACTTTCGCAACGTCGTCCTGGTAATGACCTCCAACGTGGCCGCCGAGAAAATTATCCGCGGCTCTACCTGGGGCTTTTCCTCGCGCAGCGATCAGAGGGCAGTGGAACTTCGCGAGTACGAGGCGATGAAGGAGAAGGTGCTGGCCGAACTGAAGGACCTCTTCCGCCCCGAATTCCTCAACCGCGTGGACGCCATCGTCGTCTTCCATGCCCTCAACCCCGACCATATCCGTCAGATCGCCCGGCTGCAACTGCGCCGGGTCGAGGAGCAGTTGCGCGAGGTCGGCTTTACCCTGGAAGTTACCGATGCGGCGGTGAACCTGCTGGCCCAACGCGGTTTCGACAGCGCCTTTGGCGCCCGACCACTCAAGCGGGTCATCACCAACCTTCTGGAGGACCCCCTGGCCGAGGCCATTTTGCACGGCCGCTTCCGTGCCGGCGACACCATCGTCGTGGATGCTGTAGACGAGCAGATCGTCTTTCGCGCCGCCGGCGAGCCGGCCTTGGTCCCGGCGGGGGATGCCGAGGTAACCCTTCACGAAGTGGAGACGAACTAGCCGGCCGGGAAATCCCGTCCCTCCGGGCTGAAAACGCGGGTTGGGCAGTAAATCGGGGAAGAGGATATATTTGCCCCTTGCCCGTCCACAACGAATTTGACGAAACCAGGCGGGAATGGTAGACTATAGCGGAAAGGAGGCCGGTATGTGCGGCATCTTTGGCATCGTTACCGACCATCGGCGGACACTGGGGCCGATCCTTATCGAGGCCGGCCGGCGCCTCTCCTACCGGGGCTATGATTCGGTCGGCTGTGCCACCTTAGACGACGACGGCATTGACCTGCGCAAGGATGTGGGCCGGGTAGATGAGGTCGCCGAACGGTTAAATCTGGCCGAGATGGCCGGCCGACGGGGCATCCTCCAACTCCGCTGGGCCACCTTCGGCGCTCCCTCCCAGGCCAACGCCCAACCGCACCTGGATTCGGACGGCGACCTGGTCGGCGCTCACAACGGCAACGTGGTCAACAACGTCGAACTGCGCCTGGAGTTTATGGCGGAGGGGATGATCGTCCGTTCCACCAATGACGGCGAATCGTGCGTCCACGCCGTAGAACGCTACGTGAACCGGGGCTACGATATGGTGGAAGCCATCCGTCGGGCCTATAACGACCTGGCCGGGGACTATGCCTTCGTCATCGGCCGGGTGGGTGAGGATTGCCTCTACGCCCTGAAGAAGGGCTCCAGCCTGGCGGTTGGCCTGGCCGATTGGGCCACCTGTGTCTCTTCCGACCTTCCCTCCATCCTGCCGCTAACCCGCCGCATCTTGCGGGTGAAGGACGGCGAGATCGTCGTCCTCTGGCCCGATCGGGTGGAATTGCGCCGGGTGGAGGACGGCAGCCGGGTAGAACGGGAGCCGGAGTTGGTGACCGAAAGCATCGAAGAGGCCACAAAGGAGGGGTATCCCCACTTTATGCTGAAGGAAATCCATGAGCAGCCGGTGCGGGTGCGGGAACTTTTGCACCTCCTCCAGGCCTCGCCCTTTGTAGCGCCGATGGTGGAGCGAATGGGCCGGGCCGATCACCTTTACCTGATCGGCTGCGGCAGCAGTTACCATGCCTGTCTCCTGGGGGCCATCTACCTGGGCCGACTGGCCGGCCGGCCGGCCATCCCCATCCTGGCCCCCCAGTTCATCGCCCAGTATGGCAACGCCATAGGGCCGGAGGATGTGGGGCTCTTTGTCAGCCAGAGCGGGGAGACAAAGGACGTGCTGAACGCCCTGGAGGCGGCCCGGAAGCGGGGTATGGGCCGGCTGGCCCTGGTCAACGTGCTGGGTTCCACCCTGCGCCACGAAAGCGAATGCTACCTCCCCCTGGCCTGCGGCTATGAAATCAGCGTGCCGGCCACCAAGACCTTTATGAACCAGGCCGTGGCCTTGCTTTTCCTCGCCCTGCGAATGGGCGGCCGTTCCACCGAGGAACTGGACACCCTCCCCGACCTGCTCGAACAAACGATTGCCCTGGTGGAACCGCAGATCGCCCCGCTGGAGACGATTCTGGAAAAGCGAGATGACCTCTATTGCCTGGGCTACGGCCTGACCTACCCCATTGCCCTGGAGGGAGCCCTGAAGATGAAGGAAATTACCTACGCCCACTGTGAGGGGATGCTCTCCACCGAGTTCAAACACGGCCCCCTCTCGGCGGTGCAGGACGATTACGCCGTGCTCTTTGTGGCCGGCCCGGAGGACGTGCCCCTCCTGGTGAGCGGCATCAACGAGACGGTCTGCCGGGGCGGACGGGCCATCGCCATCGGAGAGGAAGATGTCCGGCTGCGCTCCAACGCCCACGACCTGGTGGTGGTGCCTTCGGCCGGCCCGCTCCTCAATCCCCTCTTGGCCGTGCTGCCGCTGCAACTCCTGGCCTACCGCCTGAGCGTGGCCCGAGGCTATGACCCGGACTTTCCCCGCAACCTGAGCAAGACGCTGACGGTGGATTAGCAGGGAATAGGGGGACAGGGAGCCGGGAGGGCGAGTCTCCGGCCAAGCCGGGAGGGTTTCGGCCGAGCCGGGAGGGCAAGGCTCCGGCCGAGATAGGGGACTAGGGAGATCTTCGGAACACCAGCGGCAGGTAAATCCTCCGCCAAACCGGGCATTCTACGCTCACGGTAAAGGGATAGACCGCCTCTCCACCGCAGTTCCGCAGGTGCAGCGTCCCGC
>JASFBA010000082.1:0-52966 GCA_036172265.1 Chloroflexia bacterium
AGATGTCCCAGTTCCCCAGCCGGTCGTCGGCCCAGACGGCCAGGAAGCGCTTGTTGTCATCGGAAAGGTCGCTTGTCGCCACGGCCGGGGTGACCTGTTCGTGGGGTTCGGCCGTGACGTTTGTTTCCACCCCCAGAAGGGGGTCCACCACCACCGGGTAGGCGGCCTCCTCCAGCCACGCCCCCGGCACCACCAGGCGTACCTCGTTCCCCACGAGGTGCAGTTCCACCGGGCTTTCCCGCCCGGCGTCATCCCGCACCACCGCCGGCCCGTAGAAGGCCTCCACCCCGCCTTCCAGCGGGAAGCGAGCCTGCCCCACCTGCCCTTCGGCTTCCGGGCGGAGGGTCGTGCTCAGCAGTCCGGTGAGCACCAGGTCCCCCTCCCCAGGAAGGGCCTGGGGGAAGAGGAACGACTGCTCCACCGCAAAGTCGAGCGCCTGGTAGACCTCCACCAGACGGTCGGAGCGGGCGTAGCCGGCCCGGTCGGGCCGTTCCTGCCTCTGCGGAGGGACGCCTTCGGGCGGGGCGACGTAGAGGAGGGCATCCCCCCGACGCACCTCCAGCAGCCGGAAGCCCAGCGCTGCCTCCGGTCGGGGTACGCCCTCCAGGTAGGGGGTGAAACGCATCCCCCAGGCCGAGACCTCGACGCGGATGTGGCCGTTTTCGGCCTCGAGCCCGCCGGGGAAAGGATGGAAGGTACGTTCCTGCCGCGGGTCGGGCGGGGCCGCAAGGCCACCCCCCCGCTCTCCTACCGGAAGGGGCACCGCCCCGGCCGGCAACAGCGCGAGGAGTACCAGAAATGCCGCTGTGATCGCTTTGCTACGTATCTTTTTTCGGTTCACCGGGGGTTCGCCTTTCGGCTCATCGGGAGGTTCGCCCTCCCTCCTGGGCCTTTCTCCCCGCTCTCTGCCCTGAGGCCTTTACCCCTTTTCCACCCATGGCAGGTAAACCCGCCACTCCTCCGGAGGAACCGGCGTGGCCGTGGGAGGCGGCGTCCCGGCAGGTGTGGGCGACGGCGTCGGGGAGGGAGAGGCGGTGGGGGACGCCGTAGGGGTGGGCGCGGGCGACGTCGGGGAGGCAGTAGGGGACGCCGTGGGAGGGGGCGTGGGGGAGGGGGTATGGGTTGGCCAGGGCGTCGGCGTGGGGGTCATCGTCACCGGCGGCAAGTGGGGGTCGTGGATGTCCAGCATGACCCCCCGCACATAGGTCGTATAGACCACCCCCTCCCAGGTCTGGATGGAAGGGTTGTCCGCCCAAGTGTAGGGAATCGGGTCGCTGATCTGTTCGTTGGGGCTCCAGGTCTTGCCCCCATCGGTGGAGTAGGTGTAGAAGATGTCGCACCAGCCGTAGTACGGATCTTCGTCCCAGTAGTTGCGCCCGTCAGAGAGGGCCACGTGCAGGCTCACCGTACGCTCGTCCCAGGCGATGGCTCCGGAATAACTGCCCGTATGATGCTTCCCGCCATCGTCCACCCGGACGCTTTCCCGCCAGGTGGCCCCCCCGTCGGTGGAGCGGGTCATATAGGTAAACGAACCGGTATTGGTAAAGGCTACGTAGATCACCCCGGCCGCGTCCACGGCCAGGTCTACTATGTCTCCGTAGCTTGCCCTATCGTTCACCCGCACCGGCTCCGTCCAGGTCTCTCCCCCGTCGGTGGATTTGGTAAAGACCACCTCGAAATCGTAGGGAACTGGGTCCCCAAAGACCACTGTGACGAAGTAGAGCACCCCGTCCCGGACGACCAAGGAGCTGACCTGCACTCCGCCCATGGAATCGTAGTCGGGGGTAAAAGGAAACGGTTCGCTCCAGGTGCCTCCACCGTCGGTGGAACGGGTTAGGTAGAAGGGGCCGCGGCGGCAGGTGATATAGATCGTCCCTCCAGCGTCCACGGCGATCTCGGCATCCAAGCAGCCCCTTCCACCGGGGACGGGAACGAAAATCGGCAGTATCCAGGTATCTCCTCCGTCGGGAGAGCGGGTAAAGGCAACATGGACTCCATCGTCCTCGAAGACTTCAAAGACCACGTAGAGGTCTGTTTCCTCCGGCGGCGCCCCCTCCCGTCGGGCCAGGGAGGCGAGGTCGCCGGGGAAGGCGACCAGTACCGGGGGAAAGAAGGTGTGGCCGCCGTCGGTGGAGCGGGAGGAGTAGACGCCTCCATCAGCGGGGGAATAGACCACGTAGACATTCTCCCCGGCCACGGCCAGGGCCTCGTTGGTAAGAGAGGGGGATATGATGATTTCGGGAGGGGCCACCCGGATGTCATCCCTGGGGAGGGGGGTACGGGTAGGGGTGGGGCCCAATACGGCGGCCCCTGCCTCCGGCGGGGCCGAACGGAGAGGAAGGAGCAGGGCCGCTCCACCCAGGGCCAACAGGAAAAGCAAAACCACCAGGGCCTTCGCCATCGTCTCCTCCTGAGCACAGTATACCCCATTCGCTTTTTTTGTCAAGGGGTTTTTCCGACGATTTTTCGGGACAGTAAAGCGATGCCCCGCTCTCAAAGAACGCTCAACGTTCAACGGATATTCTGACCCCTATCTGCGGGTGCGGCTCAGGGAAAGGGTTCGGTGCGCTCTACCCGTACCTCCACCGTTCGCCCGTCGGTCATGACCTCCACCGTGCCCTGGCGGTCGGTACGGTAGAGGGAAATGCCGGCCCTTTTCACCAGGGCCAGGGTCCGGGCATCGGGGCCGATGTGGTAGCCGGTCCCGGCCGAGACGATGGCGACGGCCGGCCGCACCGCCTCCAGGAAGCGCCTCTCCAGGGCACCCTCTTCCGCCTGGCGGGGCACCAGGAGGACGGTGCTCCGGAGGTCGGCTTCCGCCGCCAGGAGAGCCTCCTGAGCGGCCGGCCCGGCCGCCGGCGGGAGGAGGGCCCGGAAGTCTCCGTAGCACACCCGCAGGACCAGGGCATCGTCGCCCTCCCCGGGAAGGGCGCGGGGCAGGGGCACCGGGCCGGGGTGGAGCACCTCGATCGCTACCCCATCGCCCAGGTCCATCCGGGCGCCCCGGAGCAGGGGAAGCACCTCCACGCTGGCCCGCGCCAGGAGTTCCTCCCAGCGTTCGACGGCCGGCCCGACGGTCCGGCGGCCGGGCCGGCCGGCCGCCCGCACCGGGTAACGCTCCACCACGGCCACCGGGCCCGCAAGACGCTCTGCGGCCACCTCGCTGAGCAGCACCAGGTCCAACCCCGGCTTCCAGTACGGCTGCAACCGGCCCAGCCGATCGAGCAGGGCCGTGGCGTCCGGTCCGCCGTCTATGAGCACGGCCTTCCCGGAGGGCGAAAGGAGGAGGATGGCATTCCCCTGGCCGACGGGGAGAAAATAGAGGTGCATCCGGCCGTCAGGCCGGCCCTGGAAAAAGGTAAAGAGGGCTAGCGCCAGCAGAAGGAGCGGGCCGGTTACCCGCCAGAGAAGAGGAATGCGTCGCCAGAATCTGCCCAACCCTTCCATCTCCGTTCCTCCTGGAAAAAGTATATCACATTTTGGCTCACCTGTCAACTGTTGCCCAGAATTCTTTGTAGGGTCGAGAGGACCTACCTCCCCCCGGCCACCTCTGCCAAATACCAGGCGAAAAAGTTGCGCATCCCTTCTTCCACCGGTGTCCTGGGTTCAAATCCCAGCAGCCGCCGGGCTTTGGAGATGTCGGCATAGGTCAGGGGAACATCGCCCGGCACCGGCGGTAGCCGCACCAATCGGGCCTTCTTGCCGACGATTCCCTCGATCAGGGCGATGAACTCCTCGGTAGGAATGGGGTGAGAATTCCCCAGATTGATGATCTCAAAGGGAAAATCGGCTTCCAGGGCCGCCAGCACTCCGGCGATGATGTCGTCAATGTAGGTAAAGTCGCGCCGGTGCCCCTGTCCGAAGAACTCCAGAGGCTCTTCCCGATAGATCCAGTCCAGGAAACGGTAGGGGGCCATATCCGGCCGGCCGCGTGGCCCATATACGGTGAAGAAGCGCAGACAGGTGCAGTGCAGGTCGTAGAGGTGGTGATAGGTATAGGCCAGGAGTTCGGCCGCCCGTTTGGTGGCCGCATAGGGCGAGATGGGGTGGATGCAGGGGTCATCCTCACGGAAAGGGGCCCGGCTGGTCGCCCCATAGACCGAGGAACTGGAGGCCAGCACAAAGTTGCGCACCCCCCGGCGGCGGGCTTCCTCCAGCAGAACCAGCGTGCCCCCGACGTTGACCTCCGCATAGAGCCGGGGTTGCTGCACCGAATAGCGCACCCCGGCCATGGCGGCAATGTGCACCACCCGCTCCGGCCGCTCCTGGTCGAAGAGGGCCGCTACAGCCACCTCGTCCCGGATGTCGGCTTCATAGAGGCGAAAGTTGGGGTGGGAAAGACAAACGGCGATGTTACGCCGTTTGCGTTCCGGGCTGTAGTAATTGTTGAAATTGTCCAGACAAATAACCCGCTCCCCCCGGGCCAGCAGCGCCTCGCAGAGGTGGGAACCGATAAAGCCGGCCCCCCCGGTGACCAGGACGCTCACAACCGACCCTCCCGGGCCAGTTTCTCCCGAAACCAGGGGATGGTCCGGCGTAAGCCTTCCTCCAGAGGGATCCGCGGCTCCCATCCCAGAATCCGGCGGGCCAGGGCGATGTCCGGCTGGCGGACGTTGGGATCATCCCGAGTGCGCTCGTCCTTCGGGACGATGAACTGGATAGGAGAGGAACTTCCCGTGGCTTCCAGCACCTTCCGGGCAAACTCCAGGATGGTCATCTCCTGGGGGTTGCCCAGGTTGACCGGGTCGCAATAATCGCTTCCCAGGAGGCGGATGAGCCCCTCCACCATATCGTCAATGTAGCAGAAGGAGCGGGTGCGGCTGCCATCGTCGTAGACGGTGAGCGGTTCCCCCAGGAGGGCCTGACGGATAAAGTTGGGGACGACGCGGCCGTCGTCCAAGCGCATACGGGGTCCATAGGTATTAAAGATTCGGGCGATGCGCGTGGGGATGCCGTGGGTGCGGTGATAGGCCATCGTCAGGGCTTCGGCAAAGCGCTTGGACTCGTCATAGACGCCGCGCGGCCCCACCGGGTTGACGTTGCCCCAGTAGGTCTCCGGCTGGGGATGCACCTGGGGATCGCCGTAGACCTCGGAGGTGGAGGCCAGAAGGAAGACGGCCTTTTTGGCGAGTGCCAGCCCCAGGGCGTTATGGGTACCCAAGGCTCCTACCTTAAGGGTCTGGATCGGTTTCTCCAGGTAATCCACCGGGCTAGGAAGAGAAGCCAGGTGCAACACGGCGTCCAACGGCCCCTCCACGGCAATGTAGCGGGTAACATCGTGTCGGATAAAGGAGAAACGCTCGTTTTTTAGCAGATGGGCGATATTGTCCATGCTCCCGGTGACCAGATTGTCCATGGCGATGACTTCATGCCCTTCGCCCACCAGCCGGTCACAGAGGTGGGAACCGATAAATCCGGCCCCTCCGGTGATCAGGATGCGCATTTTTTACCCCTGTCAACGTGCGAACGCGCCGGCGGTTAGTACGCTCCTTTGCCGCTGATCACGGCCGGAATTGTCCTCAGGAGGATGAGGATGTCCAACCACAGGCTCCAGTTCTCGATGTAATAGATATCCAGGCGGATCATGTCCTCGAAGGAAAGGTCGCTGCGTCCGGAAATCTGCCACAGCCCGGTGACGCCGGGGAGCACTTCCAGCCGCTTACGCTGCCAGGGCTGATACTGAGCCACCTCGTCGGGAGTGCCCGGGCGGGGGCCCACCCAACTCATTTCTCCCAGGAGGATGTTCAGGACCTGGGGGAGTTCATCTATGCTGGTACGGCGCAGGATGCGGCCAACGCGGGTTACGCGGGGGTCGGCGCGGATCTTGAAAAGCGGGCCGTCGGCCTCGTTCAGGGCGGCCAGCCGGCCTTTTTCCCTTTCGGCGCGCTCGTACATCGTGCGGAATTTGAAGACGGTAAAGGGCCGGCCTTTCCGCCCGATACGCTTCTGGGCAAAAAGGATGGGGCCAGGAGAATCCAGTTTGATGGCTATGGCGACCAGGAGGAAAAGGGGCCAACCCAGCACAAGGACCAGGAGCGAGAGGAACATATCTATTGCCCGCTTCAGGAGGAGGTTCCAGCCCCGAATGGCCACCTCCTTCAGGCCCAGAAGAGGGATGCCACCCAGTTCGGCAATGTCCACCCGGTCGAAACTCATCTCGTAGATATCGGGGGCCAGGCGAAAATCCACCCCCTCGTTGCGGCAGTGGGCCGCCGCCTCCAGCGCCTTCCGGTGCGCTTCCGAGGGCAGGGCGATGATGGCCAGGTCGATTCGACAGGGCTCCAGGAGCAGGGGAAGGTCCTCCGGCCGGCCCAGGTAGCGGAACGGCTCATCCTCGGCGGGCTTCTCCGGCGGGGGGACATCGTCCACATAACCGACCAGGAAATAGCCCAACTGGGGCTGCTGGCGAATGGTCTGCATCACCTGCTGCCCCAACGGGCCGGCCCCTACCACCAGTACCCGCTCGGCCGCAATTCCCTGACGCCATAGCCATTGCATCCCCCGGTGCAGGATAGCCCGTCCCACCCCGACGGTGAGGATCATGCATAACCAGGCATAAACATAAAGCAGACGGCTGTAGTAGGTCTGGGTCGCATAGAGGACGACGACGAGGGCGGCTATGGCCAGGGTGGTACTGCCGGCCACCCGTGAAAGGGTCTCCAGCCAAGGTGTCCCCCGGGGCAGGCGGTAAAGCCCCCGTGCCTCAAAGAGGGCCAGGAGGAAAAGGACCAGCGTCACGCCGATCCAAAGGAAACGGCTAAAGGGCAGGTCGTACTCTTCTAGGACGACCTGCCCGAATTCCAGTTCATAGCGCAGGACATAGGCCAGCACAAAACCCAAAAAGGCCATAGCCGCGTCGAAGAAGAGAAGGCCCGTATGGCTGATGATGCGGCGTAGTGAACGGTCCATCCGCCGGCTCCTCGGCACAGGTCTTTTCTATATTATACCACTCCTTGCCCCTCTGTGCGCTGAGCCTTTTTAAACAGAACCCCCTGGAAAGTTGTGGTATAATGTCCCTACTTCTTCTACCCGGAGGGCCTTGCGGCCCATAGTCAAAAAGGAGGAAAAATGTCGTTCCGTCCGGTCTTTCCCGTGTTCCTCATCCTTCTGCTCCTCTTTGGGGCGTCGGCACCGCCGGCCCACTCCGGTGCGGCGGCGCCGGCCCCGCCAGCCCTTCCCCAGACCGGCCCCTCCGGCCCCTTGGTTGGAGGGCCGGTCCACCCTTACGTCTGGAACGGCGACCTGCGCGACCTGCCGCAACTGGAGGAGGGCTTCCCACCCTCCCGGGAGGCTCCTCCACCCCGTATCCCCGGCAAAGTGCCGGCCGCTCCGGAATCGTGGGTGGATCCGGTGGCTCAGACCCAAGTCGGCCGGGGCAGAATGCCGGAACCGATCATCCACTTCCCCGGCTTGAACATGGCCGAGGGCGGCGGCTGGCACCCGCCCGACACCAACGGCGACGTCGGCCCCAACCACTACATCCAGGTGGTCAACATCGCCATCGGCATCTTCGACAAGGCTACCGGCACTCCCCTGGTCAAAATCTCCTACAACGACTTCTTCCAGGGGCCGCCCGGCTCCCCTTGCGATAACCAGAACCGGGGCGATGTGGTCGCCCTCTACGACGCCATGGCCGACCGCTGGATCATCACCGACTTCTCTCTCCCTTCAGGCGAATCCCACGAGTGCATCGCCGTCTCCCAGAGCGGCGATCCGGTAAGCGGCGGCTGGTACTTCTACGACCTGAATACCGAAGACCCTATCTACGGCTCCTGGTGCGACTACCCTAAACTGGGCGTCTGGCCGGACGCTTACTACCTCTCCTGCAACATGTTCACTCCCTGGATCGGGGCCAAGGTCTGGGCGCTGGACCGCGCCGCCATGCTGAACGGCCAGCCGATGAACTGGGTCTCCTTCAACGCCGGCAGCCAGTACGCCAGTTTGCTGCCTTCCAATATGAAAGGAACCCCGCCGCCGGCCGGCTCGCCCAACTATTTTATGTCGTTCGATTTCCCCAACACGCTCCACCTCTGGGAATTTCACGTGGACTGGGCCAACCCCGGCAATTCCACCTTCACCGGCCCGGTGAACCTCACTGTGGCCAACGCCGGCTACATCGGCGAAATCCCCCAGCCCCCTCCGGGTGGATCGCTCGACAGCCTGGGCGACCGGCTGATGTTCTCGTTGCACTATCGCAATCGGGGCAGTTACGAATCGCTCTGGGTGAACCACACCGTTCTGAGCAACGGGGTGGCCGGCGTTCGCTGGTATGAAGTGCGCGACCCTGGCGGAACCCCCTTCGTCTATCAGCAGGGCACTTTCCAGCCGGACCAGCACTACCGTTGGATGGGGAGCGTGGCCACCGACCGCGACGGCAACATGGCCGTCGGCTACAGCATCGCCAGCACCTCGATGTATCCTTCCATCCGCTACGCCGGCCGGCTGAACGGCGAAATCCCTGGCCTCCTCCTCCAGGGCGAGGCCCTGATGATCCAGGGCGGCGGTTCCCAGATCGGCTATGCTTCTGACCGCTGGGGCGATTACAGCCTGATGACCGTGGACCCCACCGACGACTGCACCTTCTGGTACACCCAGGAATACATGGAGGTCACCGGCAACGCCTGGAGCACGCGTATCGGCGCCTTCCGCTTCCCCTCGTGCGGCCAACCCAAGGGCTGGGTCGAGGGCATCGTCTACAATGCCGATACCCTGGACCCCATCCCCGGCGTGTCGGTGGTGGCCGCCGGCCCACTGATGACGATGACCGTGGAAAGCGATGGAGGCGGCCATTACTGGATGCCCCTTATTAGCGGGACATATACCCTTACCGGCGGCCCCCTCCCGCCGGCCTATCCCATGGCCACGGTCATTCCCGGGGTCATCGTCACCGTCGGCACTACCACCACGGTGAACATCCCGCTCGTCCCGATGCCTTATCTCACGGCCGGCGCCAGCCTGGTGGACGACAACGTCCCCGGCGGAAACGGCAACGGCTACCCCGAGCCCGGGGAAACGGACCTGCTCCTCTATACCGCGATTTCCAACACCGGAGCCACCACCGCCACCGGCGTCGCCGCCCACCTGACTTCCCTCTCGCCGGGCCTCTCCTTCCTCACATCCAGCGCCGCTTACCCGGACATCGCCCCCGGCAGCGCTGAATTCAACTCAACACCTTTCGTCTTTTCCATCGCCCCCACCGTACCCTGCGGCGCCCGCCTCGACATCCTCCTCACTGCCACCACCGAACAGGGAACCTTTACCAGCACCTTTTACCTGGAGGCCAAGGTGCCGCTGCCCATCGCCCACGCCTTCGCCGACGATATGGAAAGCGGCCCCGGCAACTGGACCACCGGTGGATCGAACAACCGCTGGCAGATCACCACCGAGCAGGCCCACAGCCCCTCCCACGCCTGGTCCGACAGCCCCTACGGCGATTACTGGAACAATACCGATGCCTGGCTGCGTTCTCCTATCCTGAACCTGAGCGGAATGGCCGGCCTGGTGCTCACCTTCTGGCACGCCTACGACCTGGAGCCGGGCTGGGACTATGGCTACGTCGAATACTCCACCAACGGTGGTGCAACTTGGCAGCCCTTCCTCGAAAACTACACCGGCTACGACCATCCCTGGGAACAGCGAACGCTGGATGCTTCTGTGCTCGACGGCAAAAGCAGCGCCGCCTTCCGCTTCCGTATCCAGTCGGATACGAGCGTAACGGCCGACGGCTGGTACATCGACGACGTGGACCTCTATTACCATCCGTTCGAGTGCACCTATCCGGTCGAAGCGCCGGGTGTGCCGGTGCTCCTCTTCCCGCCGGACGGGACCGTGACCTCCACCCACGCCCTCACCCTCACTTGGGAGGCCGGGCCGGGCGGGCCGCCCGAAGGCTACAACCTGGAACTGGACGGCATCGTCTACACCACCACCGAGACGTTCTCGGCCACCGTCCTCCCTTCGGGGGTGCACACCTGGCAGGTGCGCGCCTACAACGCCCTCGGCTACTCCCCTTACACCGAACCCTGGACGGTGGAGGTGATGGACCTGCCCGGGATGCCGGTGCTCCTCTTCCCGCCGGACGGGACCGTGACCTCCACCCACGCCCTCACCCTCACTTGGGAGGCCGGGCCGGGCGGGCCGCCCGGAGGCTACAACCTGGAACTGGACGGCATCGTCTACACCACCACCGAGACGTTCTCGGCCACCGTCCTCCCTTCGGGGGTGCACACCTGGCGGGTGCGCGCCTACAACGCCCTCGGCTACTCCTCTTACACCGAATCCTGGACGATCGTAGTGGCCTATCGGATCTACCTGCCGCTCGTCGTACGGGGGCAGGCCAGCCGATAGAAAGGGATATGGGCGCCCCGACGGGGCGCCCTATCCCTGCCGCAGGAAAAGGGGCGCCCCGTTGGGTCGCCCCTTATCTTATCCCCGCCGCAGGAAACGGAGGGCCGGCAGGTGCCAGCCGTGCTCGCCGCCTACGCGGATGTCGCGGTGGAGGAAGAGGCGCCAGGCCGGCAGGAGCAAGATCAGGCCGGAGGCGATCAATCCGCCCAACCAACCCCAGTTCAGCCCCTGGGCGGCCTGACCGCCCTGGTAGTAATAGAGCGGGGTAAAGCGGACGATCGGCCCGATCTCCTCGCTATACAGGCGGGAAAGGCCGATAAGGAGGAAGTTGGCGACCAGGAGGCCGGCAGCGAGCATCCCGGCCGCCCGGCCCGAAGGCAGGAGAAGGCTCAAAAGCAGGGCCAGCGCGCCGAAGAGGAAGAGGACGGCGAAGAGGGAAAGAAAGGGAAGGAGCAACTCCCCCCAGGAGAGTTCGAAGCCGACGCTCTGGGAGGGGATGGCCCAGGCCAGGTAACTCAGAAAGAGCACTCCCGCCAGGGCAGCGGTAAAGCCCAGGAAGCGACCCCAGAAGAGCGCCGTACGGCTGACCGGATGGGCCAGCACCAGGTCCAGAATACCCCGTTCCTCATCGCCGACCAGCAGGCCGGCACAGGCACTGACGGCAAAGATGCCGATGATGGGCGTCAGGTAACCGAAGTAGTAGATGTCCAGATAGCCGCCGGGGGTGAAGAGGGCGTTCAGATCCCCAAAGAAGGCGATAAAAGTCTTGGGATAGCCGGATACGAGTTCCAGAATTTGCAGTTTCATCGTTCCTATAGAGCCGTAAAACGACACGATCATCAGAGAATACAGGGCCAGGCCGATGCCCCAACCCAAAGCCGAGCCGCGCAGGCGGCGTAGGGTGTGCTTGAACTCGGTGAGCATCTCAGCGTCCCTCCTTGTAATAAGCCAAGAAGGCCTCCTCCAGCGAGCGGTGCTCCGTCTCGATATCGCTCACCGGGAAAGCGGCCAGCGTCTTGACCAGGGCCTCCATATCCCCTTCCACTTGCAGCGTGGCCTCGATGCCGTTGTTTTGATATAGCAGCGAAACGCCGTCCAGGCGGATGAGGGGAGCCAAGTCCACCGGCTTCTTGAAGCGCACCCGTACCCGGCGCACAGCCATATGGACCAACCGGCCGGGTTCGGCCTCTTCGACGATGATGCCGTCCCGGATGATGGCCACCCGGTCGGCCAGGGCCTCGACCTCGCTCAGAATGTGGGAGGAGAAGAAGATGGTGGTCCCATCGGCCCGAGCCTGGCGCAGCAGGCGGTAGACCTCCTGTTGCATGAGCGGGTCCAATCCGGCGGTCGGCTCGTCCAGGAGGAGGAGTTCCGGCCGGGCCATCAGCGCCTGCACCAGGCCGACCTTCTGTTTATTGCCTTTGGAAAGGTTGCGGATGGGCATTTGGAGGTCCAGTTCCAGGCGGCCGGCCAGTTCCCGGACGAAGGACCAGTCCGTCCGGCGTCCGCGCAATTCGTCAAAGTAGCGCAGGGCCTGTTCCACCCGCAGGTTGGCTTCCAGATTGAGTTCCCCCGGCAGGTAGCCGACGCGGGCGCGGATGGCCAGTGGGTTGGCCTGCGGGTTCAGCCCTAGGACGCGGACTTCCCCGGCCTGAGGCCGGATAAGGTCCAGGAGACAGCGGATGGTCGTCGTCTTGCCGGCCCCGTTGGGGCCCAGGAAGCCGAAGAGTTCCCCCCGCCGCACCTCCAGGTTCACGCCCCGCAGAGCCTGGATGCGGCCGTACCATTTGACCAGCCCGCGGATAAGGATGGCAGTTTCTTGTTCCATAGGCTCCTCCGTTGGACTTACGCCTTC
Source organism: Chloroflexia bacterium (assembly GCA_036172265.1). Taxonomy (GTDB): domain Bacteria; phylum Chloroflexota; class Chloroflexia; order DTKN01; family DTKN01; genus JASFBA01. The sequence continues at coordinate 12,203 of JASFBA010000082.1, forward strand.
CGGCTGGAACTCTTTGGCAATCCGCTTGATCACGGCACGAATGGTCTGCATAGGGGTACGGCGTTGTTTGACCTTACTTTTCCTCCTCCACCATCCGCTTCAGTTCGTAGAGTTTGTTGATCGCCTCCAGCGGCGTCAGTTCCTCCACCCGGATGCGTCTGAGTTCCTCCACTACCCGACCGGGGCCGGGGCCGAAGAGGGGCAGTTGCTTCACCACCGTGACCTGGCGCAGGACCTCGCGTCGTTCTTCCTTCTGGCGGGTCTTCTCCAATTGCGCCAGCACCTCCTCGGCGCGGTGGATGACGCTTCCGGGCAGGCCGGCCAGTTGGGCCACGTGGATACCATAGGAACGGTCGGCCCCGCCGGGGACGATCTTGCGCAAGAAAACCACCTTTCCCCCTTCCTCGGCCACGGCCACGTTGAAGTTGCGCACCCTGGGCAGCACCTGGACCATCTCGGTGAGTTCGTGGTAGTGCGTGGCAAAGATCGTCCGCGCTCCCAGGCGGGGGTGGTTGTGGATGTATTCCAGCACGGCCCGGGCAATCGCCAGCCCGTCGTAGGTGGAGGTGCCCCGGCCGATCTCGTCCAGGACGATCAGGCTGCGCCGGGTGGCATGGTGCAGGATGTTGGCCGTCTCGGTCATCTCCACCATAAAGGTGCTACGCCCGGTGGCGATGTCATCCTGCGCCCCCACCCGGGTGAAGATGCGGTCCACCAACCCGATCTCGGCCGAGTCGGCCGGCACGAAGGAGCCGATCTGGGCCATAAGGACGATCAAGGCGACTTGACGTAAGAATGTGCTTTTTCCACTCATGTTCGGGCCGGTGAGGACGATCAGTTGGGCGTCGTTGCAGTCCAGGCGGATGTCGTTGGGGATGAACGGTTCGTCCTTCAAGGTGAGTTCGACCACCGGATGCCGACCGGCCCGGATGGAAATCGTCTCCCCCTCGTTCAGGACCGGCCGGACGTAGCGGTTGCGCACAGCCACCTCGGCCAGCGCGGCGCAGACATCCAGCCGGGCCAGGGCATCGGCCGTAGAAAGCAGCCGGTCGGCCGCGGCGGCGATCTGCAAAAGCACCTCCTTGTAGAGCCGCGCCTCGATCTCGGCCATCCGCTCCTGTGCTCCCAACACGATGGCTTCGTACTCCTTCAGTTCCGGGGTGATATAGCGTTCGGCGTTCACCAGGGTCTGTTTGCGGATATACTCCGGCGGGACCATCTTCTCCAGGGAGCGGGTGACCTCGATATAGTAGCCAAAGACCTTGTTATAGCCCACCTTGAGCGTCCGGATGCCGGTGCGCTTGCGCTCCTTTTCTTCCAGGGAAGCGATCCACTCCCGGGCCTCCCGGCTGGCGGAGACGATTTGATCCAGTTCGGCGGAAAAGCCGGGGCGGATGACTCCGCCGGCGGAAAGGGTGGCCGGCGCCTCCTCGGAGATGGCCCGGCCGATGAGTTCGGCCACTTCGGTGCAGGGGTCGGGGAGGGCCAGGACGGAGGCCGGCCGTTCCCTCAGGATGGGATCGAGGAGGCCTGCCAGGGCCGGCACCTTCTCCAGACTGGCCCGCAGTCCCAGGAGTTCGCGGGGGCCGGCGATGCCGGAAAGGATGCGCGAGGTCGTGCGCTCGATGTCGCGCATGCCGGAAAGGAGGTCGCGCACCGCCGTCCGCAGGGCCGTATCGCGGACGAAGAGTTCCACTGCGTCCAGCCGGGCGTTGATGGCGGCGATGTCCAGGAGAGGCTGGTTGAGCCAGCGTCGCAGCAGACGTGCCCCCATCGGTGTGCGCGTCTGGTCAAGCACCCAAAGGAGGGAATAGGTCGCTTCGCCGGTGAGGGTATTGGCGGTGAGTTCCAGGTTGCGGCGGGTCTGGGGGTCCAGGGTCATATAGTGGCCGGTGGAGTAGGTGCGCAGGGCGCGAATCTGGCGCAGGAGGTTCTGCTGGGTGTCCTGGAGGTACTGGAGGAGCGCTCCGGCGGCGCGGATGGCCAGAGGTTTCCCCTCGCAGCCAAAGCCCTCCAACCGTTCCACGCCGAAATAGTCCTTGAGGGTCTGGCGGGCCGTCTCCTCCTGCCAGTGCCAGGCCGGGTAGCGGGTGACGGCGACGTTGGAAGCGTTGCCCAGGGAAGCGGCGGCCGGCTCCTCCGGAAGGAGGAGTTCGGCCGGCGAAAGACGGCTCAGTTCCCGCTGCACCTCCAGGAAGGCTTCCTCGTCGCGCAGTTCGGTGGTGGCGAATTCGCCGGTGCTCACGTCAGCATAGGCCAGGCCGGCCTGCTCGCCTTCCATCAGGACGGCGGCGATGTAGTTGTTACGGCCGGCCGGAAGGATGGTCGGCTCCACCACCGTGCCGGGCGTGATCACGCGGACCACATCCCGTTCCACCAACCCCCGCCCGGGTTCGCTCAGCTGATCGCATACCGCCACCTTATAGCCGGCGGCCAGGAGTCGGGCTACATACGTCTCCACGGCGTGGTAGGGCACGCCGGCCATCGGCACCCGCCGATCCTTGGCCACCGGCCGGGAGGTGAGGACGATGTCGCAAACCTGGGAAACGATCCGGGCATCGTCGTCAAAGGATTCGTAAAAGTCCCCCAGGCGAAAGAGAAGGATGGCGTCGGGATAGCGCCGCTTGATACGTAGATACTGATGACGCAGTGGTGTATCCAAAGGGACCTCCTTGGCCCATTCCTAGACCGAAACCAACCCTATTATAGCCCGGAGGAGGGCGGAGGGCAAACGGGAAGGGACGGGGAGACGGGAGGGCGGGGCTCCTGCCGAGCCGGTAGAGGGACACAGGGGGGCGAGGCCCCTGCCGAACCGCTGGCTTTGCGGGAAAACCCTTTATGGGGTACAATAATCACCCGACGGACGCTGTCGGGTTTTCTTCTGGAGGACCGAATGGCCGAATTTGAACCCGAGATCATCGGCTTCTGCTGCCACTACTGCGCCTACGCCGCGGCTGACCTAGCCGGAGCGATGCGCCTTTCTTATCCCCCCAGCGTCAAGGTCATCGAACTGCCTTGTTCCGGCCGGATCGACGTTTTGCACATCCTGCACGCCTTTGAACGAGGCGTCGACGGCGTCTTTGTGGCCGGCTGACTGGAAGGCACCTGCCATTACCTGGAAGGTAATCTGCGGGCCAAAAGGCGGGTCGCTTATGCCCGGAAGATCCTGGAAGAGGTCGGATTGGAGGGAGACCGCCTATCCTTTTACAACCTCTCTTCCGCCGAAGGTCCCCGCTTTGCCCAGATCGCCACCGAGATGACCGAACGCGTTCGGGCTCTGGGGCCCAACCCCCTGCGCAAGAAGATGCCGTAGGTCGGATGGCCAACCTGACCTACGGACATCTCTCCAGACTGGACTAGCCGAAAACTCCCGCCGGGCAGGCGAAGGGAGTGCCTTCGCTTACCCCAAACGCTTCACCTGCGAGTTTTCGGATAGGTCCCAACTGGAGGTGGGGAGGTGAGGGCTATCTGCCGCGCCTCTCCCAGGTCCTGGGGCGTGTTGATATTGCGGAAGGAGAGGCCGGCCGGGTCGAAGCGGGTCCACTCCTCCGGCTCCAGGTAGAGCACGCGCACCTGGGGAAAGAAGCGGACGATACGACGTTCCCCTTGTTCCAGGAGGTTGCGCATCGGCTCCAGGCAAGGCCGGCCGTAGATGGCGTGCAAGGGTTCCAGGTGGGGAAGTTCCCGCCCGGTCGAACCCAGGCGGGGGATGAGGACATCGTAATGGCGGGGCCGGCCGGCCATATAAGCCAGTAGGGGGACACTGAGAAAGGGCATGTCGCAGGCCACGGCCAGGATAAAGGGGAAGGAGGCCTCCAGAAGGCCGGTGTACAGCCCCCCCAGGGCCCCTCCGCCGGGGTAGCGGTCGAAGAGGATGCGGGCAGGGAGCGTTGGCCAGGGACGCGGGCCGTCGCTCACCACCAGCAGTTCGTCGCAGACCGTCTGCAATCGGGAGAGGATAACTTCCAGGAGGGTAGGGCCATCCTCACCCCACAGGCGCAGGAGGGCCTTGTCCTGCCCCAGTCGCCGGCTCAGTCCACCGGCTAGCACCACGCCGGTCAGAGGAACCGGCCCGTTCTGCAAAATCCCGCCTTTCATGGCAAGATGGCCGAGGATAAACGATCAGCGCCTCCGTATCGTCGGCGAAGGCTTTCCAGGACGGAGGCGAGGTCCTCCGGGAGGGGGGAGCGAAACTCGCGGTATACCCCGCTTCCGGGAAGGCAAAAGCCCACGCGGTAGGCGTGGAGGAACTGCCGCTTGAGGCCCAATATGCCGCCCCGCCGGCCGTAGATGTCATCTCCCAGCACGGGATGGCCGCTATAAGCCAGATGGACGCGAATCTGGTGGGTACGGCCTGTCTCCAGATGTGCTTCCAGGAGGGTGTAAGGGCCCAGTTCTTCCAGCACGCGGTAGGCTGTGCGGGCCGGCCGGCCTCCAGAGATCACCGCCATCCGCTGCCGCTGGCGGGGATGCCGGCCGATGGGCGCGTCAATGACCCCCTCCCGTTCCGGCATATGGCCGTCCACCAGCGCCAGGTAGGCCTTGAGCATCGTACGTTCCTTTTGCTGGGCCACGAGGGCCTGGTGGGCGGCGTCGTTGCGGGCCACCACGATCAGGCCGGAGGTAAAGCGGTCGAGGCGATGGACGATGCCCGGCCGCAGTGCCCCACCCACCGCCAGGTCGGGGTAGCGGGCGAGGAGGGCGTTGACCAAGGTGCCAGAGGGATGCCCCGGGGCCGGATGAACCACCAGGCCGGCCGGCTTGTCCAGCACCACCACATCGGCGTCCTCGTAGACGATGGAGAGGGGGATCTCCTGGGGGAAGAGTTCCGTCGGTTCCGGCGGCGGGATGACGACCTCCAGCCGGTCGCCGGGGCGCAGGCGGTCGCCGGGCCGGACCGGCCGGCCGTTCAGCGTGACCAACCCGGAGGCGATCAGGCGCTGGACGCGGGAGCGCGAAAGTTCCGGAATGCGTCCGGCGACCACCAGGTCCACCCGCCGGCCGGCCTCCTCTTGGTCGGAGAAAAAGGTCAATTTGCGGGCGGTTCCCTTTTCGGCCACGGCTTCTCCCTCCGGCATCCGTGTAGCAGCAGGTAGACGCCGTAAGCGATGGCACCGACGGTCAGGGCGCTATCGGCCACGTTGAAGACGGGCCAGATGCTCACCCCGATAAAGTCCACCACATAGGCCTCGTCTAGCCCGTATCGCCAGGCGGTTATCACCCGGTCGATTAAATTGCCCACGGCCCCGCCGACGATCAAACCCAGGGCCGCATTGGCCCAGCGGGCCGGTGTCAGGAGGTAAGGGTAGCCGATGAAGAGGAAGCCAACCGTCACCAGGCCGAAGACGGTAATGACGGCCGAATAACCTTGCAACTGGCCGAAGGAAACGCCGGTGTTGCGGACATGCTCCAGGCGCAGGGCATAGCCCAGAAGGTAAAGCGTTTCCCCCGGGGCAAGGTGGCGTACCACAAAATACTTGCTCACCTGATCCACGAGGACGGTGAGCAGAGAAAAAAGGAGCGGCCAGAGGGTCAAACGGCGTCGGGTTGATTCGGACAAGGGCTTACTCCGCCTCCAGGCGGGTCTGGCAACGGACACACTGGGCCGCATACGGCAGAGCCTCCAGCCGGGCCCGATCGATCGGTTCTCCGCAGACCTCGCAAAAGCCGTAAGTGCCCAGTTCCAGGCGTTTCAGCGCTGCCTCGACCAGAGCAAACGTCCGTCGAAGGTTTCCCAGGAGGGCCAGGTTGCGCTCCTGGTCGAAGGTGCTGCTGGCCCCTTCGGCCAGATGGTTGCTGACCCCGCCGTCCCCGCCGCCGCGGTCGCTGCGGAGTTTTTCGGTAATCTCCTCCAGGCGACGGATGTCGCGGTCCAGTTCGCCGCGTTCGCGTTCCAGCCTTCTTCGAACATTTTCGTAATCCATTACGGTGGCCATCGTCGGCCCCCCTTTCTAGCCCACCCAGACAAACCCCACAACGCTTTATATTTTACACCACTTGCTTTCAGGATGCAAATGGGTTGCGGCTGCCGGTTTAAAACCCGAGTAGGGCAAGTTTCATCCTCCCAGCGCATAACGTAGCCAGGAAAGAAAGGCCATCTCCGCCACGGCCAGGAGGCTGGCCCCGAGGAGTGGCCGGCCGGTCTCCCAGGTGTCCTCGAGGAGCCTCCTCCCCTGCCCGATGGTAAGGATCAGGAGCGCGTTGAGCACCACCAGGCTGGCTACCATGCCGCCGACCGAAAGCGCCGCCAGCGGGATGTAAAGCAGAGACCACCCACTGCCCAGCGCTAGCCCGCCCCCGATTCCCAGGAGAAGCAGGCCGGCCAGATCTGGCGGGTCGGCGATGATCCTTCGCTCCAGCCGCCGTTTATGAAAGGAGAGATGGATGGCCCAGAGGAGGAGGACGGCCAGCACCAGCCCCAGGGCCAGGCCCGAGGCCAGGCGAAGGCGGTTATCGGGCGTGTAAAGCAAGCGCAGGCCGAACCAGTCGTCGGCCAGCGAGTTGAGGGCATCTATGGCGAAAAAGGTCAGGACGCCGGCCAGGAGGGCCCAAAACCAGCGGGTCGGCCGGCCGGCGGCCAGCCAGCGTCCCCGCGCCAGCAGGAAGGCCGCCCCCAGGGTTATCCCCAGGTAGATACCGCTGTCGCGGGCACAGAGGGGCAGTTCTTGCTCGCCGAAGCGAAGCATATGGCCGGGCGTCTGGGCACAGAGGCCGTGCACCGCCGCCCAGACTTTGTCGGCCAGGGGCCAGGGGGACAGAAAAAAGGCCAACAGCACGATGGCCCACCAAAGTATGCACCAGCGCAGCGCCTCCACCCCCTGACGCCGCCGCCGATGAGCCTCCACCTGACGCAAAGCCTCCTGAACTACCTCGTCCTCACGCCGCACGGTTATCTGTCCCCTTTTGCCCCCCTCCTCCGGCCGACACCACGATTAACGCTCAACGGATCCGTACCAAGAGGCTCAACTGGTCGAAGAAGACGGCCAGCCCGATGGCCAGGAGGAAGAGGCCGCTCAGGATGGCGATGAGCCGACGGTAGCGTCCCAGTCGGCGCACCAGTCCTCCGGCCCGATCCAGGAAAAGGCCGAGCAGGAGGAAAGGTGCCCCCAACCCCAGGGAATAGAGGCTCAGCAGCCAGAGCATCAGGCCGGAGGATTCTCGGCCGTAGGCCCCACTTCCCAGGGCTAGGATACCGGCCAGCGGGGCGGCGATGCAGGGCGTCCAGCCCAGGGCAAAGGTTAGTCCCACCAGAAGGGAAGAAAGGTAGCCGAACCGCCGGTCGACCCGAACCTGGAGGTGCTTTTCGAAATCCAGAAAGCGCAGGCGGAGCAATCCCATAAAGTGCAGGGCAAAAAGGGCAAGGAAAAGGCCGGCTACCTTCTGCAAAAGTTGGAGGTAGGTCGGCGGGGAGGGATGAGGCCAGGCCAGCACCTGCCCCGGCCAGCCAGCCAGCCATTCGGCCCGGGTATACAGCGGCCCCAGGACCCATTCCAGTTGGGAAAGGAGCAGCACAAAGACCAGGCTGAAACCAAGGACAAAGGCCAGGGAATGGAGAAAAGTATATCCTCGTCGGGTTGACACCTCCGGCTGCACGGCCGTGCCGGTGATATAGCCCAGGATGGAGGGCACCAGCGGCAGGATGCAGGGAGAAAGGAAGGAAAGGAGGCCGGCCGCTACCGCCGCCAGCGAGGCTAGTAGAAAGGGAGCCTGACTGAAATATTCCGGGTTCATCTCGACCGTAATCCGAAAACGCCGCTTCCACTGGAGAAAGGCCTTCGATGGATCGCCCCGGTGGTCTCCGAAGGCTTCAGGGAGAGCGGCTCGTAACCTTTCGGCTGGGCAACCGAAGTTTAGCCATAGTATACCACAGGGGAGAAACCCGCGTCAAACTCGACACCGTTTTTATAAGGGCGGGTTTGTTGAACGCCGCCCCACAAAAGTGGTGTGCCCCCCCGTCTCCGGTTGAAGGCGAAAGGCAAAGATGGTATAATGGAGCCGCCCGGAAGCCGGGATCGTATTTGTTCGCTGCATCCCGGGTACACCGCAGAGGCGCGGAGAACGCGGAGGAAGCGATGGAGATCGATCGGCTGGGTCCATCGCGCCCCTGGACCGGGGTTGTTAGAATTTGCCCATGAGGAATGTCCGTGCCGAGAGTCGGATTGGCGAGACATTCCCTTAGCCTCAACGACCCCTACCTGAATACAAAGGACTACGTTTGGATTGTGGGTGCCGTTTCGACCTGTTAGTAAGCGATAGGGTCGTCGTGGAAGTTAAGGCGGTTGAAAACCTGTTGCCTGTGCATAAGGCGCAACTCTTGACCTACCTGAAACCGGGAGGTTGGACGGTCGGGTTACCTATCCACTTCAACGTACCTGCGTTGAAGCAAGGGATACGCGGACGTGTCCTGGGTCTGAGAGAGGAAAGAGTTCTCTGCGCCCTCTGCGTCTCTGCGGCAATCAAATACTCGGGATCAGGAGAACGTGGATGCGTATCGGCATAGACGCCCGTTTGCTCTACTATCGTCGGGCCGGCATCGGCCAGTATACCCTGTGCCTGACCGAGGCCCTAGTCGCTGAGGCCCCCGGGGAGCGCTTTTTCCTCTTGCACGACTGGCGGCAACGGAGCGGCCTGCCCCAATTTTCCAACCTCCGGCATGTTCGCCTCTACACGCCCAGCCATCACCGCTGGGAACACCTAACCCTGCCCCTGGAACTGCTGCCGCTTCGCCTGGACCTTCTGCACAGCCCCGATTTTATCTTGCCCCGGCACCGCCCCTGCGCCGGCGTTGTCACCATCCACGACCTGGCCTTCCTACGCTTCCCGCACTTGGTGACCCCGGAGGCGGCTCGTTACTACGGGCGGATTCGCCAGGTGGCCCATAGTGCCGAACGGGTCATCGCCGTCTCCGAGTGTACCCGACGCGACGTCCTCGAACTCCTGGAGGTCCCCGAGGAACGCCTCCGGGTGATCCATGAGGCCGCCGGCCCCTCCTTCCATCCGCTGGAACTGCTCCCCGACGAACGGCGGGATTTTCGGGGGCGGCATCTGGCCGCCGGCCGCTTCGCCCTCTTTGTGGGCACGATCGAGCCGCGCAAGAACCTCCCCACTCTGCTCCGGGCCTTCCGGCGGATGATGGAGCGCTACCCCGACCTGGAGCCACATCCGCGGCTGGCCATCGTCGGCGAACAGGGCTGGCTTTCGGAGGAGATCTTTGGCCTCCTTCAGGAGTTGCGCCTGGCTCAGGAGGTGGCCTTTATCGGCCCGGCGACGCCGGAGGAACTGGTCTGGCTCTATAACGCCGCCCGCTTCTTGGCCTTTCCCTCCCTCTACGAAGGTTTCGGCCTGCCGCCGCTGGAGGCGATGGCCTGCGGGACACCGGTAGTGGCCTCCACGGCCGGGGCAGTGCCCGAGGTGGTGGGGGAGGCCGGCCTTCTCCTGGACCCGCACGATGTGGAAGGTTGGGCCGAAGCCATGGCCCGGCTCTGGAGCGACGAGGATCTGCGCCGAACGCTCCGGGAGAAAGGGTTGGAACGCGCCGCCCTCTTTTCCTGGAAGCGCGCCGCTCAGGAGACACTGGCCGTGTACCGCGAGGCGGTGGAGGCACGGAGGTAAACGATGGCGGATGCCGAAGCCCGCCTCCGCCGTACCGTCCGCTTCTACTTGCGCAAGGTCAACCGGGCCGTGGCCCGCTACGGCCTCATCGAGGAGGGAGACCGCATCGCCGTGGCCGTTTCGGGAGGGAAGGATAGCCTTTCCCTCCTGCGTCTGCTGCGGGAGCGGCCCCGTTACTTCCCCCCGTCCTACGAAATCGTTGCCCTCCATATCCACTATGTCGGCTGGGAGGTGGGCGCGCCGCCTCCGGAGGTGCTGGAGGCCCATTTCCGGCGGGAAGGGGTGCCTTACGCTTTCGAGGAAGTGGATTTTCGTGGGGAGGAGGTAAACTGTTTCCGCTGCAGTTGGCTGCGACGCAAGGCCCTTTTCCTGACGGCTTACCGCCTGGGGTGCAACAAACTGGCACTGGCCCATCACCTGGAGGATATCGCCGAGACGGCGCTCCTCAACCTCCTCCAGCACGGCCGTCTGGAACGCCCTCAGCCTTTTTACCCGCTTTTCGGGGGGAAACTCACCCTGATTCGTCCCCTCGTCTTTTTCACCGCCCACGAACTGCGCCGCTTTGCTCACATCTGCGGCCTCCCGGCCTATGAAAGCACCTGCCCCTACGCCCGGACGAGCCAGCGAGCCGTCGTGGAGGACTTTTTGCGCAATTTACAAAGAGTTCGCCCGGAAGTCTACATTAACATCTACCGGGCAACGGAACAGGTCGAAGAGAGAGTTCCTCCCCGGGCACGCCGGAAGACAGAGGTGGTCAATTTCTGACATCCCCTCATCCTTCGGTAGGTCGGACGGTCAATCCGACCTGCGGCCAGTTATGAGCGGAGGTCAGGTGCAAATGCCTTGACCTCAACCTTCCGTTTGGGGAGCCAGCGGCAGGGTAAAGAAGAAGGTGCTGCCCTTCCCTGGCTCGCTTTCTACCCAGATACGCCCGCCATGCCGCTCGACGATGGAGCGGGCGATGGAAAGCCCCAACCCCGTGCCCTCGATATGCGCTGTCTCCTCCGTGCGCACCCGGTAGAACTTGTGGAAGATCTGCTTCTGGTCGTGGGGCGAGATGCCGATGCCGGTGTCCTGAACCGAGGTAAGGAGTCGGCCGTCCTCCGACGAAATGCGAATCCAGACATGTCCTCCCTCCGGCGTGTATTTGATGGCGTTGCCGACCAGATTCATCAGCACCTGCTTGAGCCGGCCCGGATCGCCGATCACCGCGGGGACCTTCTCGGGCATCTGCATCTCCAGGACGATCTTTTTCTCCTGCGCCCGGAACTCCAGGTCGTGTACCACCTCGACGGCCAGCGCCTTCAGGTCGCAGGGAACTTGTTCCATCTCGACCCCGGCCTCGATTTTCCCCAAGTCCAGAAGGTCACCGATCAGAGCGGCCATCTCCCGGGTAACCTCCTTGATGCGGCCGATGAACTCCTTCTGTTGTTCGGAGAGCGAACCGGACATCGCCACCAGGTCGGCAAAGCCCCGAATCGCCGTGAGCGGGGTCTTGAGGTCGTGAGAGACGGTAGCGACAAATTCGCTTTTCATCTTGTCCAGTTCTTTGAAGGTGGTGATGTCCTGCATGGCGGCAACGTGGCCCAAGGTCTGTCCGCCGGCCCCTCGCACCGGAGAGATGTTGACGTAAAAGGTCCGGACTTTGCCGTCTGGCCCTTCCACGGCGAGTTCCTCGGTCAGGCCGTGGTCCACCCCGGCAGCCCGTTCAAAGAGGTTGCGCAGGCCCTCGTGGGTCAGGGCTTCCCGGAAAGGCCGGCCGATCTCCTTGTGAGGGTCCAGGTGGAAGACATGGGCGGCTGCTGGGTTGATGAGGAGGAGGCACCCCTGGGCATCGGTGGCGACCACGGCGTCGGCAGTGCTGGTGAGGATCGCCGTCAGGCGGCCGCGTTCCGCCTCGGTCTGGGCATGGAGACGGGCGTTCTCGATGGCCACAGCCACCGTCCCGGCGATGCCCTGGAGGCGCTCCAGGTCCTCCGGGTCAAAGTCTCCTCCCTCTTTGTTCAGCAGTTCGATGACTCCGATGACGCGGTCGCGACTGATAAGCGGAACGCAGAGGATGTCGCGGGCAGTAAAGCCGACATCGCTGGAAATTTTGCCGTAGAAACGGGGATCGGCGGCCGGGTTGTTGACCAAGGCCGGCTGGCCGGTCTGGGCTACGTCGCCGACGATGCCCACGCCCAGCGGGAGACGCACGTCCAGGAAGCGCTCCAGCCCTCCCTCCAGCGTGGTGGCAAAATAGAGGTCGTTGCGCTCCGGGTCCACCAGGAGGATGGAACCAGCCTCAACCCGGAAGGAGCGGTTGAGTTCGGCGATGACCCGCCGGAGTACTTCGTCCAAATCCAGGCTCGATCCAACCGTGCGGGCGATACGGTTGAGGGAAACCATGTCCTCCGCTCGCTGCCGGGTCTGGGAATAAAGCCGGGCGTTGTTCAGGGCCACGGCGGCCTGGGAGGCCAGCAGTTCGGCGACCTCCAGATCGGCCGGGCCGAACTGAACCCCTTCCCCATAGCGGCTCACCGCCAGCGCCCCGACGGCCGTGCCCCCCAGGATGAGAGGCACGGAAAGAAGCGCCTCCGGCTCTAGCGGCGTGCCCTCCAGATGTTTGACGAACGTGCTCAGGTGGGCCTCGTTGAGGATGTGGGGGCGCCGCGATTGCACGACCAGCCCGGTCAGACCCTCGCCTACATGGAGCGGGGTTTGCCGCAGAAGCACCGAATCGACTCCCACGGCAGCCATGGGCTGGAGGAGTTGCTCTTTCTCGTCCAGGAGATAAAGCACGGTGTTGCTGGCATCGAGGAGGCCGTGGGCGCTCAGGGTCACGAGTTCCAGGAGTTCCTGAACCGGCGTTTCCGAGGAAAGGCCCTGGTTGATCTCCAGAAGGGCATTGAGTTGGGCCAGTCGGCGCTGGGCCTCCAGAAGCAGCCGGGCGTTGTCAATGGCAATGGCCGCTTGGTTGGCCACCGAGGCCGCCAGTTGCAGGTGTTTTTCCTGGAAGTAGCCGGGTTCCTGGTGCACCAGGGTCAGCACACCGACCAGTGTATCCCCTCGCAGCATAGGGACGGCGAGGGCAGAACGGATGCCTTTGAGCGTCTCGGGAAGTTCCAGCCAGCGTGGATCCTGGGTGGTATCCTCCACCAAGGCCGGCTGCCGGTTCTGGGCCACCCAGCCGGCCAGCCCCCGGCGTAGTACTTCCTGGACGAGAAAGCGAAGAACGGAAGGGGAAAGGTCTTCTCGCACCAGGATGTGATGGCGTGGGTTGCCCAGGGCATCCAGGATGATGATGCTGCCCCGATAGGCTCCGGTTTTTTCCACGGCCAGGGCCAGCACTTTGGGGAGCACCTCTTCGATATCGGCGGCCGCGCTCAATTCTCGGCCCACCTCGTAAAGGAGTTCGAGGGCATCCCTTTCCTGGCACAGAGCCTCTTCCCGGCGGGCTGCCTCACGAATCATCTCCTCCTGGAGGTGGATCCTTTCCAGTTCGGCCTGGTTGCGACGGGCTTCCCCTTTGGCTAAGGCGTCCAGCATCGCGTTGATCGTGCCGGCCAGTTGGGCCAGTTCGTCGCCGCCCTGCACCGGGACGCGGTCGGCGTAATCGCCTCGCTCCCCGATTCGGCGTACATTACGGTTCAGTCGGGCCAAAGGGGAGAGGATAACGCTCTCCAGAAGCACCAGGACCACCAGGACAAAGCCCAGACCGGCCGCCAGTAGCGAAAGGCCGAAGTAATAAACGCTGTTCTCCCCTTGGGCGTAAACGTCGCGCGGCACCGTTATTCGGAGGATCAGGGAGGCTTCCCCTCGGATGTCCTTCAGGAAGGCGTAGCCGGCAACGGTCCGTTCATCCACCGGCCGGATCGCTTCCCTGGCATCCGGCGCTCGGGCCACAAGGGCCTCCCGGACATCAGAGGGCAAGGCCGAATCGTCGGAGCGGTAAAACGTCATGGACAGGCGGGTCAGGGAAGACAGGGTAGACACCACGGCCTCGTCCAGGAAGCGCCCCATGATCAGGGTACCCCGGGGAGGCCCCTGTTCCTCGCTGGTCAGGATCGGGCTGGCGGCCAGAAGGAGCACCCGGTCGGGGAGGGTCGCAAAGCCGGTAATGACGGCCGGCTGCGCCCCCAGGAGTGGGGATAGCGTCTCCGTAGGCGAAAGGAGCGGAGGCGGCAGGGGGATTTCCTCCCTGGCTTGCAGGTCAAAGGCTTTGCCATAAACCATCTGTCCCGAAGGGTCCAGGAGCAGGATCAGGTTGAGGCGAGCGCCGGTGAAGGTGGAATCCACCATATTGGTGGCAATATACTCGGGATCGCGCTCCTGCATATAGGCGTAGGTGTCATCCCACCGGGCATAATCTATGGCGAAGCGATGTAGTTCGGTCAAGTTGTTATCCAGAGCACTCGTGGCCCGGCGAAGGTCGGTGCGGACGCCCTGCTCCTCGATCTGAGCGAAACTGGGCAGCAGGGTGTGGCGAAGGGACAAGGAGAGGAGGATCAGCAATCCAGCCACCGTGGCAACAACGATGGCCACCGCTTTCAGCCGCAGGGAGGTAATTTTTCCCAGGCGCACTGGCGGTCCCGGGGGGAAAACCTCTTGACCGGGTTTCGGCGATGCCCTGCGCTTTTCCATTTGCCGCCTTCCAAAAAGCACCGAGGTCGGACGATGATCACTAAAATAATTATATCACAGCAAGGGAAATGGAGGCAAATCGGATGGATTCTGGCGAATTTTGTTCGGTGGACAGGGGCGGGTTCAGAACCCTGTCTTTTACCTACATGGGGTAATAGCAAGGGTTCAGAACCCGCCCCAACTCGGTAGCTCGCCCCGGGGCCGGTGAAATCGCCAACTTCTTTGGCTGGGCGAAACTCAGTAGCCCTTCAGGACGAGGGGTAGATAGATGGCAAACCGAACCCGAACAACGCTCACACTCACAAGGGCGTCGGCGGTGCCCCCATGCCCGTCGCTTACGGTGTAGGTGAAGGCGTCGGTGCCGTAAAAGTTGAGGGTGGGAGTATAGAGCACCATCGTCCCGCTGAGCACGGCCGTGCCGTGGGCCGGCAAGCCCAGCGCAGCGATGCTCAGGGGGTCATTCTCCACATCGCTATCGTTCGCCAGAATATTGATGAGGACGGGAGTATCCTCCGTTGTGGTGATGGTGTCGTCTTCGGCCACCGGGGCATCGTTGACCGGCGTCACGGTAACGGTTACCGGGGCCGTGTCGGTGAGGAAACCGTCGGAGATGGTGTAGGTGAAGGCGTCGGTGCCGTAGAAGTTGAGGGTGGGAGTGTAGAGCACCATCGTCCCGCTGAGCACGGCCGTGCCGTGGGCCGGCAAGCCCAGCGCAGCGATGCTGAGGGAATCGCCGTTCGCATCGCTGTCGTTCGCCAAGACATCGATTGCAACGGAAGTGTCCTCCGGTGTGGTGGCGGCATCATCCCCGGCCTCCGGCGGCACATAGGCGACCGTAACCCAGATGGTAGCGGTACTGTTGGCCGGGTTAGTGTCGGAGATGGCCGTAATGATGGCTGTGTTGGTGAACGCTAGGCCGCCGGGCAGGCCGGGACTAAGGATGCTGGTGATAGTGATGATGCCACCGGCCCCCGGCCCCAAGTCCTCCACCAGCCAGGTATAGGAGATGGTGCCGGTGGGAGTGATGATGGCCCCGGTGCTGGTAAAAGTCGGGTAGGAAAGGTAGACGGGCACGACATCGGTGATGACGATTCCCTCGGCCTGGGTAAAGCCAATGTTGGCAAAGGTCAGGGTGAAGGTGATAGGGGTCCCGGGGACGACGGATGTGCCGATAACAGCCTTGTTGATGGTGGGATCGGGGCCCATATGGACCTCTAGTGCCCACAGTTCCCGGCCGTATGTGCTGGTGTCAGCGGAGAAGAAGAGCCGGCCGCCCGAATCGGTCAAGAAGTACGGGCTCGAACTGCCAGCCCCCGGATAGATGTCCCCAACCAGGACGGTGCCGGCCTCCGTGCCGTCGCTCTTCCATAACTCCCAGCCGTGCGTGCCGTCATTGGCGGAGAAAAAGAGGATGCCACCTACGTTGACCAGCCGGGAGGGGTTCGAGAAACCCCCACCGGGGTAGATGTCCTTGACCAGGACGGTGCCGGCCTCCGTACCGTCGCTCTTCCATAACTCCCAGCCGTGCGTGCCGTCATCGGCGGCGAAGAAGAGGGTGCCATCCACGTTGACCAGCCAGGAGGGGTACGAGAAATCCCCACCGGTGTAGATGTCCTTGACCAGGACGGTGCCGGCCTCCGTGCCGTCGCTCTTCCATAACTCGACCCCGTGCGTGCCGTCATCGGCGGCGAAGAAGAGGATGCCACCTACGTTGACCGGGTAAGAGGGGGACGAGGAATCCCCACCGGGGTTGATGTCCTTGACCAGGACGGTGCCGGCCTCCGTGCCATCGCTCTTCCACAACTCAACCCCGTGCGTGCCGTCATCGGCGGCGAAGAAGAGGATATTGCTCACGACAGCCAGTTCCTCGGGAAAGGCACCTCCGTTTCCGGGGTTGATGTTCTTGACCAGATAGGGCTCAGTCGGGGTGGATCGGGCGATCTCTACGCCCAGGGTAGCCGAGACCAGAAGCAACAGGGCAGCCAAAACCGCTCCCAGTATAAACGGCCAGGAGACAAGTTGCCACGGCTGCGGAGCCCTTTTTACTTTCTGGAAACGCTGTGTTCGCATAGTATTCTCCCCTTCAAGATCGAATTCCAGCAAAAGCCGAACCTGTCTAGAGTGAGCCGCCGAGGACTCGAACCTCGAACCCGTTGATTAAGAGTCAACTGCTCTACCGATTGAGCTAGCGGCCCACATTTTTATTATATTCCCGGCCGGCCGTCCTGTCAAATCGCCTAGAATGTGGCCCTTCTCTGCCCCGTTTGACAGTATCCCCTTTTCCGTGTATAAGAAGGAAAGGGAAAAACTAAGGAGGACGCCATGTTCCGAAAACGTCGCAAAGGTAAGAAGGAAGAGCCGCTGCGCCGCTTGGTCCGGGGCATCCTGACCTTGCTCCTGACCGCCCTGGCCGAGTGGCTGGCCGGGAAGTTGACCGACCTGGTTCTGGGGGCGGCCGAGAAACGCCAGGAGGGAGAGGTGCCCCCATCGGAGAAGCCCGAACAGGTCGAGTAGACATTCTGGTTCAGCCGCCATGAACACCGAGAGACGCCCGGTGCGTGTGCGCATCGCTCCCAGTCCGACCGGCCCCTTCCATGTCGGCGGAGCCCGTACTGCCCTCTATAACTGGCTTTTTGCCCGCCACCATGGCGGCACCTTTATCGTGCGCATCGAAGATACCGACCGCCGGCGCTACCGCCCCGAGGCCGAGGCCGACATCCTGGAGGGTCTGCGCTGGCTGGGGCTGGACTGGGATGAAGGTCCCGAAGTAGACGGTCCTTACGCTCCCTATGTGCAATCCCAGCGGGTCGAAATCCACCGCCACTACGCCTATGCCCTCATGGAGGGCGGCCATGCCTACAAATGTTTCTGCACGCCCGAACGGCTGGCCCAACTGCGCCGCGAACGGCGTCTGGGATACGATCGCCACTGCCGCAACCTGACGCCGGAAGAGGTGGCGGAGCGGGAAAAGGCCGGCCTGCCCTATGTCATCCGCCTGAAAATGCCGCTGGAAGGGGTCACCATCGTCTCCGACCTGATCCGCGGCGACATCGTCTTCGAAAACGCCCTCCTGGAGGACGCCGTCCTCCTGAAGTCGGACGGCTACCCCACTTACCATCTGGCCAATGTGGTGGACGACCACCTCATGGGCATCACCCACGTGCTGCGCGGCGACGAGTGGGTGCCCAGCACCCCGATGCATGTGGTCATCTACCGCGCCTTCGGTTGGGAATTGCCGGCCTTTGCCCATCTGCCGATCATCCTCTCCCCCACCGGTCGGGGAAAGATGAGCAAGCGCAAGATCGTCTCCGCCGATGGCAGAGAGTATCCGGTCATGGTGCGTGAGTTCCGCGAGGCCGGCTACCTCCCGGAGGCCCTTCTGAACCTCCTGGCCCGCACCGGCTGGGCCTATGACGACCACACCGAAATCTTCAGCCGGGAGGAACTGATCGAGAAATTCTCTCTGGAGGGGGTGAACAAGGCCCCGGCCGCCTTCTCTTACGAGAAACTCCTTTGGATGAACGGGTTCTATATCCGCCAGATGGAGCCCGAAGAACTGGCCCGCCGTTCCTTGCCCTTTTTGCAGAAGGCCGGCCTCCTCCCCGCCCAACTTTCCTCGGAGCAGAACGAGCGCCTGCGCCGCATCATCCCGCTCTTCCGCGAACGGATGCACACCCTTCGGGACATCGTCGAACTAAGCGCCTATTTCTTCACCCGTGAGGTTCACTATCCCGACCCCTCGGCCCTCCTGGGCAAAGGGCTGGACGCCCCCGCTACCCGTGCCGCTCTGGAGGAGGCCCGCCGCCGGCTGGCCGACCTCCCCGATTTCGACGAGGCGGCCATCGAGCCGGCCCTGCGTGCCATAGCCGAAGGACGAGGCTGGAAGGCCGGGCAACTCTTCATGCCCATCCGCGTCGCCGTGACCGGCCGAACCGTCTCTCCGGGCCTCTTTGAGACCCTTTCAGCCCTGGGCCGGGAACTTGTCCTGGAACGGTTGGATCGGGCCATCGCCGTACTGGTCGGGATGGAAGGCTCGCCATGCGCCCACGCTTCGGACGGGTCCGCCTGATCACCCGAGACGATCCCCGCTATCGGGCCTATTTGGCCCAGTTCCTCCTGGTTCGGGAATACCAGCGGGCCATACGCCCGCCCAGCCCCCGCCAGGTCTTTGGCGAGCAGGTCGAGGAAGTGTTGCGCACCTGGTTGGGACGGACCCACCGCCTTTCGGAGCGGCGTTATCTGGAGTACGAGGAGATTCGCGGCCAGCAGGCCATCCTCAAATACCGCGAACTGGATGCCGTGGAGATACCCGACCCCGCTACCGTCCACGTCTTTGAGATCAAGGCCAGCAACTTTGCCAAAAGCCTGCATCACGGCCTTCGCCAGTTGCGGGAAGACCGCGCCCTCCTTTCCTTCCTTTTTCCCCGGGTGGCAGTCACCCTCCTCTTCGTGGATACCGGCATGCCCCCCGAGGAACGCGAGGCCGCCTTGGGACGGGAAACGAATGTCCTTTTGGTGAAGGAGCCGGACCTCCTGGCTGGCTACGGGCCGGAGATCGGGTTATACCGGCTTTCCCTGGAGCAGATCATTGCCCTGGCCGGCGGCGAGGAGAACCTGAACCTGGAATGGATGCAAGAAGGCCCGGCCGAACTTCCCGCTGCTCCCGAACCCCAGGTCTGGTCCGTCGGAGAGGAAGAGGAACTCGGTTCTCTAGGCCAGGCCCTGCTTCGGGCGCTGGGCAAGCCGCCGGCTTCATAAGGGGCCTTTCTGGATGGGCAAATTTGTAGGGGCGGGGTAACCCCGCCCCTACAAAGGGTGTCTACGCCGGTCAAGGCTGTGAAAGCGTGGTCTCCTGCATCCGCATAAGTGAATTTGGGTCGAGCGAATCGAATGCCCAACTACAGATATGCATCCTTCCGTAACTGCTTTGCTCCTTTTCCAACGGTGTGATATAATAAATACAACTTTGTAGAACGAACGTGTGCCGGGTTTGGCCGCTGAAAGGGGATGATGACCATGCCCGGAGGAGGTCAGGATATTTTGTCAGCCGAAATAGAAAGAAGGGAGCCGGTACGTGCTCGTTCCTGGGGTTTACCTCTTGTCTTGGCCAGCGTGGCCCTGCTTTTTGTGGCGGCCTCCTGGGGTTACCAAGCCAGCGCCCGGAGCGCCACCATCGTTGTGGATGGGGAGGTCCTCTCGCTGCGCACCCATCAGCGCCTGGTCGGCGGTGTCCTCCGGCAGGCCGGATTGGCCCTCAATCCGGCCGATGAGGTTTATCCCCCTCTCGAGAGCCCCTGGCAGCCCGACCAACCCATCGTCGTCCAGCGGGCCTTTCCAGTCGTAGTGCGGGCCGACGGCCGGGAAGTGCAGTTCTACGGCCGGCCGCGCTCCATCCTGGAGGCGCTGGCCCTGGCCGGCGTTGCGCTCCAGGCGGACGACGACGTATATGCCAACTCCCGCCTCATCCCCGAATCGGCCTATGCCGACGGGACGGCGCTGCGCCTCCTGCTTTCCCACTCGGAGGCTTCCCCCCACCTGGCCGCTCCCGCCTCCCCGCGACCCGCCCTGCACCTGGAAATCGTCCGCGCCATCCCGCTTCACGTCCACGACGACGGCGTGGACCTGGAGATCCGCACGACGGCGGCCACGGTGGGTGAAGCGCTGGAAGAGGCCGGCCTCGCCCTCTACCGGGCCGACCACATTTACCCCCCTCTGGATGCGGCTACGAGCGCCGGCTTGCACATCTATATTTCCCGTTCCTTTCCCATTACCCTCACCGCCGATGGCCGTGCTTACACTACCCGTACCCGCGCCCGAACGGTGGCCGAACTCCTCCAGGAGGAAGGCCTGAACCTGTTTCCGGCCGACCGGGTGGAACCTCCGCCCCCAACGCCCCTGCACCCGGAGATGGCCGTCCGTCTGATCCGCGTGACCACCTATGACCAGGTGATCGAAAGCCCGATCCCCTTCCGCTATCTGCAACAGCCCGATCCCGGACTGGAATTGGACCATCACCGCTTGCGCCCAGGTCAAGAGGGTCTGAGGCAGGAAGTCGTCCGCATCACCTACGAGGACGGCCGTGAGGTCCGACGCACCTTCTTGGGAGAACGGGTTGTCCGTGAACCGGTGGATCAGGTCTTTTATTACGGTACCCGCATCGTCATCCGCACCCTGGAAACACCGGACGGCCCGGTCCAGTATTGGCGAAAGATCCGCGTCTGGGCCACTTCCTACTACCCCAGTACCTGCGACAAATCGCCCGACGACCCCACCTACGGCATCACCTATACCGGCAAACGAGCCACCCGGGGCATCGTCGCCGTGGATCCCCGGGTGATCCCGTTGCACACCCGGATGTACATTCCCGGCTACGGCTTCGGCGCAGCCGAGGACATCGGCGGAGCCATCAAGGGCCGGCATATTGACCTCTGCTTCGACGATGCCGACCGGGGCAAGGGGCTGTGGGAAACGCATTATGTGGATATTTACTTGCTTCTCCCCATTCCGGAGAAGTTTCCTTGGATTCTTCCCTGAGTACCCGGAGTTGTCGAAATGTCCGAACAAGTTGTGCAGACGGTCTACTTTGAGAAGCCAGGGCCGGCCAACACCGAGCGGGTCCTGGAAATCGCCAGGCGGCGGGCTGCCGAATTGGGACTGCGAAGCATCGTGGTGGCGACGACCCGAGGGGAAACCGCCGTGCGCGCCGCACAGGTCTTCACCGGCTACCGGCTGGTGGCCGTCACCCACGTCACCGGTTACCGTGAGTCCAACGTCCAGGAGTTGACCCCTGAGAACCGCCGCCTTCTGGAACAGGCCGGCGTATCCATCCTCACGGCGACCCACGCCCTCGGCGGGGCCGGCCGGGCCGTCCGCAAGAAACTGGGTACCTACCAGGTGGACGAGATCATCGCCCACGCCCTAAGGCTCTTCGGCGAGGGGATGAAGGTGGCGGTGGAAATCACCCTGATGGCGGCCGACGCCGGCCTTATCCGCACCGATGAGGAGGTCATCGCCATCGCCGGGACCGGTCTGGGCGCAGATACGGCGGTCGTCGTGCTGCCAGCCAACACCCACAACCTCTTCGACCTGCACATCCTGGAAATCCTGTGCAAGCCGCGGTCGTAGGGCATGGCCCCACTCGGCAGCGAACGGGATGCACCGATGTCCGAGCAATGCGCCCTGACCCGGAGAGCCCCCTGGTGGCTCCTTCCGTGCCTTTACCTCCTGAGCATCCTGGTGCTGGTCGTGGCGGCCTCCCAAGTGGCGGGACCGCTGGACATAGACGGCTCCTACTACTTCCTGGCGGCCCGCAACCTGGCTCAGGGGCGAGGGCTGGTGGTGGAAGCCATCTGGCACTTTTTCCAGCCTCCTACCTCACTCCCTCAGCCGGCCGGCGACCTCTGGATGCCGCTGCCTTCCCTCCTGATGGCTCCGGTCCTCCTCTTCGGCTCGAGCTTTCGCTTCGCCCAGGTTGCCCAGGTCCTCCTGGCAGCGCTCCTGCCGTTCCTCTCCTTCCGCTTCGCCCGCGATGCCGGGGCCTCCCTTCCCTGGGCCGCTCTCGCCGGCTGGCTAACCGCCTTCGCCGGAGTGGTGACGGTACACTGGGTGGACAGCGACTGCTACACGGCCTACGCTTTGGTCGGCGGAGCAGCCCTGTACACTATGGGCCGGGCCGAACGCGACCCGCGCTGGCTGCTTCCCGGCGGCCTCCTGGGCGGGCTGGCCGCCCTCACCCGTAACGATGGCCTCCTCCTGCTCCCTGTCCTCTGGGCATCGGCCTTTTTCTTCAGCCGACATCGTCGAACACCCTTCCCCTGGAAGATGCTCCTCCTGGGGACGGCGCTTTTCCTCCTGCCCGTGTTGCCCTGGTACGGGAGGAACATCCTCCTTTTCGGCCAACCCACACCGGTCTCCCTTCCTTTCCTCCTGACCATGCGCGACTATCGCCAACTCCTGGCCTACCGGCCGCAGGCGGACTGGGCCGCCTTCTGGGAACAGGGGCTGGACGCGCTTCTCTCGGCGCGCCTTTCGGCCCTGGGGGCCGCCTTGATCGTGCTGGCCGGCGATTTCCAGGTCTGGGAAATCGTCCCGTTGCTGGTGGCCGCGCTCTCTTTGCGGCGGC
Source organism: Chloroflexia bacterium (assembly GCA_036172265.1). Taxonomy (GTDB): domain Bacteria; phylum Chloroflexota; class Chloroflexia; order DTKN01; family DTKN01; genus JASFBA01. The sequence continues at coordinate 34,560 of JASFBA010000082.1, forward strand.
GGCCGCCTCTATGGCCGGCCTTCCTCTACTCGGCCACCCTCCTCCTGGCCCTGGTCGGCGCTTTCCCCCTCCTCGCCCTGCACGGCACCTGGTCGCGCTCATTTGCAGCCTTTCTCCCTGCCGGCTACGCCGGCGTGGCGTTAGGGCTGCAGCGTCTGGCCGAGGGGCTGTCGCGCCGGTTTGTCCCCCATATGCCCCGTCGGGCCCACGCCCCTCTCCTGGCTTTGGCGGCCGCCGCCGCCCTCCTGGTCGGCCTGGTGGCCGGGTCCCGACAACTGGAGGCGGTACGCTCTAACCCGGTGCTCTGGCAAGAAGTAGGGAACTGGCTACGGCAGAATACCCCGACCGGAGTGGCCGTGATGGCTCAGGACCCGATGGCCGTCGTGATCTACGGGGAGCGGCCGGCCATCGGCATCCCTTTCGAGGATCCTCCCCTGCTCCTCCAGATCGCCCGGCAGTATGGGGTGCAGTATATGGTGCTGGCGGGGCGTTTCAAGGGGCTGTGGCCCGAGGCGCTGCGCCGACTCTACGAAGGCGAAACGGTCTCCCCCTTTACCCTGCTCTGGGAGGAGAGAGAAATCCGGGTTTACCGCCTGGAGTGAGGGGCCCTATGCCATCGAGAAACAACCGGCCGTCACGCTTTCTATGGGGAAAACGAGGGCTGATGGTGGCGGCCTTGGCCTTGCTCGCCTTCCTTCTTTACCCTCTCCCTGTCCGCCTGCTCTTGGGCGAGTGGGCCTTTCCTTTTGACGACCCCTGGATTCACCAGCTCTATGCCCGAAACCTGGCCCACTACGGCCAGTACGCCTTCAATCCGGGGGAACCGAGCAGCGGCAGCAGTGCGCCGCTCTGGACACTCCTTATGGCCCCGGCCCACCTGGTGAACCTTCCAGCAGTGCCCTGGGCCCTTTCCCTGGGGATTTTTTCCCTCCTGTGGTTGGCCGTCGTGCTCTGGACCTGGGCCGAACAGCATTTCCCGCCGCCCTGGCCCCTTTTCCTGACGGTCGCCGCCCTGCTCTCGCCTCAGATTGCCTGGGCCGGCGTAGAAGGCATGGAGACAGCCCTGGTCGCCGCCCTTTCCCTTTTCATCCTCTACCGCTTGGAGGCTTTCCCTTGGCAGGCATTTGCTCCGGCCGTCCTAGACGGCCTGCTGAACGGCCTCCTGCTCTGGCTGCGGCCGGAGGCCCCGCTGCTCACCCTGGTGGTCGTCTGGCAGCGCCGGCGGACGGGGTGGCAGCGTCTTCTGCCCTTCGGGCTGGCCTTTCTCTCGTTGGCCGGCCCCTATCTCCTCTTCCACCTGGCAGTCGGCGGCCGACCCTTTCCTCAAACCGTCTATGCCAAGACGGCCTATTACGGCACCTCGCCGGCGTCGATCGGATTCCTGCGGGACCTCGTTCTGACCTTTGCCCCGGGGCCGTGGTTGCTGATCGTAGCCCTCCTTCCGGCAGCGCTCTGGCGGATGGTCCGGGGGCGGAGATGGCCCTGGGGGCCCGGCCTGGCCTGGGCCGGCCTGACCTTTCTCCTGGCGGCACTGCGCCTGCCGGCGGTGCTGCACTTTGGCCGACACTTTATTCCGATCCTTCCGCCCTTCCTCCTGGCCGGCGGCGAGGCCCTTGCGGCTCTTCCCCGTCTGGGACGGCGTCTCCTCCTGCTCCTGGGGGCCTCTTTGCTCCTCATCGGAATGGTCATCGGGGTCGCCTTCTATATCCTCCTCTGTCGGGGAATCCTGACCTCGCAGGTGGCGATGGGCCGCTACATTGCCAAACACCTGCCGGAGGAGGCCGTCGTCGCCACCCACGACATCGGTGCCATCGGCTACTTCGGGGAGCATCGAGTGGTAGACATCCTGGCCCTGATCGAACCGGAGGCGACCCCGTTGGTGGCGGCGCGGGACTGGCACGGCCTGGCCGCCTATCTGCGGGAGCGGAACGTCTCCTACCTGGCCTCCCTGGAAGGCCTCTTTCCCGAACTCCGGGTCGAGACCCGGGCCGCCCTGGAGGTTCGGACGGGACGGATGGAGCTATACCGCCTCACGTGGATGCGCCCGTAGAGGACTCGCCCTAAAGGATGGGCGGACGCCAGCGGATGAGGATGTAGAAAGCCCCCAGGTCAAAGAGCACCTGCACCGCCAGGGCGATCACGGCCAGGAGGAGGGCCAGCGCCCGCTCGCGGCGGTGGAGCAAAAGCCCCAGGAAGAAGTTGCCTCCCAGGAGGAGAAGGCCAAAGGCGGGCAGCCTGAAGAGGTCCTGGGATTGGGCGATGTAATCGGGGATGATGCGCACGCTTCCGGCCTCCAGAATCTGGGTAAAGTGAATCGGCCCCTGGGGGTCCAGGATCGGGAAGCGGTAGCAAAGGAAGGCGAGCAGCGCCAGGTTGAGGAAAAGGGCCGCGGCCAGGATGGAGAGGAGCGGGCGGTCGGACCAGATGCTCCAACGGAAGGGCCACCAGGGGATGCGTTCCTGGGCCAGCTGGCGGGTGATGCCGAGTCGGCGGCGCACTTCCACCTCGCGGATGAAGTCTTCCGGATGACGTGGAGAGAGGACGTAAGTACGCCCCTCGGTGCAGATAAGGACCTGGGCCGGCCGGCCGGCGGTGGCGTAGAACTCCACCGTCCCCAGTTCGGCCGAACGGCCCTGTCCACGGTGGCAGCCGGGCCAGCGCAACCCTCGCTCGTGGATGCTTTCCCCCTTGGCCCAGAGGCGAACCGCTGTGACCCGGTTCATCGGAATCACCTGGCGATTTCCACCCCAATGGAGGACCAGGCCGTTGCGGTCAAAGGTGTAACGCAGGGTCAGCAGAGCCACACCCCAGTAGAAAAAGAGCACCCCGATGGAGCAGAGAAAAAGGATGGCCATGAGCAGCCAGAAGGTCAGCCCGGAGATAGGCGCAATGGCCAGCCGGCCCAGCCAGGCGGCCAGAATCAGGGAGAGCGCGGCCACCAGGAAGGCGATGACACTGCCGGGGGAGCGGACAGGACGCCAGAGGTGCATCCGCTTTTACCGCGCCACCGTATGGGCCCGCCGCCAGCGCCACCAGGCTGCCACGGCCAAAAGGAGCAAGCCAGCCGGGATGAGGAAGAGAATTTCCCAACCCAGGCCGCTGGCCCCGCCGGGCAATTCCCCACCGCCAACGCCCGCCGTGGGCGTAGCCCCGGTCACTACCCCGATGCCGGTCGGGGCGGGGGCGAAGGTGGGGACAGGGGTCACGGTAACAGCCGGCCGAACGGCCGTGGGTTGTGGGGTGAAGGTAGGACCGGCTGCCGGTGCGGCCGCCGTGACCGGCGGAGTAGCGGTGGGAAGGGCTTTCGCCGTCGGCGAAGCCTGGGCCACCGGCCGACCGGACGGCTGCGGGCGGAAGACGGTCAGGGCCAGCACCACCACGATGATCACCAAAGCCGCCAGCAGGCCGATGATCATGAGCATGGGTCGGGTCAGTTTGAACTTGAACCTGCCGCCGGAACTCCCCCGGAGTGCCATAGCCACCTCCTTGGTTTCCAGTATGTTTATATTATACCCATATTTTCCCAAAAGTCAAGTCTGTCGCTGACATCCCAATGCGACCGCCTATCCATACCCCCCCAGGTTCACAATGGGCCGGTCACAGATGCAGGCAGGCCGTTGCGATTTGCCCGGCCTGCCGGTGGCTTCAAATCTGCGGGAGGATAGGTAAAGAACGATCAACGGTCAACGGAATCTACCCCCCTGCTACCCACACGACCGCTTTCCAAAGGGTTTCGAAGATAGGACGCCAGATCGTGCCCAGCGGACTGAAACTGCCTAGCAGGTTGGAACTGAGGATCAGGAAGAGGAGAATCCACACCCCGTACTGGCGCAGCGGGGCCAGGAAGCGTTCCCAGGAGAAGGGGGCCAGGCCCTCCAGGATGCCGAAGCCGTCCAGCGGGGGGATGGGAATCAGGTTGAAGGCGGCCAGGACCACGTTATAGACCATCAGGCTGCCGATAAGGATGGCTGCCCCCGAGGAGTAAGGCAACGTCAAGCCGGTTGCGGCATGCACAATGCGCCAGAGGAGGGCGACGGCCAGGGCCAGGAGGAAGTTGGAAAGCGGGCCGGCCAAGGTGGCCAGGGCGGCCCCGCGCCGGCCCCAGCGCATATAGGCGGAGTTGATAGGAACGGGCTTGCCCCAGGCCAGAGGGGCACGGCCCAGGATCATCAGGAGGAGCATGAGCGCCCCGATGGGGTCCAGGTGGGCGATGGGGTTGAGGGTGACCCGGCCGGCCCAGCGAGGCGTGGGATCGCCCAGCCGGTTGGCGGTCCAGGCGTGGGCGAATTCATGGATCGTCAAACCCAGGACAAGGGCGATGGCGGCGCCGATGATCTCCAGAACGTCCAACGGAAGTCTCCTTTCGGCCGGATGGCACCCTTACCGTCCGGTCGTTTCTCAAAGTGTAGAGGGCTGCAGTCCCATCCCGGCCTCGAACTGCCGGAGGTAAAGCCGGTAAGCGTCTCCGACCGTCTCCACACCCCAGGCTTCCTCCAGCGGGATCGAGAATCCGGCCTCCTCCAGTCGCAGGAACATCTCCACCAGGCGGAGCGAGTCCACCCGGAGGTCCTCAACGAAGGAGGCTTCGGGCACCACCCGGCTTTCCTCGATCTGCAACTCCTGAGCCACCAGCCGCCGGAATTCCTCGAACGATAGCGCTTCGGTCATCTTCTATTCCTCCGACTGTTCGGCCAGCGCGATTTCCCGCAGTTTGAACTTTTGCGACTTTCCGGGTTCCCCTTGGGGCAACTCCGGCAGGAAACGCACCTGACTGGGAATTTGGAACGTCTCCAGGCCGGCCCGGCAATAGTCCAGCACCTCCTGAACGGTCATTTCGGCCCGTTCCTCCAGGCAAATAAAAGCCCAAACGCTTTCCTCGCCCAGCGTCCCCGGCACGCCGACGACTGCCGCCTGGCGAATCTTGGGGTGGGCGGTGAGGTACGCTTCGATCTCCGCCGGGTAGATATTCTGCCCGCCACGGATGATCATGTCCTTCTTCCGGCCGACGATGTGCAGGTAACCCTGCTTGTCCATCCAGGCCAGGTCCCCGGTATAGTACCAGCCCTCGTCGTCCAGCACCTCGGCCGTCCGCTCCGGGGCGCGGTAGTAACCGAGCATCACCCCCCCGAAGCGGCAGGCCAGTTCGCCGATTTCCCCCAGAGGAAGCGGTCGGCGCGCTTCATCTACAATTCGCACCTCCACCCCAGGCATCGGCCGGCCCACCGTCTCGGCCTGCTGCTCATCCGAGTCGGCCAGGCTGGTGACGGCGATGCCACCGCCTGTCTCCGTCGCCCCAAAGCCGATGTGGACCGCGCAGCCGAAGCGCTGCCGGATGGCCCGCGCCAGGTGCGGTGGACAAGGAGCGGTGCCGGTGGCGCAGATGAGCAGGGAAGAAGTGTCGAAAGGTTCCTGTTCCAGGACGCCCAGCATTACCTGGTAGGCCAGGGGGACGGCGATGAGGACGGTAACCCGCTCCTGCTCGACCAGGCGGAGCGCCTCCCGGGGGTGAAAGCGGGGCAGAACGACCAGCCGGTCGCCCATAAGAAGCGCCTGGAAAAGCACCTCCAGGCCGGTGATGGTATGCCAGCCGGTCGTGGAGAGAAAGGTCTGCGGCCGGCCGGCCGCCCGGAGCAGGCGGGCGCCGTAGCGGGTCACGGCGCGGGCCATATCCAGAGCCCGGCCCAGGTTGAAGCGGCGCAGCCAGAGTTCGCGCACTTTCAGGCTCGCCACCACCGGGGCGATGAGGCTGCGATGGCTGTGCATGGCTCCCTTGGGCCGGCCGGTCGTCCCCGAGGTATAGAGCAGGGCCGCCAGGTCGTCAGGGGAGACTTCCGGACGCGGCAGGGAACAGGGGGGATGGGTCAGAAGATCATCCAACCCCGGCTTGTCCCTCTCTCCCGCCGCCACGATCTGGCGAACGGCCGGCAGGTGCGCTTCGACCTCCTCCAGCGCCCGTTCGAGGACGGCCACTTTCGCTTCCGCGTCTCGCAACGTCTCCTGCAAGTTGGCCGGCCGCGCCTGGGGGTTCAGCGGCACGACCACCGCCCCCAGGCCGGCTACGGCGAAGAAGACGGTGGCAAATTCGATCCCCGGCATAAGTCCCAGGGCAACCCGTTCCCCCCGGGCCACCCCCAGCGCCTCCAGGCCGGAGGCCATCCGCCGGATGCGCTCCCAGAGTTGCCCATACGTCAGGCGGATCTCCCCACAGACGATCGCCTCCCGGTTCGGATGGGCCTCGGCAACCTCCCGGAAGGCCTCGGCCAAGGTCATATGGCTCGACAACATTTCCTCACACTGGCATCTGGTACAGTCGGAAGTGCTTGTAGCGTTCGGCCCCCAGCCGTTCCGCCAGCAGGTTGACGGCCGGGTTCCACTCCGAGGTGAGCGAACCCTCGATCCACTTGTAGCCCCGGATGCAGGCGGCCTTGACCATTTCCAGGTAGAGGAGGGCGTCAATGCCCCGTTTGCGGAAGGTCTCCAGTACGCCCATCAACTTGAAGGAGATCACGTCAATCTGGCGAATCAGCCGTTTGACCATGAGCCAGCCAAAGGGGAATAGCCGCCCCTTTAGCCGCCAGAGAACACGGTTGATGTCGGGGATGGCCACACAAAAGGCCACCGGTTTCCCCTGGTATTCGGCAAAGAGGGCCAGGTCGGGATCGATCAGGGCACGGAGGGGTTCGGCAAAGCGCCGGAACTCTTCCGCGCTCAGGGGAGCATAGTCCGGGAGGTGTTTCAGCGTCTCGTTGAAGAGGTAGTGGGCGGTGGCGACCTCCTCATCCCAGGCCTCCAGCCGGCTCTTGCGGATGACCAGGCCCTCCATCTGCCGAACGGCAGAGGCGACGTGGATCAGGTCCTCCGGCAACCTTTCCAGGTTAGGCCCCAACCGCTCCAGGGAGGCACGCCAGGCGTAGAGGTCGTGGTCTTTTTCCAGACCATAGCGCTCCAGAAAATCCGGGTAGTAGGGCGGGTTATGGGCCTCCAGCATGGCAGGTGGACAATCGGCGCCGGCGATCAGGATGCCGGGGCAATCGTGGTCGCCGAAGTTGGTCGGGCCTCGCATCCGTTCCATGCCGCGCTCGCGCAGCCAGGAACGGGCCGCGTCCAGCAGAGCCTGGGCCGCCGGGTAGTCGTCCAGAACCTCGAAGAAGCCAAAGCCCCCCTCCGGCCGGCCGATCCGGGCGATGCGGCTGTGGGGCACAAAGGCAGCGATGGTGCCCACCACCTCGTGCCCCCGACGGGCGAGGAAGAGGGCGACGTCCGCCTCCCGGTAGAAGGGTCCGGTGGCCGGGTCCAAGTAGCGCAGGCGCTCGGAGAAGAGGGGAGGCACCCAGTTGGGGTCGTCGCGGTATACCCGCCAGGGGAAGCGAGCAAAGGCGCGCACTTCCCGACGCGAACGGACTGGTAGAACTTGGACAGATGACATCTTTTCCGCTCCGTGCTCGACATTTCCCGGCCTCGGACCGTCCCGGAGGTCGGAGGGAAAGGTGCCGACGACCGGCTTTGCCCGAATTGTAGCATAGGTCCGCAGGTCGGTCAACCGGTGAGGTACCTTGACGCCTTGGACGGGACGTGGTACGATAGCGACCGACAGAAAAACGATGGAGGAAGATATGCGCCAGGAAGAGCTCATCGCCCGTATCCTGGAACTCAAAGAAGAGAAGGATGCCTGTATCCTGGCCCACAATTACCAGATACCCGAGATCCAGGACCTGGCCGACTTCACCGGCGATTCCCTGGAACTGGCCCGCCAGGCCACCCGGGTGGAGCGTTCGGTCATCGTCTTTTGCGGGGTGGACTTTATGGCAGAAAGCGCGGCCATCCTCAACCCTGGGAAGACCGTGCTCATTCCTTCCCTTCGAGCCTGCTGTCCGATGGCCGCCATGGCTACGGCCGAAGCGGTACGGGAAAAGAGGCGGGAATACCCGGAAGCGGCGGTCTGTTCCTACGTCAACACCTCGGCCGAAGTCAAGGCCGAAAGCGACATCTGCTGTACCTCCTCCAGCGGCGTCCGTATCGTACAATCGCTTGCGGAAAGGCAGGTCATCTTCGTCCCGGATAGAAATCTGGGGCATTACATCTCCACCCAGACCGATAAGGAGATGATCCTTTGGCCGGGCTTTTGCATCGTCCACGAACGGCTGACACTGGAAGAAGTTCTGGAGGCCCGACGGGAGCACCCCCGGGCAGAACTGCTGGTCCATCCGGAATGCCGGCCGGAGGTGGTGGCCGTCGCCGATGCCGTCCTGAGCACTTCCGGCATGTTGCGTCACGCCCGACAGAGTTCTGCCGACGAGTTTATCATCGCCACCGAAATCGGCCTCCTGCACCCTTTGCGCAAACAGAACCCGGACAAACGCTTCTACCCAGCCGCTTCCCACATGGTCTGCCGAATGATGAAAGAGATCACCCTGGAAAACCTGCTGGAAGCCCTGGAGAAGGGGCAACACGTTGTGCGGGTCTCGGATGAGGTCCGGCAACGAGCCTGCCGGGCCCTCGACCGGATGTTGGAGGTTGTTGAACGTTGAGGATGGATCGTTCCCCTTCGGCCCTGTGGCCTGCAGGATGTCTCGATGTCTGAGGAAAGCTACGACTTTATCGTCATCGGCAGCGGCATTGCCGGCCTGTATACGGCGCTCCTGGCTCAGGAACACGGCCGGGTACTGGTGGTGACCAAGGCCAGCCTGGAGGAATGTAACACCCGTTATGCCCAGGGAGGCATCGCCGCGGCGGTGGACCCGCACGACTCGCCCCAGCGCCACCTGGAGGACACCTTGGCCGCCGGGGCCGGCCTGTGCGACCCCCGGGCGGCGCGCATCCTGACGGAAGAAGGGCCGGCCCGCATCGCCGAACTCATCGAGCGCGGGGTCAACTTCGACACCCTTCACGGCCAACTGGCCTTGACGCGGGAGGCCGCCCACTCCATGCCCCGGGTGCTCCACGCCCGGGGCGATGCCACCGGGATGGAGATCGAACTGACGCTTGCCCGGCAGGTGGGCCTTTTCCCAATCGCGGTGCTCCAGCACCATCTGGCCACGCGTATTCTGGTCCGGGACGGCCGGGCGGTTGGCATCGCCGTTCTGGACCTGCGGAAGGGGAGGCAAAAGGAAATCGTCGGCCGGAACATCGTCCTGGCCACTGGGGGGGCCGGCCGGCTCTTCCGCTACACCACCAACCCCGAGGTCGCCACCGGCGAAGGGGTTGCTCTGGCCTATCGGGCCGGAGCCGAGGTGGAAAGCCTGGAGTTCTTCCAGTTCCACCCCACCGCGCTCTATCATCCCGGCGCCCCTCCTTTTCTGATCACCGAAGCCGTGCGTGGGGAAGGCGGGATCCTCCGGAACGAGGCTGGAGAGCGTTTTATGGTGGAGCAGCATCCCCTGGCCGAACTGGCCCCCCGCGACGTCGTCGCCCGGGCCATCGTCCGGGAGATGCACCGGCGGGGAACGGCCCACGTCTACCTGGATGTCACCCATCTGCCGGCCGAGAGGGTGCGGCTGCGCTTTCCCACGATCTACCGCACCTGCCAAGAACTGGGCCTGGACATCACCCGGGAGTGGATTCCGGTGGCCCCGGCCGCCCATTACCTCATCGGCGGGGTACGGGTGGACCTCTGGGGGCAGACGAACGTCCCCGGCCTCTATGCCTGCGGGGAGGTGGCTTGCACCGGGGCCCATGGGGCCAACCGCCTGGCCAGCAATTCTCTCCTGGAAGTGCTCGTCTTTGCCCGACGGCTGGTGCAGGCGGCCACCACCGAGGTGCCCCCGGCCGAACGGGATGAAGCGACCATCCCGGCCCTCCGGATACCGGGACCGCCGGCGGAGGTGACTGTAAAGGGAACCGAACCGGGAGCGACTTTGGCCGACCTCCAGCAACTGATGTGGGAGAAGGTGGGAATCGAGCGCGACGGGGCCGGCCTGGAACAGGCCTTGGCCTCGCTGGAGAAGTGGCGCCGCCTTCCTCCCCGTGCCGAAAGCGAACGCGGCCGGCTGGAACTGGAGGCGATGTTTCTGACCGCTGCACTGATGGCCCAGGCCGCGCTCTTACGCCAGGAAAGTCGGGGAGCACATTATCGTACCGATTTTCCCGATCCTGATCCTGCTTGGCGCAAAGTCATCGTGCAATTCCCCCAATAACCAGGGAGGTGTATGATGGTTTCAGATTCCTCTTCCTGTGGGACATCGCCCACAGAAGCCGAGGAACAGGCCAGGCGCACTATCGAGGCAGCGCGATTGCTGGGCATCAGCGTGGACGAAGCCGATGTGGCCCAGTGGCTTACGGCCCTGGCTGCCGGCCAGTCCCCCGGACAAGATTGGCAGGTGGATACGCGCACCGGCGTCTTCCACCGCCTCATCCTGCTCGACTTTGACCCTGCCAGCCTGGAACGCTGGAATGGATCGCTCCCGTTCCGAGGTGGCCACGCTGGTCAACCGGTTCTTTGAGGAAAAACGGATGGCTATTCCGGAAGTACGTACCTACGTCGAAGGGCTGGAAGAAGATTAATCCCTCCGTGGGGAGGCGACGATGACGTATCTACCCCCTTCCGTCCACCGCCTGATCGCGCTGGCCCTGGAGGAAGACTTGGGCCGGGGCGACGTGACCTCAGAGGCACTCATTCCTCCGGACCTGGAGGCCGTGGGGGAGGTGCAAGTCAAGGCCCGGGGGGTTATCGCCGGGCTGGAAGTAGCGGCAGCCGTCTTTCGGGCCGTGGATGCGGCGCTCGTTTGGGAGGCCCTGGCCCAGGACGGCGATCCGGTCTCTCCGGGGCAGGTGGTAGCGCGCGTCTCAGGCCGCGCCCGCTCCATCCTGGCCGCCGAACGGACCGCTCTGAACTTTTTGCAGCGACTCTCGGGCATCGCCACCCTGACGGCGCGCTATGTGGAGGTCCTGCAGGGCACCCGGGCCCGGCTCACCGATACACGCAAGACCACGCCGGGCTGGCGCTATTTGGAGAAGATGGCCGTGCGGGCCGGCGGAGGAAAAAGCCACCGGCTGGACCTGGCCGGCGGCATCTTGATCAAGGACAACCATCTGGCCCTCTCCGGAAACGACATCCCGGCCGCCATCCACGCCGTCCGGGAGCAGGCCCCCCATACTTTGCGTGTCGAAGTCGAGGTTACCGATCTGGCCGGGGTGGAAAAGGCCCTGTCCGCCGGAGCCGACATCATCATGCTCGACAATATGTCGCTTGAGGACATGCGCCGCGCCGTCGAACTCGTAGCCGGCCGGGCCCTGCTGGAGGCCTCCGGAGGCATCACCCTGGAGACGGTCCGGGCGGTGGCCGGGACAGGGGTGGACCTGATCTCCAGTGGGGCGATCACGCACTCGGCGTGGGCGTTGGACCTCAGTCTGGAGGTTAGGAGCGGATGAGACAGGGGGTGTACTGAACGACGACCTGGACGCGGTTGGCCGGCGACATTTTGGCTTTGTCTGCCGGGTGTAGACGACCTCCTCGAAGATCGCCTCTCGGGAGGAGAGAAAAATCCGGGGAATGCTGGTTTCTCCGGAGGAGGCTCAGGCCCACCGGCGGGCGATGGAGACCGGCTCACAGACCGTCCTGGAGGCACTTTTGGAGGAGGGCATGGGGGACTTTATTCCAGGTCCAGGCTGATCCGCAGGCAGCGGTCGATCTCGGCCATGGCTTCGGGGGGAAAGCGGCCCAGTTTCTCGATCACCCTGCTCTTGGGAACGGTGATGATCGTCTCCGCCTTGACCACGCAGTCGCTGGTCAGGCCGGCCTCCTTGGCAATCTTGCTGCCGGCATAGACCCGGTAATGGACGGGGAAGTCCTGCTCGGGGACCTGGGAGGAAATCGAGGCCAGAATCAGATTATCGCTATAGGCGTTGCCGATGTCGTTCTGGACGACAACGGCCGGCCGCACCTTGCTCTTGGTGTAATCCTGGATATAAGGGAAGGCGATGAGCACCACATCGCCTCGCCGGAATTCCATTACGGGTTCCTTTTTCTCTATCCCATCGCCTCATCCTGCAGAGGGAGGAAACCCTCCCCCTCTGCCCGATTATCCTGCGACATGGTCCGATAGCATTCGGCCAGGAGGTCCTGGCGGGGAAGCCAGTTTCGCCTGCGGCAAAGGCCGTCGGCCAGGAACTCCCGCACCATCTCCTCCAGCGACCGCCCCTGCTGCTGGGCCAGGTAGAGCAGCTGCTGATGCAGGGGCGCAGGAATCTCGATGGGCACGGTATCCATCGGCGGCACCTCCATAGACTCTACAGATATTATAAACCGGCCTGGCCGGAAAGTCAACCGGCTCTGCCCGGCAACTGCCGCAACAGATTGGCCATCTCAACGGCCGCCAGGGCGGCGTCAAAGCCCTTATTGCCGGCCTTGGTCCCGGCCCGTTCGATGGCCTGCTCGATGGTATCGGTCGTCAGCACGCCGAAGAGGGTTGGCACGCCCGTCTCCAGCCCAACCAAGGCGATGCCCTTGGCTACCTCGGCGGCGACGTACTCAAAGTGGGGAGTGGCGCCCCGGATGACCGCCCCCAGGCAGATGATCGCCTGGAAGCGGCCGCTTTCGGCCAGGCGGCGGGCCACCAGAGGTATCTCAAAGGCCCCCGGCACCCAGGCCACCTCGATGTCCTCTTGGGCTACCCCGTGCCGACTCAAGGCATCCAATGCGCCCTCCAGCAACTTGCGGCTGATGAACTCGTTGAAGCGGGAGACGACCACGCCGAAACGCAGGCCGGCCCCCAGAACTTTTCCTTCGTAAACGACGCCCATCGTTCTCCTCTCACAAGCGTTTCCACGGCCGATACGATGTTCGCGTGCGGCGGTGATGCTCAGTACCACGGCCTCGAAGGCCAGGAAGGGTGAAAAGGACCCGGCAACCACTTGCCAGACGGACTACCTCGTCTTTTCCTCCTTTGGTTTTTTGGGCCCCCCGCTTGACCGGGGCATCCGTCCAAGTTATAATGGGTGTAGCATTCTCATCTTGCGAGTCGGTCGCGAAATGCGACCCCGAGGTGGTGGGATGACACTGGAAGAAATCCTCCACGACATCCATGGATTAGACGCGCGACTGCGCGAGCTCGAAGAGCGTTACGGGATACTCTCCGACGATCTGTACACCCTGTACCGGCTGGGCGAATTGGAGCAGAGCCAGGACCTAATCCGCTGGGTCGGTTACTACGAATTGCGCCAAGAGCGGCAGCGTGCTTATACAGCGGCCCTGCGCGAGCGGCTGCTGGCCATGCGCAGCGCAGGTGCCGGCACCCCCATCCCCCTGTCCCCGCACTCAACCCCGAAAGAGACCTGACGTGTTTCCCCCTTTTGAGGAATACTGCCGCCTGGTTGCCAGCCTGCCGGAGCAGTTTCCGTGCATCCGCTCCTCTACGCTTGCCGTGTATACCATCGGTCCATTCATAGCCGAGGTGGAAGGCCAATTGACCTTCGATGCCGGCTACGTGCTGAAGGTATGGGAACTGCTCGATCTGGCCCACGGCGTCCTCCGCAGTTACAGTTACGAACTGGACCACGCCGGGGAACGGGTCTGGTGGTACGACCCCACGGAGCACCCTGGCGACACAACCCTGCGCAGTACCTATCCCCACCACAAACACGTACCGCCCGACATCAAACACCACCGCATCCCCGCGCCCGACCTCTCCTTCACCCGCCCCAACCTGCCGATGCTGATCGCGGAGATTTGTCAGCGGATAGGCTGATGAACTCGTTGAAGCGGGAGACGACCACGCCGAAACGCAGGCCGGCCCCCAGAACTTTTCCTTCGTAAACGACGCCCACCGTTCTCCTCTCACAAGCGTTTCCACGGCCGATACGATGTTCGCGTGCGGCGGTGATGCTCAGTACCACGGCCTCGAAGGCCAGGAAGGCGGAACGGTTCGCCGCCTTCGTCGGGCAAAGAGCCAGACCAGGAGCAGGCCGGCCAGAAAACCCCCGATGTGGGCAAACCAGGCCACCCCGCCGCTCTGGAAGGGGCTGGAGAGTGTGGCAAAGCCGTTAAGCAATTGAAGCACAAACCAAATCCCCAGGAGCAGGGCCGCCGGGAGGCGGGCCACTTGGATAAAGTAGCCGAAGAAGATCAGGGTAGCCACACGGGCCCGGGGAAAGAGCACCAGATACGCCCCCAGGACGCCGGCAATGGCCCCGCTGGCCCCGATGCCCGGGATACGCTCGTCGGGGCCGGCCGCGACCTGGGCCAGGCCGGCCAGCACACCGCAGAGAAGGTAAAAGAGCACAAACTGCCAGCGGCCCATTTCGTCTTCGACATTGTTGCCAAAGATCCAGAGGTACAACATATTCCCGCCAATGTGGAGGAAGCCGCCGTGGAGGAACATCGAGGTGAAAAGAGCAAGTGCCGAATGGGGACCGAAGTTATGGGTCAATTCCCAAGGGATCGTCCCCCAAGTCCGGAGAAAGGCTTCCAGGTGCTCTTTGCCCTGCAACTCCAGAGCCAGTTCCAGAAAAAAGACCAAGATGTTCAGGGCGATCAGGGCTATCGTAATCACCGGAACGCGACGGGTAGGCAGTCCATCTCTTAGCGGAAGCACCGAAGAAAACTCCTGGACGGCGTTGCATAAACAAGATCATCCCGAACAGTACACCTTTAGAGGTACTCTATCTGCTTGTATCTCCTCTTCCACTCCTCCTTGACCGTAAGAGTCTGCCCTAATTGACTGGCTAGAAACTCCTTGAGCAGACGATTGAACTTGCTGGGTTCGTCCAGAAAGGGAAAATGGCGACATCCTTCCAGAAAGACCACCTGAGCCGTGGCCACCGTTCCATCGGCGAAGAAGCCGGCCTGTCCCGGGTCCACAAACTCGTCCCGTTCCCCATAGATCACCAGGGTATGGGTATAGAGTTGCCCCAACTTCGGCCGGAGGTCCAGGTCCAGGATGCATTCCAGACTCTGCTGTATGGCGGCATAGTCCAGTTTCCCCGTATCTTCCATAATTTCGTCGTACATCTCGCTCCAGGCTGCCGAGACCCGTTTCAGGGAACGCATCCAGAGGGCGATCTGGGCCCGAGGGCCGGCCACCAGGCGCGAAAGGGGGTTACGCACCAGTTTTATGGAGGTAGACAACCCGTTGCCCCAGATCGGGGCATCAACCAGGGCCAGTTTCTCCATCCGTTGGGGGCGGCGGAGGGCGGTGCACAAAGCCACCACACCGCCCAGCGAATGGCCCACTATGGAGACCTGGGCAATTCCCAGCCCGTCCAGAAAATCCTCCACCTGCTGGACGTAATCATCCAGGCTGTAGCGATTCCCCGGCTTATCGGAATCGCCAAAACCCCAGAAGTCCATGGCGTAACTGCGGTAGGAGTCGGCCAGGGCTTCCATCGTCGGCATCCAGTAACGCCAAGAGCCCAGCCAGCCGTGGAGGAGAAGGACCGGCTTGCCCCGGCCGATAACCTCGTAATGGACCAGCCCTGTATCCAGCAGAATGGCGCTCATGGCCTCCGTCCGGGCGGCTCTACCTCTTCCCGGAGAGGATGCTCCGCACCTTGCTGATCAACTCCTCGGGGGCAAAGGGCTTAAGGATATAGTCGGCTGCCCCCAACCGCAGACCTTCTTCGACCTCCTGCCGCTGGCCCTTGGCCGAAAGGAAGACGATCGGCACATCCCGTAGAGACTCGATCTCCCGGAGCCGTCGGCAGGCCTCGTAGCCGTTCATCCGGGGCATCTTGATATCCAGGATGATCAGGTCGGGGTGTTCCTGTTGCGCCTTTTCCACCGCCTCCAGCCCGTTCCTGGCCTCGATGACCTCGAAGCCTCCCACCGTGCGCAGGCTGAACGCCGTCATAAAGAGCACATCGGGTTCGTCATCGGCGACGATGATCTTCTTGCTCATTCTCTTGTAGCCTCCGTTTTCTTTCGTAGGGCTGCCTCGATTTCTCGGATGAGATGTTCGGCCGGGAAGGGTTTGGTCAGGAAGCCTTCCGCCCCTAACCCCAAAATCTGGACACGGTCTGTCTCCCGGTCCACCGAACTGGCCGTGATCACGATAATGGGGATTTCACAGGTCTCTTCCCGCAACTTCAGCCGGGTAATGACCTCCCGGCCGTCCATCTTGGGCATCCGCAAGTCCAAAACGATCAAGTCGGGCAGGACGGCCAGCGCCGCTTCCAGGGCTTCCTCTCCATCCGCAGCCTCATATACCTGGTAGCCCTGCTCCGCCAGCACCCGGCGCAGCCAGCCCACGATGTCGGGGTCGTCGTCGGCCACCAGGATGGTCGCCGTCTCGCCGGGGCGGCCCAGGATGCGGCCGATGGTCAGAAGGAGTTCGGCTTCTTCCAGCGGCTTGGGCAAAAAGTCCACCGCCCCCAAGGCCATCAGGTTTTCCTTCTCAGCCACGATGGAGATGATCACGACCGGGATGTCCGCCGTGCGTTCGTCAGCCTTAAGGCGTTCGAGGACTTCCTGCCCGTCCATCCCGGCCATCAGGATATCCAGGGTGATGAGGTCGGGGTGCTCCTGACGGGCGATGGCCAGGGCCTCTTCGCCGCGTCGGGCGGTATAGACCCGGTAGCCGGCCCGCTCCAACTGGTAGCGCAGGAGTTCGGTGATGTTAGGCTCGTCATCCACCACGAGGATTCGGGCCCCTGGGGCGGCGGCGGTTACGGCCGGCCGGGTCTCCCCACGTTCCTCCCGGCGGCCGGCCGACGGCTGGGTGAGCGGCAGGCTGAAACTGAAGGTGCTGCCCACGTTCAGTTCGCTCTCCACCCACATCTTCCCGCCGTGCATCTCTACAAAGGACTTGGAAATCGCCAACCCCAAACCGGTGCCCCCCACTTCGTCGCGCAAGGGGTTGTCGGCCCGGAAGAAGCGGGTGAAGAGTTTCTTCTGGTCTTCCTTGGAAATGCCCACCCCCGTATCGCTGACGCTCACCGTCAGGAAACCGTTTTCGCAACGGGCCGAGATCTCTACCCGCCCCCCTTCGCGGGTGTACTTGTAGGCGTTGCTCACCAGGTTGGTGAGCACCTGGATGATCCGCTTGCGGTCGGCGTGAACCAGCGGGAGGTCCGGCGGAACCCGCACCTCCAGCGTCAACTGCTTGCGCTCGATCTCCGCCCGGGCCGACTCGATCACCTCCTCCACCACGTCAAAGATCGAAAGCGGCTCGGGGCTGAGGACGATTCGGCCGGTCTCGATGCGGGAGATGTCCAGGAGGTCGTTGATGAGGTCCACCAAACGGTTGGAGTTGGAGCGAACCACTTCCAAAAAGCTGCGCTGCATCGGGGTGATCTCGCCCACCGAACCCAAGAGAATCAGGTCCACATATCCTTTGATCGAGGTCAGCGGCGTGCGCAACTCGTGGGAGACGGTGGAGATAAACTCGCTCTTGGCCCGGTCGGCCTCCACCTCGCGGGTGATGTCGCGCAGGACGTACACCCGGCCCAGCGTCTCGCCGGCGTCGGTGATGACCGGGGTCGAGGAGACGTTGATGTAGCGATCGATCAGTTCAAAGCGCGGGTTTTCCTGGGCGAACAGACCGCCGGGCTGGAAGAGGCCGGGGAGTTCATGGGTGAAGCGGCCTTCCAGTTCCTCCCGAGCCATGCCCAGAATCTGCTGGGAAGCCGGGTTGGCCAAGATGATGCGGTTCTCCCGGTCCACCACGATGACTCCGTCGGCGATGGACTGGAGGATGGCCCGCACCTTGCTGGCCTCCTCTTGCTGGTAGGTCAGCATCTCCGAGAGGCGCAGAGCCTGGTCGTTGATGTAACTGTAGAGTTCGGCGTTGTGGATAGCCGTCGCCACTTCACCGCCCAAGGTGGAGAGGAGGCGCATCTGGTCCTCGTCGAAGAAGCCGATTTGGGAGTGAGTGAGCAGGATCATTCCCACCACCTCCTCGGCCGAGACCAGGGGGACGGCGGCAACGGAGCGGGTGCCGGCAGGGAGGAGCGGTAGGGTTCGACCTTGGGGGTCTCGAGAGATGTCATCTATGCGCAGGGTGGCCCGCTCCTCCAGTACCTTCCGGAGGGCTCCGGCTTCGGCCAGCGGGATGACCTGGCGACCCGGCCGCAGGACGTTCCCCACATCGAGCATGGCCCGGCAGACCAGGTCGCCGCTGGCCGGATCGCGGAGGAGCACCATGCCCAGGGAACGCCCCGTGGCCACCGAGGCCAGGTCGATCGTCTTCAATAGGATTTCATCCAGGTCCAGCGTGCTCGAAAGTTCGGTGGTAATGGCATGCAGGGCCTCCAGGCGGCTCTTTTCTTCCTCCAACTGCCGGGTGCGGGCCTCGACCATGCGCTCCAGTTTTTCGCTGAAGCGGCGGATTTCGGCAAAGAGGCGGGCGTTGTCAATGGCGATGGAGGCCTGGGCCAGGAACATCTGGAGTACCTCGACATCGTCTTGGCTGATCGCCGCCCGCACATCCCGCGGATACCCGGCCTCGATCAGCCCGATCACCTTGCCCCGGGCTACC
>JASFBA010000083.1:0-18354 GCA_036172265.1 Chloroflexia bacterium
CCGGCCGGCCGGGTCCTCCACCCCCACCTAGGCATGCCCCCGGAACTCGCTCCCCGGCCAATGCCACCAGAGGTGGCCGGCCGTCCAGTGGACATCGCCCTGATGCTCGGCCACCCAGGCCGAAACCTCGGGGGTGTTCCAGGCCACCCCGCCGTAAGCGTAGCAGCAGGTGTATCGGCAACTACCTACCCGTTTTCCGGGAATTGTGGTAAACTATCGTCAAGATCGAGCAAACAGAGGTAGCGTGGGAATGTCCGTCCTCTGGCACAAGGCCTGGCGAGACCTGCGAGTACGGCCGGCCCGTTCTCTCCTTACCCTGGTGGGCATCCTGATCGGCGTGGCCGGGGTGGTGGCGGTGGTGATGACCGGCCGAAACCTCGCCTGGGCCCAGCGCCAGGCCTACCAGCATCACTCCCAGGCCGACCTGACCATCTGGGTCTGGAACGCGGGCGAAAGCGACGTCCGGGCGTTGGAAGCCCTTCCCGGCGTGGCCGCCGCCGAACGCCGGGCCGTGGCCTATACCCAGTGGCGGGCCGGAAACCGCTGGTTGGATATCCAATTGGAGGGAATCGAGCGCTTCGAGGACATTCGGGTCAACCAGATGTCCCTCCTGGAGGGGCATTTTCCCGGACGAGGGGAAATTGCCCTGGAGGGAACGGCCCGCGATCTGGCCCCGCTTCGAATAGGCCAGCAGATCGAGGTGCGCGGGCCGGCCGGCGAGATCCTCCACCTGACCGTAAGCGGCTTTACCCGCACCCCTTATTACCCCGCGGCTAGCATCCTGCGCTTCACCGTGGGCTATGTCCCCGCCGCCACGGTACGCCCCTTCTTGGGCACACGGGGCGACAACCGGCTGCTCATCCGCCTGGAGGCCCCGGACCAACGTGAGGAGACGGGCGTTCAGATCCGGGAACTCCTGGACCGCCGTCGCCTTCCCTACTGGTCCCTCCAGGCCCACGACCCCGAAACCTTCACCGGCCATCGAGAACTCCAGACTCTCCTGCGCCTGATGACTGCCCTTTCCATCCTCGGTGTGGTCATCAGCGCCTTCCTGGTGATGAACACACTGGCAGCGATTGTGGCCGAGGAGGTACGGGAGATCGGCATCTTGCAGGCCCTAGGGGCAACGCGGTGGCAGATTTTACAAGTTTATTTCCGAGCCGGTCTGACCTATGCCCTGGTAGGAACCCCCCCGGGACTCCTCGCCGGCCACCTTGGAGGGCAGTGGCTCACCTCCTACCTGGGTTATCTGCTCAATGTGGATGTGGGACGTTTTGCCCTCGACCCGATGGCCACCGGGCTGGGCGTGCTGGTTGGGCTGGGGGTCACCGTGCCGGCCGCCCTCTTCCCAGCCTGGCGGGGAAGCCGGGTGACCGTTCGGCAGGCCACCACCGGCTACGGCATCCGCGCAGAACCGGGCCAGGGCTTCCTGAGCCGATGGCCCCTCCCGCCGCTGTGGGCCTTTCCCCTGCGCAACCTGGCCCGTCGGCCCATCCGAAGCCTGACCACCCTCCTGGTCGTGGCAGTGGCCGTGGCCGCTTTCCTTTCCTCTCGCATTACCCTGGCTTCGCTGGAACGTTCCATCTCCACCCTCTTCGACGTCTATGCCGCCGACGCCTGGGTCTGGTTCGATGCTCCGGTGGGCGACGGATTCGCAGCGGAGTTGCGCACGGTTCCCGGTGTGGAAGCGGCCGAGGGTTGGAATATTTCCTACTGCATCCTGGGGGGCGAACGGGTACGACTGTGGGGACTGCCGCCCCAGACAACGCTCTACCGCTATGACCTGGTGGCCGGCCGATGGTTTTTGCCCGGTGAAAAGGGAACGGCCGTCCTTTCGCTGGACCTCGCCCAGCGGCAGGGATATGGTGTCGGAGACGTGGTGGAACTGGAAATCGGCGGACAGATCTTCCGTCTCGGCGCAGTCGGTATCGTGCAAGATGAGGCCATCTTCGGCCTGGGCGATGCCCCGCTGGGGAAGGTCTTTTTGCCTCTGAAAGTCGTACAACGAATCTATGGGATGGGAGATCTGGTTTCCTTCTTTGCCCTCAAAATGGAACGGGATGATCGGGACTATCTGAACGGCGTGCTGGCCGGGATCGAGCACAAGTTCCGCACACTCCATCCGACGACAGAAGCGATGTACGTGGGCTATGACCAGGCCCGAGAGGGTACGCGCATCGTAGGAGGGCTTTTGAACGCGATGGTGGCGATCGTCGGCGGGGTAGGGATGGTAGGCATTCTGAACACACAGACGCTCAATGTGCTGGAGCGCCGGCGAGAGATCGGGGTTTTGCGGACACTGGGAGCGCAATGGACACACCTCCGGCGCTTCTTTCTCCTGGAAGGGGTAATTCTGGGCACGCTGGGCTTTTTTCTGGGTTTGCCGGCCGGCTGGGCCCTGGCGCAGGGCCTGGTGGGCATCATCAGTGCAACCCTTATCACGCTGCGCTTTACCCTGCTCCCCATAGATGTGATGTGGAGCCTGTTCCTTGCCCTCCTTTTGAGCACATTGGCCGGAGTGCTGCCGGCCCTGGCAGCGGCACAGTTACGTCCGGTGGAGGTGTTGCGCTATGAGTGAGCCCGTGCAAGTACGGCCGGCCTGTCCGGAAGACCTCGAAGCCGTTTCCGCCATCCTGGTGGAGGCCTTCCGCAGCAAATTCGAGGCGGCTTTTCGAGGTCGGATGGATCGGGCCGAGCGCATCGTGGCCCGCACCCTCCAGGCAGAGATGCGCCGGGGATTGTCGGGGCTGTATGTGGCCGAACGGGCCGGCCGGGTCGTCGGGACGCTCTCCCTGCGTCGCCGGGAAGACCCCGAAACGGCCTCCTGGGCGGCCACCGCGATCCTTTTCCAAGAATTGGGGTTGGGGGGCGGCCTGCGGGCGATGTTTTACCTCTCCCTGGTGGACCAGCCTATCGGGAGGAAAGATGTTTATGTCTCTGACGTGGCCGTGGAGAGGCCTTTCCGCCGACAGGGAATCGCCCGGACGATGCTTTATTATGCGGAAAAAGTGGCTCGCCTCTGGGGAAAGAAAGCGCTGGTGCTGGACGTCAGTGCCAGAAACGAACCGGCCCGCCGGCTTTACCTGAGCCTAGGGTACACCGAAGAACGGGTACGCCGCTCCTTGCTGACACGCTGGCTGCTTCAGATGGAGGAATGGGTGCGGATGCGGAAGGTGCTGGAAGGGGGCAAATCGGTGGAAGTGTGACCGGCCTACCTGAATCCGCCTGACCCGGCCCGCAGCACCAGCGGCAGGTAGAGGAAATGGCCGCCGGCCGGCCGGACGTTCAAGGTGACCGGCACGGCCAGAAGGGGATGGAGGGGGTCGTTAGAGGCCACCTCCAGGCTCGTCGTGTACAGGCCTTCGGCCAGGCTACTCGCATCCAGGTGCACTTGGACGGCCGCGCTCTCCGACGGAGCCAGCGTCCCACTCAATGGGCTTGCTTCCAACCAGAGGACCGGCGGGGCTTCGCCCAAAAGCCAGTATAGGCTTCCTAAACCCTCGTTCGTTATGGAAAGCCCACAGGTGGTGCTCAGCCCGGAGGTGAGGGTGACGAAGAGGGAGGAGGGCGAGACAGCCACCGTGGGGGAGAGCGGAACGACCGTTACCAGCGCCTGGGCCAGGTTGTTGGCGGGAACAGGGTCAGGGAGGGAGGATTGTACCCAGGCCGTGTTCAGCAAGGGGCCGGTGTAGGAGGGGGTAGTGGTGAGGGTGAGGATCAGGTTGGCGGCGATCGGGGGACTTCCGGCCGGCAGGGAAAGGGTGCAGGTCACACGGGCCTCAGCCGGTTGGATCTGGCAGCCGGCCGGCGCTCCAATAAGGGTAACGGCGGAGGTGGGGAGGACTGTATCGGTCAGGGTGACGGCCAGCGTCCCGGAGAAGGGGCCGGCGTTGGTGATCGTCAGGGTGAAGCGCACCGTCTCGCCGGCAACGATGGCAAGGGCATCGGGAGATTGAGCCACC
Source organism: Chloroflexia bacterium (assembly GCA_036172265.1). Classification (GTDB taxonomy): domain Bacteria; phylum Chloroflexota; class Chloroflexia; order DTKN01; family DTKN01; genus JASFBA01. The sequence continues at coordinate 3,963 of JASFBA010000083.1, forward strand.
ATAAGGTCGGCATACGGGGAGGGGGTGGTGATCACGGTGGTTCGTTCCAGAGCATAAGCCCGGAGGAAGGGGTTGGCCCAGGAAACGGCGGACAGGATCCCGGTCTCGCTCAGCCCGGCGGTGGCCGTGGCCGGCACATTCACCCGAACGGCGACGGTGGTGGACGTCTGTGGAGCAAGTTCCACTGGAGAGGAAGTGGCCAGGGCAGACCATCCGGCGGAGGAGGCAAGGGTCAGGGTGTAGGTATCGGTGCTGGTCCCGGTGTTGAGAAGGCGGTGGGTATGGGTGACGGTCTGGCCGGGCATGGCCGTCAGGAACGAAGTGGCTGGCACGAGAAAAACCCCGCCGGGCTGCATCACTTCGTCTGCCCCCAGGTCGAATCCATCCCCGGAGGGGCGCAACTGGCCGTCAATATCCACGAAGAGGTCGGTGCCGGGGAGGGTAAGGGCAATAGGTACGCCGGCGTCCACAGCGGGGGAATTTTCCCGAAGGTGGTAGGGATTGGGGCAAGCCGGTGCATCGCCTACGCAGGTGAAGAGAGGGGCGCTGTAGACGTTGGTCTGGCCTAGGTCGAACTCGCCCGGGCCGGCCGTATCGCTTCCATTTCCCCACCAGAGGGTGCCGCGCAGGGTCGCCCGGTTCTCCAATGGGGGGAACCAGCCGGTGCTCTCCACATACACCCCGACGGTATGGCTGACGATGATCGTGTTGGTGAAGGTGGGAAGGCTGGGGATAGGAGGGACAGGCGGCCACAGAGAGCCGGGCCGGTGGGTGAGGTAAATTCCCTCCTGTCCGGCGTTCTGGGCGATGGTATTATGGAACCCCTGGGGGAAGGAGGCCCAGAGGTAAAGCCCTCCGCCGCGGCCGGCGGCCCGGTTGTCGGCGATGACGTTGTTGACCAGGCCGGCTACGGAAAGGTGAAAGTAGACGGCTGCGCCGTCCACAGCCTGGTTATGGCGGATGTAACTATTGGCCAGGATGGGGATTTCTTCCGGCAGGAAGTTGATCGGCCCCTCCAGGTAGAAAGCACCGCCGGCCTGGGATGCCGTATTGGAAAGCACCAGCGTGCCGGCCAATCGGGGCGCGCCCTCCAGGCTATAAATGCCTCCTCCCCGCCCGGCCACGTTTTCCTGCACAAAGCCGCCCAGGAGGCTCGGCGCACCCCCCTCCACATAGAGGCCCCCGCCCTCCTCGGCCTGGTTTCCCCGGATGATAACCCCGCTGAGCAGAGCCCGACTTTCCCGCAGGTAGAGGCCGCCACCGCGCCGGGCATTTCCTCCCTGGAAGACGACGCCCAGAAATTGGGCCTGTCCACCTTCGACGTAGACATTGCCCCCGTCCATCCCGCTGCCGTTGAGGAAGGAGAGGAGTTCCAGGGTCGGAGTAATTTCTCCGCTCAGGACCAGGCCGCGGCGCAGACCCTCGCCGTCCACGGGAGCAGGGATGAGGGTGGGCGTCCAGATGTGGATCGGAGGCAGGTCGGCGTGGGTATAAGCATAGCCGCCGCGCAGAGTCAGGCTCTCTTGCAGGGTAACGACGGCACTTCCATCGCCGGTGTAGATAGCCGGGGTGAGGTTATCCAGTGTGGCGATGCGGATTTCCGAACCTCCGGGGGCCAGGTCCACGGCCCGCTGAAGGGTACGACAGGGGGCAGCGTCGGTGCAGAGATGGGCATCGTTGCCCGATACCGAGGAGACGTACAGGATAACCGGTTCTGCATGGGCCGGCCGGAGTCGATTCGTGTCAACCCCGGCAAAGGTCAGGACGAGGAGGAGCAAGGCCGGCAGTAACCGAAGCACACGGCGATGTACCCACCATACCCTTTGCCAGATTTGCACCTTATTCTCCTGGAGTACGGCATGCCGCACCCCTGCAAACCGGTCCTGTTTCCCCTTTGCCTGTCTCGCCCGATGACCATCCTACCCGAAGGCAAGAGGAGGGGCACAGCACGCCGAGCCCCTCGATGGAGGAAGTCAGGTTGAATAACGGCGACCCGGGTCGAGTAGGCCGAAGGCCGCATCGAAACCGCATGAAGCGTGACCCCGCCTGCTTGGTCTCGATCCAGTTCGCGCCCACTCGACCCAGGCCGAGTAGTTACATGCCACCGTGTTTATTCCCGTCCCTGCGGGAGTTCCACCTCGACAATAGCCGGGATCAGGCGTACCCCGACCTCCTGGGCAGCCCGCAGGCGCAGGAGGCCGTCCACCAGTTCGTAGCCGCCGTCGCTGGCCCGGCGCACGCGGATGGGGCGGAGCCGGCCGGAGGCCACCTCGTTGAGGAGGCGCATCGGAAGCGGTTTGTTCATCTTGCGCAGGTGGCGGGGCAAAACCACCCGAACGCGGTTGGCCTCGATCTGGACGGTTCCGGCGACCACGGCCCGGCGCGGCTGGGGACGAATCACGATAGGCACCAGGGGCAGTTTTTCGGCCTGGGCAGCCCACAGGCGGGCGGCGGCGCGCTTTCCCCGCCCGAGGGTATAGCGCCCGGAACCGTCGGAAGTCACCGCCAGCGGCGGGAAAACCCAGCCAACGCTACGGACCTTTTTTTGCGCTTCCAGGGCCCGTGAGAGGAGGGGGTCAGGACCCTGGATGGTCTTGGGATCTACCCAGAGGAGTTCCCAGCGGGGAAAGCGCGCCGCCACGACAACGCGCACCTCGGTCAGGCCGGCATCCACGGCCGCGGCCAGGGCAGCAAAGCCGCGGGCCAGAATGCACTCATCACCCATCTTCCAGACCTGGATCGGCCAGGGGGCTTGGGAAGTTTCCTTAGCCCGGCGCACGAGTTCGGCGTGGTCTTCCACGATCGTTGCGCGATTTTCCCAGTCGGCCAGATGAACCGGGTTGCGCAGGGTGATCCGCTCGATAGAAACGACCTCGTATCGCGGGGGTCGGGATCGTACCCCGGGTCGGCGCTTCGGCCGGACCTCGCGTGGCGGTCGAGGCGGCCGTTCGAACCGTTCTGGGCGTTCCGGCCTTTCGGGTCGCTCCGGCCATTCTTGCTGCCAGGGGGGACGGGGGCGGTAGGGATGGACGCCTCCAACCCCTGGACGTTCGCCCGAGGGGCGAATCCATAACGGAACGCGCGGGAAATCTTTTCTTCTGTCCACTGCTTCCCTCTCCTTTGCTAGCGCCCAGGGGAGATCGGTGCACCCCCTGGGCTGACTCTTTCCCAAAAGCCTTGCTTTCTCTGCTCTGGCGTTTCGGTAGGGACGGGTTTGAAACCTGCCTACCCGCCGCTTTCTGAAGGCGTAACCCTACCCGGTGCTGCCCCTTGTTCCCGGTAGGGTTTCAAGGCGAGTTTATTATACCACACGCCGTCCAATTTGGCAAATGAGGGGCATGGGCCGTTTGACGGAGGGGGGAGAATGTGCTAGACTGATGGAAAATTGGACGGATGGACACATCGCGGATGAGCCTGTATGTTGCCGATAAAGACAACGAGGTGAGATCATGAAGGTGGTTTTTCTCCAAGATGTGCCGGGGATCGGACGAGCCGGCCAGGTGAAGGAAGTAGCCGACGGCTATGCCCGGAACTACCTCTTTCCCCGAGGGTTAGCCCGGCCGGCCACGGCCGGCGTATTGCGGCAAGCCCAGGAAGAGCAGGAGGCCGAACGGCGTCGCCAGGAGCGTGCCCTGGCCCAGGCCCAAACCCTGGCCGAGCAACTTCATAATTTGACCCTGCGCTTCCAGGCTAAGGTGGGCGAGCAAGACCTGCTCTTTGGCACGATCACCAGCGCCGACATCGCCGAGGCCATCCGGGAAAAGATCGGTGTGGAGATAGACCGGCGTAAGATCGAGATCGGCGAGCCGATCCGCCGGCCCGGCATTTACTCCATTCCCATCCGTCTCCTTGGCGACCTGGAACCCCGCGTCAACGTCGTCGTCGAACGCGAACCGTGATTCCCCTACCCCCTACCCCAGGGCAGGGGGAGAGGGGTGAGGGACGAGGAAAACGATGGAAGGACAGGCAGAGCGCTCGCTTCCCTACAATCTGGAGGCCGAACGTAGCGTGCTGGGGGCCATCCTGACCCATCGCGATGCCATCATTTCCGTGGCCTCCTGGCTTTCGCCGGAGGACTTTTACCGCGAGGCCCATGCCTGGATCTACGAAGCCCAACTGGCCTGTTACCTGCGCCGGGAACCGCCCGACCTGGTAACGGTGGCGGAAGAACTTTCGCGGCGCGGCCGGCTGGAGGCGGTCGGCGGAGTGCTCTACCTGAACGCCCTGGTGGACGCCGTACCCACCCCGGTGCACGTGGAGTATTACGGCCGCATCGTCGAACGTTGCGCCGTGCTGCGGCGGCTGATCACGGCCGGCGGCCAGATCGCCGCCATCGGCTATGAGGCCCCCGAGGATGTGGACGAAGCCCTCAGCCGTGCCGAGGAATTGATCTTTGCCATCTCCCAACGGCGGGTAACCCGCGACTTTGTCCCAATACGTGAGGTAACCTCCGAGTACTTCGATCACCTCAGCCGGCTGCGGGCCACCCATAGCGGCGTCATCGGAGTGCCCACCGGTTTCCGCGACCTGGACCGCATCCTGGGCGGCCTGCAGCGCTCTGACCTGATCGTCCTGGCGGCCCGGCCGACGGCCGGCAAGACCAGCCTGGCCCTTTCCATAGCCCTGAACGTCGCCCATCAGGGCATCCCAGTAGGCATCTTTAGCCTGGAGATGTCGCGGGAACAACTGGTGCAGCGTTTCCTGGCGATGGAGACCGAGATCGACTCACACCGCCTGCGCCAGGGCTTCCTGAGCGACGAGGAGTTCCAGCAGGTCTCCGAGGCCATGGGCCGGCTCTCGGAGACGCCCATCTTCATTGATGACACCCCCGGCATCCCCATCACCGAACTGCGCAGCAAGGCCCGCCGGCTGCATGCCGAGGCGGAAGTGGAACTCCTGGTGGTGGATTACCTCCAACTGATCCAGGGCCGGCGGATAGAAAACCGGGTACAGGAAATCTCCGAGATCAGCCGCGCCCTCAAGGGCCTGGCCCGCGAACTGGATGTTCCGGTCCTGGCCATCTCCCAACTCTCCCGTTCGGTGGAACACCGTACCCCCCATATCCCCGTCCTGGCCGACCTGAGAGAATCGGGCTCGATCGAGCAGGATGCTGACGTGGTGATGTTCATCTACCGGGAGGAGATGTACGACCAGGATACCGATAAAAAGGGCATCGCCGAGATCCATGTCGCCAAGCACCGCAACGGGCCCACCGGCAAGGCCTATCTGCGCTTCTTTGAACAGACCACGCGCTTTGCCAGCCTGGAACGCTACCGTGAGGGAGAGGAATACCTGTGAGCGGGCCCTTTTCCGGCTTTTCCACCCGACGAGAAGATGCCATCCCTCTGCCCATCGAACTCTTTACCCGAGTTCTGGCCGAGGTGCAGGAGGTGGCCGAACTCAAGGTGCTCCTGACCGTCTTCCGCCTGGTAGCCGCCCAAAAGGTGCCTCAGGGCCACCCCCGGCTGGTCAGTTGGGAAGAACTGTGCCGGGATGAGGTGTTGCGCCAGGGCCTTTCCGTCCTGGGAGGCGAAATGACGCCGGAGGAACGCCTGGACCGGGCGTTGGAGCGGGCGGTGGCCCGGGGGACGCTCCTGCATCTGGTGGTGCAGCGCAGCGGACATGCCGAAAGTTGGTATATGCTCAACACCGCCGCCAACCGCCGTCTGGCCGAAGAACTGGGCAAGACGCCCGAGCGCCTGAAAGATACACCCCTGGAAGGGGCCGGAACGGTCCGGCTGGAGATGCCCACCATCTTCCGCCTGTACGAGGAAAACATCGGGCTGGTGCCTCCCCTCCTGGTCGAGGAACTGGAAGAGGCAGCCCGGACTTATCCGCCGGATTGGATTGAGGAGGCCTTCCGCGAGGCCGTCGCCCATAACCGCCGCCACTGGCGCTACATCCGGGCCATCCTGGAGCGTTGGGCCCGTGAAGGGCGGGGGGAAAGGCCCGGCCGGCGCGAACGGCCCATAGACTTTGAGAAATACACCCGAGGGGAATACGCCGACCTCTTCGGAGAGGGCGCAAAGGATCGCCCCGGCCGGCGCAATGTAGACACCGAACGGTATACCCCCAGGGACATGTAGCCCCCTCGGGCCGATACCGGAGTGGGAGGACGGCGGTGAAACGTATCGGTGGCGAAGACCTGGACATCCCTATCGCCCGACCGGAACGGGCGGGGTCGGACCTTGCGCTTCCGGAATGGGCCCTGGAACTTCCCCGACGGCGAACGACCTGCCCGATCTGCCGGGGTGCCGGCTATCTGGTCAAGGTTGCGCCAGACGGCTCCTCCGACCTGGTCCCCTGCCGCTGTAAACTCCGCGAACTCCAGGAAAGCGACTACCAGGAGTTGCAGCGCCTGAGCAACCTGGAACCGTTTGCCGACAAGACCTTTGAGACCTTTGACCCGGATGTTCCCGGCGTGGCCGAGGCCTACCAGGCCGCCCGCGCCTACGCCGAAAACCCCGGCGGCTGGCTCTTCCTGACGGGGAACTATGGCTGCGGCAAAACGCACCTGGCCGCCGCCATCGCCAACGAGGCCGTCCGCCGCCATATCAAGACGCTCTTTACCATCGTCCCCGACCTGCTGGACCACCTTCGCTCAGCCTATGCTCCCACCAGCCCGGTGCGCTTTGACCAGCGTATCGAGGCGGTACGTACCGTCTATCTCCTGATTCTGGACGACCTGGGGACGGAAAACGCCAGTCCCTGGGCCGGGGAGAAACTCTATCAGATCATCAACTACCGTTACAACTACCGCCTGCCCACAGTGATCACGACCAACCGGGACCTAGATGAGATCGAGCCGCGCATTCGCTCCCGAATCTGCGACCGCCACCTCTGCCGCCACATCCTGATTCGGGCCGAGGACTACCGCCGCCGGGGGATACCGAAACGCTGATTGCGGAGTTCAGGATGCTCTGGGCTACCCTTTCCTCAACGGTCTTTTTCGTCGCCCTCCTCTGGTGGCTGGACAAGCATGAAAAGGAGCCCTGGGGCCTCTTCCTGGGGGCCTTTTTCTACGGCCTGGTGCCGGCACCGATTCTGGCTATCGTGCTCGAGGTCGCCTGGGAAGAAGCCTCGACCCTTCCGACGGAACGCTTCACTCCCGGCATCATTGCCCCCATTGTGGAAGAAAGCCTGAAGGGATTGGCCCTTTTGATGATCTTTTTCCTGTGGCGGCGCGAGTTCGACGGGGTACTGGACGGCCTGCTTTACGGGGCCACCATCGGTCTGGGCTTTGCCCTGACGGAGAATGTGATCTACCTTTATGCCTTTCCGGAGTGGGGAATCATCCTCCTGCGCATCCTGCCCTTTGGCCTCAACCATGCCCTCTTCACCGCCTTCACCGGGGTCTGCCTCGGGCTGGCCCGCCAGTCGAAACGGCCGCGATGCTGGCTGCTCCTCTTTCCGCTGGGGCTGGGGGTGGGCATGGCCTTTCACGCCCTCCATAACCTGAGCGTCGGGGAAGGCCTGTCCGGCTTTATCCTGGCCCTGACCGGCGACTGGGGAGGGGTTATCCTCATGTTGGTCGTGATCCTCCTGGCCTGGAAACAGGAACAGCGCTGGCTGCGGCAGGAACTGGCAGATGAGGTGGCCGCCGGCCTCCTCGCCGATGCCGAACGGCAGACCCTCATCTCCCTCCGCCGAAGGGTCCGCGCCCGCCTCTGGATATGGCGACGCCACGGCTGGAAGGCTTTCCGTCTGCTGGGCCGTTTTTTCAACCTGGCCACCGAACTGGCCTTTTATAAGCACCACCTTCGGGCAGGAACAGCGGGACATCGGCCGGACCGGGAACTGCAAGGCCTCTACCAGGAAATCGGCCGGGTGCGCCAGGAGTTGCTTCGCCTGCAAAAGGAGACCGGATGATCTCGATCCGTCGCTATTGTCAGGCGGCTGAACTGGCCCTGAAACTGGGACAGGTGGAGGAATCTATCGCCCTCTGCCGGCACGTCCTAGCCCATCGGCGCGGCTATCTGCGGGCCCACCTCTTGCTGGCCCAGGCCTGTCTGGAACAGGAGCGCTGGGAAGAAGCCCAGGAACGCTTCCGTCTGGTGACGGCGGTAGATCCGGAATGTGCAGAGGCCTGGAGCGGCCTGGGGGTAATCGCCATGGCCCAGGGGAATCTGGAGACAGCGGTACGATCCTTGGGACGGGCTTTGGAAAATGCCCCCGAATCGGAAGAGATCCGGGAAGCCCTCCAGCAGGCCCTTTCCCGGAGGTCCGGCCGGCCGGTGCCTCCTCCAGCCTTCACCCCGGCCTGCGTGGGCCGTTTCTACCTACGCCGGGGCCTCCTTCAGCCGGCCGGCGAGGCCTACGCTACCGCCCTGCGGAACGATCCCGACCGCGACGACCTGCGCCTGGCCTACGCCACGGCGCTTTTCCTTGTCGGCCTGAGGGAACAAGCCAACAGCCTGATCCGGCCGCTGCTGGGACGGACCCCTCGACCGCTCGTCGCCCTGCTTCTGGCCGCGGCCGGCCGCTTCCTGGATGGAGAAGAGGAAGAGGGCCAGCGTCTCTGGGGAGAGGCCCGGGCCTGGGACCCGGAGGACACGCGGGCTCAGGCCCTTTTGGGCGAAATGCCCGGCCTGCCCCTTCCCCCACCCCCGCCTGAAATCCCCCCCCTCGAAGCGGCTTCCCTGAACGAACTCCTCGCCATGGCCAGCCGAATGGAACAGCAGGGCCAGCAAACGATGGAGCGGATGGAGGCCGGCAGGTCGGGTTCCACCCCTTCGCCCCCGGCCCAGGAACTCGCCTCCTACGCCGACCGGTTGCGGACCCAACATGCCCGCCCCCTCTCTCCGAACGACCCCGATCTGCGCCGCTTCCAAGCAGTGGTGCAGGATATCCATCGGCAACTGCTGGGTGGGGAGGCGCCGCCCGTGCCATCTTCCCATCCGGTGGCCCGGGAACGCCAGCCAGCCGAGGTGCTCTTGGCCTGGGAAGAGGGGTTGCGGATGCGTTTCGGCGAAGGCGCGGCCCGGGTGGACCTGGCCCTGCAAGAACTGCTCCGGGCGGCGGAGCAAGGGGGAGTGGCCAGCCGCCTGGTCTATCTGGACCGTCCCCCTTACCCCGAACTGGCCCGACCCGATCCCCGCGACCCCCAGCAGATCAAAGTTTTCCTGGACGAACTGGACCGCCGGTTGGCCGAAGAGGGACTGGACTTTCGCTACCTTTCCCTTATCGGGGGAGACGACCTTCTTCCCTTCGCCCGACTGGAGAATCCCAGCCAGGATGTAGACGAAGTCGTCCTTTCCGACAACCTCTATGCCTCCCGCGACCCGACCTACCTCATCCCGGAGCGGGCCACGGGCCGCTTTCCCGACGGCGGAGGAAGTAGCGAGGGCTTCTTGGTAGCACTGCTCGAACGGGCGGCGGCCTGGCGGCGGGGGGAGCGGCCTTCGGCGGCACCTTCGGGCTGCCTGGGAATGTTCTTCTCCTGGCTTCCTTTCCTCGGCCCCTTTCCTGGGGTAGGAGCGGGTTTGAAACCCGCCCCGCCACACCGCCGTTTCGGTCTCTCGGCCCAGGTCTGGGCCCGGGCTTCCCAGGAGGTCTTCAACCTGCTCCCCGGAAACGAGCCGCTGTACCTCTCTCCGCCGGACCGCGTCTTGCCTCCCTTCCTGGCCGGCATCCCGCTGGCCTACTTCAACCTGCACGGCAGCGCCGAATCCCCGAACTGGTACGGCCAGCGCGATCTGAGCATCTCGACGGAAGGCCCCCTGATGCCGGTGGCCTTTACTCCGGAGCAAGTCCCGGCCGGCCAGGTCGAGGGCATGGTGGTCTTCACAGAGGCCTGCTACGGGGCTTACATCCAGGGGAAAAACCCTTCCTCCTCTCTGGCCCTGCGTTTCCTGACCGAAGGTGTCCTTGGCTTCGTCGGCTCCACGGTGATCTCCTACGGCGTTTCCGCCCCACCGCTGGCCGATGCCGACCTCCTGGGGCACTTTTTCTGGCAGCATGTCCTCGCCGGGAAAAGACTGGGAGAGGCCCTGCTTCAGGCCAAGGTGGATCTGACCCGGGAGATGTACGCCCGCCAGGGCTACCTGGACGGGGATGATATGAAGACGCTTCTGGAGTTCGTCCTCTACGGCGACCCCTTGGCCTCCCTGGAGACACCTCCGGTAGCGCTCAAATCGGTATCTCGGCCAGCCGAACGGCTTTCCCTGCCCCTCCTCTGCGGAAAACACACCCAGACATTGGCCCTACACCAACTCTCCGAAGACCTGGTAGAGCGAGCCCGGCGGAGCATCGCCTGGCTCCAACAGGATGCTAAAGTGGGAGAGATCGAGGTGGCACTGCGGGCCGGCTGTCCGACCGGCGTCTGCAGCGTATGTCGGGCCGTCCTGGATCGCGCCGAACCCGATCCCGAGGCCCTCTTCTTCACCTCCCGACGGGAGTTACAGGCCGAAGACGGCACCCGAATTTCCCAGTGGATGCGGGTGGTGATGGATCCCAATGGTCGTATTACCAAGATGGTGGTGACGAGGTAGGAGGTGGCGACGATGGAAGACCTTACCCAGTCGCAGGTCCGCTCGCTGGAAGAAGAGGCTCGGGCACTCAAAAGGGAATTACTGGCGCTCCTACCCCTCCTGGAGGCCTCGGTCCGATGGTCGGAGTCGGCAGAAACCCTGTCGAAGGTCAAGGAGGCGCTACAGAAGAGTTGCCTTCTCCTGGAACGCCTGGACCCGGCCATGCAGGCGCTGCGCGAGGACATCGCCCACGCCCGTCGTGAGCGCAACCAACTCTCCACCCTATATGAGATCAGCCAGGTGTTGAATTCCACCCTTTCCCTATCCCCGCTCCTGGAACTGGTGATGGATCGCCTTATCGCCGTAACTGGGGCCGAACGGGGCTTTATCACGCTCCTGGACCCCCAGAGCGACGAACTTTGTTTTGCCGTGGCCCGAAATATGGACCGGACGACCGTCGAAGGCCGGGACTTTCAGGTCAGCCGGGGAGTGATCGAACGGGTAGCCCGTGAGGGACAGCCGGTGTTGACCGACAACGCCAGCGCCGACCCCCGTTTCGCCGACCGGGAGAGCGTCATCTACTTCGGCCTACGCTCGATCATGGCCGCGCCCCTGCGGGCCAGGGAGCGCCTCCTGGGGGTAGTCTACGTGGACAACCGCATCCAGAGCGGCATCTTTTCCCAGGAAGACCTGAACCTTTTGGTGGCCTTTGCCAACCAGGCGGCCATCGCCATCGAAAATGCCCGTCTCTTCGACGACCTTCAGCGTACCCTGCGGGAGATTACCGAGATCAAGAGTTATATGGAAGACATTTTCGCCAGCGTAGACAACGGCATCCTGACCACCGACCTCGCCGCGACCATCACCACCTGCAATCGGGCGGCCGAGGAGATTTTGGGCCTTTCCCTTCAGGAGGCGAAAGGCCAGCGCTTTTATGAACTCTTTGACGAGAGGCCGGCCCGGGAACTCTCTTCAGCCGTGCTCAAGGCCATCAAGGAAGAGGCCCGGTTGCGCGACTATGAGGTCAGTTGCATCCTGCCCTGCCGGGGGCAGGTCACGCTCAAATTGCAGGTGACGCCGCTCAAGGATGCCCAGCAAAAGACCATCGGCGCGACGATGGTGGTAGAAGACCTGACCGAGGAGCGCCGGTTGCAGCAGACGTTGAACCGCTATCTGCCTCCCTCGGTAGTGCAGGAGGCTCTGCGCATGGCGGCAACCGGGCACTTTCCGCTGGGGGGAACCCGTCGGGCGATGTCCATCCTCTTTGCCGACGTGCGCGGGTTTACCTCCTTTTCCGAACGCGTTGCACCCGAGGAACTGGTGGACATCCTCAATGCCCACCTGACCGTGGCCGCTCGGGCCATTCGGGAGCAGGAAGGAACGCTGGACAAGTTTATGGGGGATGCGGTGATGGCCCTCTTCAACGTGCCGGTGCCGCAGCCCGACCATACCCTGCGGGCGGTGCGGGCGGCGCTGGAGATGCAGCGGTGCATCGCCGAACTGGAAGGGGCAGGCCGGCCGACCTTTCGCTTTGGGATAGGGATCCATAGGGGAGAGGCGGTGGCCGGCAACATCGGCTCGCCGGAACGGCTGGATTACACCGCCATCGGCGATGCCGTGAACTTGGCCAAACGCCTCCAGGAAAATGCCAAAGGGGGCCAGATTCTCCTTAGCGCCCCGGCCTATCGGGAAGTGGCCCCCTGGGTTGAAGTGCGCCCGCTCGGCGCCATTTACGTCAAGGGACGGGAAGAACCGGTGGAGGTGTACGAACTTCTGGGCCTGAAGGAGAGAGCGGACCAGGCGAGCGCTTCGGCTTGACGATGCGCTGCCCCATAAGCCGCAGGGCATACTCCACCCCACCCTGCAGATCGCTCCGGGTGATCAGTCCGCTCAGGTCCACCCCCAACCCGACCACCGTCTGGGCAACCTCCGGCGTGATTCCCACCAGGATGCACTCGGCTCCCAGAAGGCGCACCGCTCGCATGGCCTGGATCAGATAGTTGGCCACGCTGGTGTCCACCACCGGCACTCCGGTGATGTCCAGGATAACGGCGCGAGCCCGCTGGTTAGTGATGCCCTCCAGGAGCACCTCCATAATCTGGGTGGCACGCTGGGAATCGATCGTCCCCACCAGCGGAAGGACCAAGATGCCCTCGGCGATGGGCATAAGCGGCGTCGAAAGTTCGCGGACCATATCGAGCAGTCGTTTCTGTTGCTCGTTGGCGGCGCGCAGTTCCTCCAGAGCCCGCTGCGTTTCCTCAAAGAGGCGGGCTTTCTCCAGACCGACGATGATCTGGCTGGAAACGGCCTGGAGAAAGTTCAGGTCCTGTTCGTCGAAGGCAAAGGGGCGGTAACTCTGGACCACGATGGCCCCAACGGTTTGTTCCCCCGAGCGCAAAGGCACACCCAGCCAGGTAGCGGCTGGCTTCCCGCTGCCCATCGTCGAACGCTCCACCGGGTATCGGGCTGCTTCCTCGACCATATTGCGGATAAAGACCGGTTCGCCGGTTTGCAGGAGGTAACCGGTGAAGCCTTTCTCGCCCAGGACTAGGTCGCGGTAGAACACTCCCTCGTCCATCACCAAAGGCGCCTTAAGTTCCCCGGTCCGGGGATCGCGCAGGGCGATGAAGAAGCCGTCCGGGCTCATCAGTTCCACAATGACGTCGCAAAGGGAAGTGATCATATCTTCCAGGCGCATGGCCGTGGCTGTGGCCTGGATGACCCGGTTGAGGGCGTTCAGGTTGGCCAGTTGTTCGCCGCGCTCCCGGAAGAGGATGGCATTGCGCATAGCCGCGGCCAGTTGCCCGGCCAGCGTCTCCATCGCCGCCACGACCTCCTGATCGAAGGCATTTTCCTCCTCGGCCTGGATGTCCAGGGTACCGATCACGCGGTTGGCAAAGGAGATCGGCACACACAGTTCGGCGCGTGTTCGTTCTTCCGCGTCAAAGCCACGGATGTAGCGCGGATCCTCCAGCACGTTGTTGCAAAGGACCGTCTTCCCGTTGCGAATGGCCCAGCCGATCAGCCCTTCGGCAAGCGGCTGGCGGTAGCCCCAGCCCATAATTCCGGCGTAGCGTCCTACCAGGGCACCGAGCACTGCCTCCTGGGTCTGCTCGTCCACGCGGAAGACGGCAACGTTATCGAAGCCAAAGCCCAGTTGGATGGAACGGGCCAGTTCACGCAAGAGTTCGTCCAGGTCCAGGATGGCGGTCACCTTGCGGCTGACCTCGCCGATGATGGCCAGGTGGCGAGCCTTGCGCGATTCGCTTTCACGCAGGCGAAGGCGCTGGATGGCCAAGGCGGCTTGGGTGGCGATGTTGGTGAAGAGGGCTAGATGGCGGGGGGTAAAGGCCCCCTCACGCTCGTAACTCTGCACAGCCATAGCCCCGACGACCTGTTCGCCGGCCAGCATAGGAACGCCCATGTAGGACTTGGCCGGCCGACCCTTGCCCACGATGCCCTTTTCGGCCAGACGGGCTTCAATATCTCTATCCAGGAAGAGCGGCTGTCGGGTCTGGACGATGTAGGCGGTCAACCCTCCTTCGGCGAGGGGACGGCGAAAGGGGGAAACATCGCGCTGGCCTTCCTCCACAAAGTAGGCAAAGTCGAGTTCCTGGCGGGCCTCGTCGTGAAGGGCCACGTAAAAGTTGGTCGCATCCATCACTCGCCCTACCTGGTGATGGATGGCCTTCAGGAGTTCATTCTCCGATTCGGCCATCAGGATGGCCTGAGCCACCTCGTTGAGGATAGAAAAGTCGGCCAGGCGTTCGCCCAGTTCGCGGAAGAGGCGGGCGTTGTCAATGGCGATGGAGGCCTGGGCCAGGAACATCTGGAGTACCTCGACATCGTCTTGGCTGATCGCCGCCCGCACATCCCGCGGATACCCGGCCTCGATCAGCCCGATCACCTTGCCCCGGGCTACC
>JASFBA010000084.1:0-85030 GCA_036172265.1 Chloroflexia bacterium
GGCCCGGGTGGGGTCGGATAGGCCGGCCTCGCTTTCGGCCGGCGGGCCGGGCCGCTCGGCGCAACAGTCGTCGTCCCGAAACGCCGGCCGGCCTTTTCGCAGGGGGCCGGCCCCCGGCCGGCCCCTACTCGCCCCCTGCACCCCCGTCGGGGGGTATGGCATACCCCCCGAAGCCCCCTGCAGAAAGGCGCTGCCGCCGGCGTCAACCTGTCCCCGTGGCCCGGCCGAACCCGGTGGGCATCCGTCCTTATCCTCGTTCCTTTTCGCAGAGGGCCGGCCACCGGCCGGCCTTCGGTGGGCATCCGTCCTCATCTCCCATCCGGCGGGGCGGGCCGTTCGGTGGAGGCCGGCCCGCCAGATCCCCCCCTGGGGGGATAGGCCGGCCTCGCTTTCGGCCGGCGGGCCGGGCCGCTCGCTCGAGACCATTCCCAAGTCTCCACACGTGGGGAAAAAATGAAGTAAGAGCCGGTACACACCACATGGCAAATTGTTATATTTTCGATAAATCCAACCGGCACTTTCTCCACTGCTAGACATCTACACAAGGTGCGCAACTTCTACTTCGTAGCCTTTGATCTGCTCCACTTCCAGAAGCCGCCACAACCGGGGGGAGATGAGAAGCAAGGGGGCAGGCACAGGCACCCCTCTGCGAACCCCCACTAGGTCCTTCGTGCACACAATATCACTCCCATCCCATGCTGCGCGGGGCACCCATACCTCCGAAAGGAGGTTTAGCCCACTCACATGGCCCATCGGTGTACAATGGGCCCGCCGATTACGCCTTTGACAATCGCCGCCTTTCGGGATATGATAGGCCAGCCGAAGGTTTGTTGAGGAGGCACATGGAGACCCGATCGGAACGGCTGGGGCAGACCGGCGGATGGGCCGGCCGGCTGAAGGCCCACTTCAAGAAACGCTGGCAGGTCTATTTGGGCCTGGCCATCAGCGCTTTCTTCCTCTACCGCATCCTGGCCGATATGTGGAGCCAGTTAGACCAGGTCTGGGAGCAGTTGCAGGGGGCACAGTACCTCTGGGTCATCCCCGGCGTGGCCGTCTACTTCTTCGGCGTGTGGGCCCGCACCTGGCGCTGGCATTACATGCTCCGGCCGCTCGGCCGGGTCCCCCTCCAGCGGCTTTTCCCCATCGTCTGCATCGGCTATATGGGCAATAACCTCTACCCTTTCCGGGCGGGGGAACTCCTGCGCGCCTACGTCCTGCGGCGCGAGGAAAGGGTGAGCATCAGCGCCTCCTTGGCCACCATCCTGGCCGAACGCATCTTCGACGGCATCATTATGCTGCTCTTTGTCTTCATCGGCCTGCCCCTGAGCCCGGCCATTACCCCGGAGTGGCGACGCTGGGTGGTCATCTTCACCGTCGCTTTCTTTGGGGCTCTGGGCTTCTTTTTCTTGATCGCCGTATCACCGCGCCGGACCCAGGTCCTCTACACCTGGCTCTTCGAGCGCCTCCTGCCCCGAAGAATTCGCCGGCCGGTCCAGGGCATCGCCGACCGCTTCGTCGAGGGACTGCGCTGCCTGCGCAGCCCTCGGGATATGGGGATGATCTTTGTAACCTCGGCGGTCGTCTGGCTGGCCGAAACGGTCAAGTACTGGTTCGTGATGCATGCCTTTCCCTTCGCCGTGCCCTTTTATATCCTGATGCTTATGAACGGGGTAGTCAACCTCTTCACAACGCTGCCGGCCGGCCCCGGCTATGTGGGCACCTTCGACTGGCCCGGCATCCAGGTGCTGGAGACTTCCGGAGTGCCGGGTGCTCTGGCCACCGCCTACACCTTCGCCCTCCACGTCGCCCTCTGGTTCCCCATCACCGCCCTGGGCGCCTACTACATGGCCCGCAAGGGCCTCTCATGGGGACGGGTGGAAAAGGAATACGCCCTGGAGAGGGCCGGCACGGCAAACGACCCCGATCCTCCCGAAGGAAAGGAAGAGCCGCAATGAAAGTAGCCGTCATCGGTGGGGGCTTTGCCGGCCTGACCGCCGCCTACGAACTCCTCAAGGCCGGCCAGGAGGTAGACCTGTACGAGGCTTCCCCCCAACTGGGCGGCCAGGCCCGCACCTTCCCCGTCGGCGAAACCCGGCTGGAGGCCTTCTACCACCACCTCTTCCTGAGCGACCGCGACATCCTCTCCCTAGCCGAGGAACTGGGGCTCAAAGAGCGCATCTCCTGGATCCCCTCTCGCGTGGGCTTTCTCTACCGGGGACGCATCTACCCTTTCACCACGCCGCTAGACCTTCTGCGCTTTCGGCCGTTACACCCCTTCAACCGGCTGCGCCTGGGATTGGTGATCTTTTTCCTCCAGCACTATCACAACTGGCGGCGCTTCGAGGAGGTCACGGCGGACGAATGGATTCCGCGCTGGGCCGGCCGGCAGGCCTACGAGGTGCTCTGGCGTTCGCTCCTCCTGGGCAAATTCGGCGAAGCCTATGACCAGGTCTCGATGACCTGGTTCTGGGGCAAGGTCCACCTGCGCGGCGGCTCGCGCAAGGGGCTGGGGGCGGAACGTCTGGGCTATCCTCAGGGCAGTTTTCAGATGCTCATTGATGCCCTGGCCCGCGAGATCCAGGCCCGTGGGGGCAGGATCTACCTGGAGACGCCGGTGAAACTCCTGATGGTAGAAGGCTGGCGGGTCTGGGGAGTCTTCCTGGGGGGTGAACGGCGCGTCGGCCCCTACGATGTGGTCATCGCCACCGTTCCCAGCACCACCTTCCGTACCATCGCTCCTTTCCTCTCTCGCGAATACGGCAACCTCCTGCGGCAGCAGCGTTACCAGGCTGCGCTCTGCCTGGTGCTCCAGATGCGGCACCCCCTCAGTTCGATCTACTGGCTGAATGTGAGCGACCGCGAGAGCCCCTTTGTCGGGGCCATCGAGCACACCAACTACATCCCTCCCGAGGTCTACGGCGGCCGGCATCTCCTCTATTTGACCAACTACCTGCACCCGGAGCACCCCTATTTTTCCCTATCCACCGAGGAACTCCTGCAGATCTACCTGCCCGGCATTCAGCGCATCAACCCCGAATTCGCCCTCGACTGGGTGGAAGAGTGCTGGCGTTTTGAGGAAAGGGCGGCCCAGCCGATCATCACACCGGGCTATTCTCGGTGCATCCCTCCTCACCGCACTTCGGTGCCCAACCTGTTCCTGGCCAACACCACCCAGATTTTTCCTGAAGACCGGGGCACCAACTACAGCGTACGCCTGGGGCGCAGGGTGGCCCACCTGGTGCTGGGCAGAGGCACCTGACACCTTTACGGTCGTACTTTCACCCGGCCAGGCCGGCCTTCCTCTCCCTCGATCGTAATCTGCACCGGCAAAAAGCGCTGTACTACCCAGGCATTCGTAAGCAGATGCTGGGTGAGGCGGCAGGTGGTGAAAGAGGAAGGCCCTGAGGCCAGGGCCAGGGGAAGGATGAGTTGGTCGGCCAGGTGCATCTCCACCGCTGCCCCGCTCCGATACCAGGCCAGGAGATCGGTACAGGCCTCCTGAGCGACCTGCTCGGCCGGCTTGCCCCGTTCGCCCAAGGCGCTGAAGCCGGCGTAGACGTTTTCGCATTCGACGACGAGGATGACGGCGCTGCCGATGCCGGCCGAGGGGGCGCGGAGCACCTCCAGGCGAGGATGGAGGCCGGCCTCGCGGAGGAGGCTTTCCGCCTGTCGGCCCTGCCGCTCGCCCACGTGGGCCGGCAGTTCCGAGTAGGCCGAGAGAACCCACAGGCGGCGGATGGCCCCACGTTCCTCCAGTTGCAGGGGCGAAAGCGCCGGACGGGAGGTGCCGCGCACCCAGACGGTCACCTCGCCACCACCCTGGGGATACCAGCCCCAGCGGAAGATCTTGCCGCGGACGGAAAGGCCCATCTTCTCCAGCATCGGGAGATAGACCCGCTCCAGATGGTGGTAGGGCGGACTCCAGGCTACGTGGGTGCCGCCGCGGACGGTCAGTTTCGATTCCCCCTCGGCCCAGGCCAACGGGAGAAGGAGGGTATGGAGCACCAGTGTGACCGAGCCGGCGCTGCCGCCCTTGCGCTGTTCGGCCACATCGAAGCGGTATTCCCCGGCCTGCACCGGCCGGCGCGGGGTGAAGGTCAGGGTGGTGGAACCCAGATGGTCACCCTCCAGGACGGCGTCGCAGAGACGAGCGCAGGCCAGCACGCCGGTGAGATGCTGGGCCTCCAGGCCGGGTTTGCGCCGGCCGGCCCGGATCTTCTCGATGCGCACCGGCCGTCCGGTCAGGGCCGAAAGGGTGAGCGAGGTGCGCAAGACCTGTCCACCGCCCTCGCCATAGGAGCCGTCAATTTCGACCCATTCCATCCCAGACCGCCTTTTTTTCCGCGATTATAGCACATGCGGGCGGGGACGCAATGGCGGTAGGTCGGATTGACAATCCGAACCTACCGAATTACGAGCGGATGTCAGAACCGGCCCGTCCGGGAAAAAGTGCGCGTTGACATTTTTCCTCCTCTAGTGTATCCTGGAAATAGGAGGTGGCCATGCCAAAATTACCTGCGCTCGAATTCGGCAGGTATTCTCATATCAATCGTGGCATCCATCGGCAGAACCTCTTCTTTGAGGAATGCAACTATCGTTACTTTATAGCGTTGTACGCCCAATACATCGAGCCCGTCGCGGAAACGTTTGCGTACTGCCTCTTGAGAAATCTCTTCCACCTGCTGGTAGGGATCAAGTCGGAAGAGGAACAACGTCAGACCTTCCAGGTCTCGCCAGCAGAGTCTCCTAGATAGAGGTCCAACGTGCGCGTGGCCATTACCGGCATCCGGGGACAGTTGGGAAGCGCCCTCGAAAAGGCGTTGGCCGGACATACAGTCTTCGGCCTGGACCTGCCCGAGCACGACATCACCGACCCGGGGCTGAGGGAAACCTTGCGGGCCTTGGCCCCGGAAGTGGTGATCCACACGGCTGGCTATACCGACGTGGACGGATGCGCCCGTGACCCGGAGCGGGCCTTGCGCGTCAACGCCCTGGGCACCCAGAACGTGGCTCTGGCTTGCCAGGAGGTCGGAGCCATCCTTTTTTACATAAGCACAAACGAAGTCTTTCCGGGAGACCGCACCGAACCCTATCTGGAGTACGACCCGCCCCGGCCGATCAATCCCTACGGCTACTCCAAATGGGTCGGCGAACGCTACGTGGAGCAGATCTGTTCGCGTTTTTATATCGTCCGCACCTCCTGGCTCTTCGGCGGAAGGCGCAGTTTCGTTACCAAAATCCTGGCCCGCAGCAAGGAAGAGGGCGAACTGGTTGTGGTGAACGACGAGTTCGGCTGTCCAACTTATGCCCCCGACCTGGCAGAGGCACTGGTGCGGCTCCTGGAGAGCGGACGTTTCGGCATCTACCACCTGGTCAACGAGGGGGTCTGTTCCCGCTACGAGTTCGCCCGGGAGATTCTGCGCCTGGCCGGAAAGGAACACCTTCCCATCCGGCCGATCCCACTCGCCGAATTCCGGCGCGACTCGACTCCACCCCCCCGGGCTGTCCTGCGCAACTTTGCTGCCGCCGCCCTGGGCATCTGTCTGCGGCCCTGGACGGAAGCGCTTGCCGCATATTTCCAGGTCCGAGCCGACCGTTAAGATGGAAACCACACCGGGTGGACGTTGGCGTTATTTCGATTTTGCCCTGCTGGCCGTTATGCTCATCCTGGCCGGCTTCGGCGTGGCGATGATCCACAGCGCCACGATGGGCACCTCTCTGGGCGGATGGAGACTTTCCGGACTACCCCTGCGTCAGGTCCTTTACCTTGTGGCCGGCCTGGTCCTGCTCCTGGCCCTGGCCAGCCTGGACTATCGCTACCTGGAGTATATCCGTTGGCCGCTCTACGGGCTGAACCTTGCCCTGCTGACCCTGGTCCTCTTCTTGGGCCGTCAGTCCTACGGAGCCGTCCGCTGGTTCGACCTGGGATTTTTCGACCTTCAGCCCTCGGAATTGGCCAAACCGCTCCTGGTCATCACTCTGGGTGCCTTCCTGGCCCGGCGAGGTGACCAGGTTCGTTCATTAGGAACCTTCCTCCTTTCCCTTCTGCATGTCCTCCTGCCGATCGCCCTGATCTTTCGACAGCCGGACCTGAGCACGGCGGCCGTCCTGGCAGCCATCTGGCTGGCCATGGTCTGGGCGGCGGGTGTCCGGCCGGCTTATCTCCTGGCCCTCCTTTTCTTGAGCCTCCCCTTGGGTTTCCTGGCCTGGCGCTTCCTCCTGGAGGATTACCAGAAGGCCCGTTTGCTCCTCTTTCTGGACCCTTACCGCGACCTCTGGGGCGGCGGCTACAACATCCTGCAGGCCTGGACGGCCATCGGTTCGGGGGGCTGGCTGGGTCGGGGCTACGGCCAGGGCATCCAGAGCCAGTTGCATTTTCTCCCGGTGCGCCACAGCGACTTTATCTTCGCCGTTGTCTGCGAGGAACTGGGCTTCCTGGGCGCGCTGGCCCTCCTGGCCCTCTTCTTCGTCTTCCTCTGGCAGATCTTCCAGGTGGCGACTCGGGCGGGCGATGCCTTCGGCCGGCTGATCGCTTGTGGAGTGGCCGGCGGTCTGGCCTTCCAGGTCCTGGTCAACGTTGGCATGAACGTGGGAGTCCTGCCGGTGACCGGGCTTCCGTTGCCGCTGGTGAGTTATGGGGGAAGTTCACTCCTCTCCACCTGCCTGGCCCTGGGGTTGGTGCAGAGCGTTAGCGTGCACCGGCGGCGCTCGACTTTCGAATCGCTGGCCTGGAAATAAAAAGCCGGTTGATCGTTGAGCGTTGAAGGATGGGACGGGCGAGGCCTCGAATAAGGAGTTCCTTGGGAAAAGGGTTGCAGTCCAAGAACGGATATAGTACAATAAGGCCGGCCCGATGGCTGAAACAGCGTAGAAGGAGGATACGACCGATGAAAGTTCGGCACATTGCTCTAGCCCTTGTCGCCCTAGCCGCTCTCCTGGCCGGCGCCGGCTGCCGAGCGGAGACGAGGGCCGGCCCGCCGCCTTCGGCTCAGGAGGTGGCCCGAGTCAACGGGGTGGTGCTCACCCAGGCGGACCTGGACCGGGAAATGCGCCACACCCGGGCCTACTACCGCTGGCAGTTCGGCATAGACCTGGACGCTCCGGAAAATGCCGTGCAACTGGCCCAGGCCCGTCAGGAAGCCCTTCAGCGCATCGTGGATCAGGAACTTGTCCGCCAGATCGCCGAGGGCCTCTTTCCCCCGGGGCAAGGTGCGCCGCCGATCACCGTAAGCGATGAGGAGGTACGGGCGCGAGCGCAGGAGTACGAAGCCCAGGCCGGGGATCGAGATGCCCTCCTGGAGCAGAACGGTTTCCTTTCCTATGAGGAGTTCTTGGAATTTGTCCGGGGCAACCTCCGAGTGGAGAAACTGGCTTCCCTCTATGCGCTCGGGGAACAGGTCCATGCCCGGCACATCTTGGTAGCCACCGAGGAAGAAGCCCGCCAGGTGCTGCAACGACTCAAGGCCGGCGAAGACTTTGCCCAACTGGCCCAGGAACTTTCCCGGGATACGGCCAGCGGGAAGAACGGCGGCGACCTGGGGTGGTTCGGCCGGGGCGTCATGGTAAAACCGTTCGAGGAGGCCGCCTTTGCCCTAGAAGTAGGCCAGTGGAGCGAGCCGGTGCAGACCCAGTTTGGCTTTCACATCATCCAGGTTCTGGAAAAGGGAATGCGCCCCGACACCCAGGCCTTCCAGAAGTGGTTTACCCAGATGCGGGCACAGGCGGAGATCGTGATCACCGCTCCATAGACTTCCGGAGCAGGCTATGAAGGAAAGGGCGGAACGGCCGGGCATCATCATCCTGGAGAATCGACAGACGATTGCCACTATCCTGGCCGACCTGCTGGAGGAAGCCGGCTACCGTACCTATCTGGCTTCCAATCTGGAGCAGGCCCAGGAGGTTCTACCCCAACACCTTCCGGCCCTTCTGTTGGTTGACCTGGGGATGATTCGCCCTGAGCATCATCCCCAGTGGGAAGTCCTCCGTCAAACGGCCAAGGACCTGGATGTTCCATCCCTTCTTTTCTCCTGCTCTCCTGTGCCTGAGGGAGAGGACGTTCTGGTACTGCGTTCCCCTTGCGACTTTGCCACCGTCGTCCAGAAAGTAGAGGAGGAATGGCACCGGAAACAGCCGCCCCTGGGGATGACGCTGGTGGAGATAGGTGTGATCACCCGTGAGGAGGTGGAGGTGCTGCTCTCTGTGCAGCGGGAGTTGGCCCGTATTGGCCGGCACTATTCTCTGGGCGATCTGCTCATCCGCCTGGGCATCGCCGATCGGGAGGCGGTGGAGCGGGCTTTGCAGGCGCAGGGTTAGAGGGACAGGAGGACGGCGATGACGCCTCGTTTCGTTGTCATCGGTTTGGGGCCGGGCCGGCCGGAGCATCTGACCCGTGAGGCATGGGGGGTTCTGGAGGACGCCCGCGTCCTCTACCTGCGGACTGCCCACCACCCGGTTGTCGCCCACCTGCCGGCCCACTTGGAACTGCGTCCCCTGGACGAATGCTACGAGGCCGGCCGGGACTTTGGTCAGGTCTACGAGGCGATCGTCTCCCGTCTTTTGGCCGCTCCCGAACGGCCGCTCCTCTACGGCGTGCCGGGCCATCCCTTGGTAGCCGAGGCAACCACCCGCCTGCTCCTTCGGAAATTGGGGAAAGGGGAAGTGCAGATCGTGGCCGGCCTAAGTTTTCTGGAGCCGGTCTGCACCGTGCTGGGGCTTGACCCGCTGGAACGGGGGCTGCAACTATACGACGCCTTGGAACTGGCAGCCCTCGATTCGCCCTTTTCCCCCCCGATGCCGTTGGACCCGACCCGCGACCTCTTGGTAGGGCAACTCTACGATCGGATGACGGCTTCGGCGGTGAAACTGGCCCTGATGGAACATTACCCCGATGAGCATCCGGTGACGGTGGTACGGGCGGCCGGCGTGCCGGAATTGGAAGCAGTATGGACAGGGCCGCTGTATGAACTGGACCGCATCGAGGTCCTGGACCACCTCTCCACCCTCCACGTCCCGCCGCTTTCGCGCCTCCAGGCCCGACGTGAGAGCGCTACCCTGGAGTGGATCTGTGCCCGGCTGCGCGGGCCCGGCGGATGCCCCTGGGATCGCGAACAGAACCATGCTTCGCTGCGCAATAACCTCCTGGAGGAGTGCTATGAGGTCCTGGAGGCGCTGGACCAGGAGGATATGGAGCGCCTGCGGGAAGAACTCGGCGACCTTCTGATGCAGGTTTATCTGCACGCCCAACTGGCCCGGGAGGAAGGGGACTTTTCCCTGGCCGATGTTTTCGAAAACATCACCTCCAAACTGATTCGCCGCCACCCCCACGTCTTCGCCTCCCTGGAAGTCTCCGGCAGCGCCGAGGTGTTGCGGAACTGGGAGGCCATCAAGGCCACCGAACGGGCCGAGGAGGGGCAAGAAGGCGCCTCGCTCCTGGACGGCGTACCCCACACCCTCCCGGCCCTGGCCCAGGCCCAGGCCATCGGCCGGCGGGTGGCCCGTGTGGGCTTTGATTGGAACCGGGTAGAGGAGGTCTGGGCCAAGGTGGAGGAGGAGATGGCCGAACTGCGCGGGGCGAGTACGCCCCAGGAACAGGCGGAGGAACTGGGAGACCTCCTCCTCGTCCTGACCAACTTGGCCCGCTGGCTGGGGATCGAAGCCGAGGATGCGCTGCGCACGGCCAGCCTCAAGTTTCGCTGGCGTTTTTCCCATCTGGAAGAAGAGGCCCGGCAGCGTCGTATCCCGATAGAGCAACTGACCCCGGCCGAAATGGACGCCCTTTGGGAGGAAGCCAAGGCTGTGGGTCGTTAATCGTTTGAGGGCAGGGTAGTGGAGATGGAGACGACGCCGGTCTATGTGATTATTCCGAACTATAATACGGCGGATTATCTGGTGCGCTGCCTGAACTCGCTCCGCGCCCAGCAGGGTGGGCTGCCGCTGGAGGTCTATGTGGTGGACAACGCCT
Source organism: Chloroflexia bacterium (assembly GCA_036172265.1). Lineage (GTDB taxonomy): Bacteria > Chloroflexota > Chloroflexia > DTKN01 > DTKN01 > JASFBA01. Next base: position 9,962 of record JASFBA010000084.1, read on the forward strand.
CCGGCGATGAGAGTGTAACCCGGGTGCGGCAGGACTACCCCGAGGTGCACCTGCTGACCAGCGAGCGCAACGGCGGCTTTGCCTGGGCCGTCAACCGGGCGTTGCGCCTGATTCTGGACGGCCGGCCGAAGCCGCCCACCCCTTACTACGCCCTCCTGCTCAACCCGGATACCGAACTCCCTCCTGACGCCCTGCGGAAGATGGTGGCCTTTATGGAGGCCCATCCCGAAGCCGGCGCAGCCGGCCCCAAACTCGTCCTGGGCGATGGGAAAATGGACCTGGCCTGCCGTCGCTCCTTCCCCACCGCCGATGTGGCCTTTTTCCGACTCTTCGGCCTCTCCCGCCTCTTCCCTCGCAGCCGTCTCTTCGGCCGCTATAACCTGACCTACCTAGATCCCGATCAGACGACCGAGGTAGACGCCCTCTCCGGGGCCTTTATGCTGGTACGGGGGCAGGTCGTCGAGGAGGTCGGCCTGCTGGACGAGGCCTTTTTCCTCTACGGCGAGGACTTGGATTGGGCCTACCGTATCAAGGCCCGCGGCTGGAAGGTCTACTATTATTCCCAGGTCGAGGTGCGCCACTGGAAACGGGCCTCCAGCCGTACCCGGGCCCGGGAGAGCCTGCGCGACTTTTACCGGGCCATGCGCATCTTCCATCGCAAGCATCTGGCCTCTCGTTATCCCAAGCCGGTCAACTTCCTTATCGAACTGGGTATCTCGCTACGCGAAGGATTGGCCCTCCTTTCCTTCATCTGGGCCCAAAAGGGAGAAGGCCGATGAGGAGGCAACGCTGCTACCGCCGCTTCTTGCTGACGCTGGTACAGATGGGACTGGACATGGCCGCCATCGTCGCCGGGTTTGTCCTGGTCTACCGCTGGCGTTTCGAACAGGACATCGCCGGCCGTTATATCCCCCTCACGGCGGCCACGGCCGTCCTGATGCTCTTCCTCCTCCTCCTCCCGATCGTGCTAACCTTTCGCTCGGCCCGCCTCTACAGCCTGAGCCGGGGCACTTCGCGGGTGGACCTGGCCTTCAAGACCTTCAGTGCCCTCTCCGTCGGGACGATGATCGGGGTGGCCCTGAACACCATCGTCCTGCAGGAGCGTTTTGTCTATTCGCCGCTGATCCTGGCCTACGGTTGGGCATTGAGCGTCGTCTTGGTCCATATGGAGCGCTTCCTCTACGGGGAGGTGCTGGCCTGGCTGCGCCTGCGCGGCTTTGACCAGTGTAACGTCCTCCTGGTGGGGGGGCGAGAAGTCGGCCAAATGATCATGAGACAGATTCGACGTTTCCCTCGCCTGGGCTATCGCCTCGTTGGCCTGCTCGATGAGGAACGGCCGGTGGGCACAGAACTGGAGGGAGTGCCGGTGCTGGGCCAGCCGGAGGAAATCGCCGACGTGGTGGAACGGGAGGCAGTGGACGAAGTCATCATCGCCCTGCAGGCTCCTTACCAGCGAGTGCTGGATGTGGTCTCCCGTTGCAGCGATTTGCCGGTGGAGATCAAGGTATACCCCGATGCCTTCCAGGTGGTCACCCGAAACGAGATCACCATCGGCGATCTGAACGGCCTGCCCTTGGCCACCATCTTCAACCCCGCCCTGAGCGGCTTCAACCGCCTCATCAAGCGGGCAATGGACCTGGCCATTAGCCTGGTCATCCTGGTGCTGGGCGCTCCCTTTTTTCTCTTGCTTGCTCTCCTGGTGAAACTCGATTCGCCCGGTCCGGCCCTCTTTATCCAGGAACGGGTTGGCCTGGACGGCAAGTCGTTCTACTGCATCAAGTTCCGCACGATGTACGTCGGGGCCGAGGAACGCACCGGGCCGGTATGGGCCGCCCCCGACGACCCCCGGGTGACCCGCGTCGGGCGCTTCCTCCGCCGGCACTCCCTGGACGAACTCCCCCAGTTCATCAACGTGCTCCTGGGAGAGATGAGCGTGGTCGGTCCCCGGGCCGAGCGTCCGGTCTTTGTCGAACAGTTCAGCCAGATGGTCCCCGGCTATATGCGCCGCCATAAGGAGAAGGTGGGCATCACCGGCTGGGCCCAGGTCAACGGACTGCGTGGAGATACCTCCATTGAGGAACGGACCAACTACGATCTCTACTATGTGGAGAACTGGTCCATCGCTTTCGACATCAAGATCATGTTGCGCACCATTTGGGAAATGTTGCGGGGTACCTCGCCGTAGAGGTGCCGGACCGGCTGGAGAATCGCCTTCGGCGATCGAGCAGGCCGGAGCGACGGCCGTATCGAGACCCCTTCCCGGCGTAGCACCGCCTTGTATAAATCCGTAACAGGGTTGGATCGGGCGAATTGATGGAAAACCATCAGGATTTTGCGAACGGAGAATGTGATCACGGGCAACGGTACTTAGAGCCTATCCGAAAACCCCCGATGGATAAGGCGAAGGCAGTGCCTTCGCCCAGCCGCAAACACCTCCCACAAGAGTTTTCGGATGAGTTCTTAGCCTGGTAGTGGCGTAGGAGAGACCCTGATGCGGCCAAAGTGCGGGCGGACCACCGGGGGTGGATGGAGAGGCAGGGTTCTGTGGTCCAGGGCGATCCTGGCCCTGCTGAACCCGGTGCCGGCCGGCATCTCCCTGGCCCGCAGGAAAGGGGCCGGCCTGATTCAGCAGGTAGCCTCCTCTTTGGGAAAGACTGACGACCCGGCAACGGCCGTCTTCCAGGCCGTCGTCGCCCTGCAAGGGATGCTGAGGGTGGGGCGGGTGGCCCTCTTCGCCATCGATGGGGTCGGCCGCTGGGCCGAACTCCTGGCCGAGGCCCACAGCGGCGAATGCACCGGGGAATGGGCCGGCCGCCTGAACCTGAAGCACCTCCCGACCCTGGTCGAGGCCCTCCATTCCGGCCTGCCGTCCCTTCACACGGACCTTTCCTCCCTGCCTTCGGAAAGTGCCCGCCTGCTCACGGGCGGACTGCCGGCCCTGGCGCTCTGTCCCCTCTCGGCCGGCGATGCCCTGGTGGGCTTCCTGACGCTGGCCGCATCTGGCCGTCGCCCCCTGGCCCGGCTGCTCCGCCGGCCCGACCTTCAGGCTGCTCTGCCTATGCTGGCCCTCTTTATCCGCACCTCCGGCCTCCAGCCCGATGTCCTGCGCCCCCAGGAACAGATCGAACTCCTCTACGAGGTCACTACTCACCTGAATACCGACCTCTCCCTGGATAAAGTTATGGCAAATGTCCTGATCCAGGCCATCGCCAAAGTGGGGGCCACCCGCGGCAGCATCTTCCTCCTGGATGAGAACAACCGGGTGAGCCATCGCATCCTCGCCCGCGAAAATCTGTCGCCGGAGGTCTCCCCCCTGGTCATCCAGGAGGTGATGAGCCACGGCCTGGCCGCCTGGATTCTGCAGCACAAGGAAGGGGTGCTGATCGAGGATGTGTTGCAGGACAAACGCTGGGTCGTGCTCCCAGATCACGCCGGCCAGGTACGTTCCGCTGTGGCCGTGCCTTTCCTGCGGCTCGGCCGCGTCGAGGGGATGCTCTTCCTGACCCACCCGGAGGTGGGGCGCTTCCGCCAGGAGCACCTGCAACTCCTCACCTCGATCGCCAACCAGGCGGCCATCGCCATCCAGAACGCCCGCCTCTATGAGCGGGTGGAGCACGAACGTCGCACCCTCTCCGCCGTCCTCGATAGCAGCGTCGAGGCTGTGGTGGTCACCGATCCGGGCGGCCGCCTCCTCCTGGCCAACCGTTCGGCCCGGCAAAGCCTGGGTATCGAAAACCGGGTGGCTCCGCTGGCCGAAGTGGTTGTACACCCCGACCTCCTGGCCCTCTTGGAGCGAGCCGTTTCCGAAGAGGGGGTCGTCAGCGAACGGGTACGGCTGGAGGACGGCCGGACCTTGAACGTCAGCGTAGCGCCGGTACACGACCGGGAAGGCCGCACCATCGGGCGGGTTGCCGTGATGCATGACATCACCCACCTGGTCGAACTGGACGAGATGAAGAGCCGCTTCGTCTCGACCGTCTCCCACGACCTCAAGGCCCCCCTGACGGCCATCCGCGGCTATACCGAACTCCTGAGGACGGTAGGTCCGCTGAACGAGGAGCAGGCCCTCTTCTCCGAACGCATCCTGGAAGTGACCCGGGAGATGGCCCACCTCATCAACAACCTGCTGGACCTGGGCAAGATCGAGGCCGGCCTGGGCTGCGAGTTTCAGGCGGTGGACCTGCGGGAGGTATTGCTCGGTGCCAAGTACGGCCTGGCGCTCCCGGCCCAGCAGAAGGGCCTCCTCATCGAAGTCGAAGTGCCGGCCACCCTGCCCCGTGTGCGGGGTGACCCCTACCGGCTGCAGCAGGTGATGACCAACCTCGTCGGCAACGCCATCAAATACACGCCGGCCGGCGGGCGAATCTGGATTCGGGCGGAGGAACGGCCCGACGAAGTCCTGGTCAGCGTCAGCGACACCGGAATCGGCATTTCCCCGGCCGACCTGCCCCGCGTCTTTGAGAAATTCTTCCGCGCACGCGATCCCCGGGCCGGCGATGAGGAAGGCAGCGGCCTGGGCTTGGCCATCGTCAAATCCATCGTGACCGAGCACGGCGGCCGGGTATGGGTGGAAAGTACCGTGGGCAAGGGCAGCACTTTTTACTTCACGCTTCCCAAATGGGCAGGGTAAAGGAGAAGGTGCTCCCCCGTCCCTCTTCGCTCTTCACCCGAATCATGCCCCCGTGGGCTTCGACGGCCAGCCGGCAGAAAGCCAGGCCCAGACCGGTTCCTGGGGGTGCTCCTTTTCGATGGACCTGGACAAATTTCTCGAAGATGCGTTCCTGCTCGGCCTTGGGGATACCCACCCCGTAGTCGGTGACAGCGCAGACGACGGCCGGCCTCTCCTCCCAGGCACAAATCTGGATGAGGCCACCGGGATAGGAGTACTTGATGGCATTGTGGAGGAGGTTTTCCACCACCTGACCGATGCGTTCCACATCGGCCCGCACCGCCGGTAGATCCGCCGGGAACTCCAAGGCAACGCGCAGGCGGCGCTCTTGAATCAAGGGCTCCAGGTGGACCACGGCCCGACGCACCACCTCGGGCAGATCCACCGACTGGAAATGGAAAGGCATCCGGCCGGCTTCCAGCCGGCGGATGTCCAGCAGGGTGTCCACCAGATTCAGGAGGTGCCGTCCTCCTTCCTCCGCCACCCGAAGGAGGCTCCGCTGGGTTTCACTCAGCGGCCCCACATCCCTCGTCAGCAACGTCTCCAGGGCCCCCAGGATGGCCGTCAGCGGGCCGCGCAGGTCATGGACGATCATGCTGATCAGGTCCTCGCGCATCCGTTCGGCCGCTCGTGCTTCGGTGGTGTCCCGCAGGACCAAGAGGCGTGCCATCGGCCGTTCGCCCTGTTCCTGCACAGGCAGGCTGAGCCACTCAAACGACCGGCCAGCCCATCCCTCCACCTCCAAGGAGCCCCGGAGCACGGCCCGGTCATCCCGACGCAGCGCCCGACGCCCCCGGGCCAGTTCCTTCATCAGGATTCGCCGTACCTCCGGCCGGCCCCCTGAAACCTCCTGGAGCAGCCGAAACAGGGAATATCCCAACAATTTCCCCCGGGAAAGCCCAAACCACCGCTCCACCGGCGGGTTGGCCAGGAGGATTTGCCCTTTTCCATCCAGAAGGAGGACACCGTCGCCGGTCGAATCGAGCACCGCCTGTAGCCGGTCGCGGGCCTCTCGAATCCGGTAGAAGAGGCGGGCATTGGCGATGGCGATGGCCGCCTGGGCAGCCACGGTGGAGAAGAGGGCCAGGTCCTGCTCGCTATAGCAGTTTTCCCGCCCATAATCCTGGATGGTCATCACCCCGACCACGCGGTCGGCAGCAATAAGGGGAACGCCCAGCCAGGAACGCGAGAGCGGGCCAAGTGGAGCAATGCCTTCCCGGGTGATAAATTCCTGGATTTCAGCCATCGTGCGGAAAAGGAGGGGCATCTTGTTGCGAATGATATAGCCGGTCAGGCCGCGGCCGACCTGATAACGCTCCGGTGGCTGGCGTTCTCCGTGCTCGATGTTCAGGGGAACCTCCCACTCGTCGGTCTCCTCTTCATAGAGGGCGATGTAGAAGTTGGTGGTGTCGAAGAGGCGGCTGACCTGCCGGTAGATGACCTCCAGGAGTTCGTTCAGGTCCAGGGCGGAGGAAACGGCCCGGCCGATCTCGTTCAGGATGGCCAGTTCGGTGATCCTCCGCTCCCGTTCCTGGAAGAGGCGGGCATTCTGGATGGCAATGGCGGCATGTTCGGCCAGGCGTTCCAGGAAACGGCGGTGTTCCTCGTCAAAGGCGGCCAGGCGCTCGCTTTCCAGGTTGATCACGCCGATGGCCTGGCCACCGGCCATGATGGGCACGGCCACCTCGGAGCAGGTGGTCGGACACACACCGATATAGTCGGGGTCCAGACGGACATCGGCTACCAGGGCCGGCCGGCCGGTGCGCACCACCTGGCCGACGATGCCGTGCCGGATGTCCCAGGGTTGGGTACGGTAGCGTTCGGCCTCCTCGGGGTAGCCGTGCTGGATGACGAGTTGCAGGCCTTTCCCATCAGGGGTGCGCATGGCTACCATGCCGGCCGCGGCTCCGGTGGCAGCCATGGCCCGGTCTAGGAGGACCTCGAAGACACGCTGGAAGTCAAGGGAAGTGTTCAGTTCCCGGGCGATCTCCTCGATGGCCTCCAGTTCTCCTACCCGACGGGAGAGGGCCAGGTCGGTGCGGGCGTAGAGGCGGACGTTCTCGATGGCTGCCGCGGTCAGGCTGGCCAAGTTTTGCCCCAGGAGAATTTCGTCCTCGGTGAAGGTGCGATCGTAACGGCTTTCCCACACCTCGATAAAGCCGATGGCCCGCCCCCGGGCAAGGAGCGGGAGCAAAAGCACGGTGTTGCCCCCGAAGTATTCGATGTGCTCCCGTTCCGCGGGCGGAAGGTCGGGGTCGCTCAGGCGCATCGTATAGGGCCGGCCCCGTTCCAGGACTTTTGCGATGAAGGTATCGCTGTAGGTCATTCCCAGGTCGGAAACTCGCTCCCGAGGAGAGGCCTCTGTCCCCATATACTCGGCGATAACCGTGCTTTCCTTCCTCTCCTCGTTCCAGTCGCAGATGTAAGCACTGGTGGCCTGGAGCAGCCTCACCGCCTCCCGACAGACGGCGTTCAGCACCTCCGAGAGGTCAAAGGTGGAAAGAATCTGGGTGCCTACCTGGAAGAGGGCGGTCAACTCCTCCAAGCGCCGGCGACTTTCCCGATAGAGGCGGGCGTTCTGCACCGCCCCGGCCACCTGAGAGGCAATGGTGGAGAAAAGGCGGACATCTTCTTCCCCATAAACGGTCTCTGCCTCAAAGGTGCTGGCCACCATGACCCCGATGACCTGGTCGCAGAAGATCATCGGGACGCCTAGCCAGGCCTTCCCCGGCTTTCCTCCTGGGGGAACGCTCCGTCGGGCGCATTCGGACAGGTAGTCGTCGGTGACGATAGGCCGGCGTTGGCGGACAATCTCGCTGCTCAACCCTTCGCCCAGAGGCCAGCGGCCGGGCGGTGGCTCGGCCGGCTTCCCTCGTTCCACATACAGGGCAAAGGTGAACTCGGCCCGCACCTCGTCGTACAGGGCGATGTAGAAGTTGGGCGCATCCAGGACGCACTGTACCGCCTGGTAAATCGCCGGGAGGAGTTCGTCCAGTTCCAGCGTCGTGACCGCCAGGGCGATACGGTTGACGGCCTCCAGCGCGGCCAGTTCGCGGCGGCGACGTTCGTAGATAAGGGCATCGGCCAGGGCAATTCCGGCCTGTTCGGCCAGATGCTTCAAATAGCGGCGTTCGCCGGGCGGGTAAGGCTGGCCGGAACGCTTCTCCCCCAGGTGCAACCAGCCAAGCAACTTGCCCTCCAGGAGGATGGGCACGAGCAGCCGGCTACCCAGGATTTCCAGCGCCTCTCTTTCCTCTCCGGAAAGGACCGAAAACCACCTCTTTTCCCGTTCCAGGTCTACGGGCCGGGGAGAGGAAAAAAGGCGTCGGGCCACATTTCCCTCGACCGGAAAGGAGAGCTCCTGGCACTTTTCCGGCAGGCCGCGAACTTTCCGCACCCGGTAGGGTTCCCTTTCCTCCTCGTGCAACACCAGCGCTGCTGTCTTCGGCTGAAGGGTCTCTGTCACCCGTTCCAGGAGTTGTTCCATGAGCACGGGCAACTCCTGGAGGCGCACCAGGGCCGGGTCCGGGCTTGCCCTCCGACGACTATGCCGCTGAGGAGATGTCGGCTCTTCCGTCGGATTCACAGGAATTGCTCCTCCAACAACTGCCGGTACAAGTCGGCCGTCTCCCAGGCCATCTTCTCCCAGCGAAAACGACGGGCCTGTGCCAGACCACGCCGGCGCAGTTCCGCCCGCAGTTCTGCCTCCTCCAGCAGGCGTCGCATAGCCTCGGCCATCGCTTCCACATCCTCTGCCCCTACCTGCAACCCACCCGGGCCGACCACTTCAGGCAGGCTGGCCGCCGTCGAAACCACGACAGGCGTTCCGCAAGCCATCGCCTCCAGCGGAGGCAGTCCAAAGCCTTCGTAGAGGGAAGGGTAGAAAAAGGCCTCGGCTCCATTATACCACAACGGCAGTTCCTCGCGGGGGACAAAGCCCGGAAAGAGGACCCGGTCGGCCAGCCCTAGGACCTCGACTTCCCGGAAGATTTCGGCATAGCCCCAGCCCCGGGCACCGACCAGGATGAGGAAAACGCCGGCCGGGCGCAGGCGGGCATAGGCCTGGACCAGCCGTAGCAGATTCTTGCGCGGTTCCAGGTTGCCCACGTAGAGAAAATAACGTTCGGGCAGGCCTCGCCGCCGGCGGAAGTCCTCCACCTCTTCGAGCGGCAGCGGTCGGAAGTCGGCATCCACGCCGGGGTAGATCACCCGGATGCGCCCGGCCGGAACGCGGAGGAGCGTTTCGACCTCCCGGCGGGTATAGTCGGAGATGGCGATGACGGCCCGCGCCCGCCGAACGCTCAGGCGGGTAAGGAGGCCCAGATACAGCCGCCGGCCCCGGGGATGGACCTGGGGGCAACGCCAGAAAGCCAGATCCATTACCGTGACCACGATGGGGCAGGGGGTCCAGAGCGGGGCGACGTTCATCGTGGCGTGGAGCAGGTGAATCCCGTCTTTCCAAAGATGCCAGGGAAAGGCCAGATGTTCCCAGAGGATGCGCACCGTCGGCTTCCGCAGGGGAAGGAGGCTCAGGCGGGTCTGGAGGTGGGGGGCAGAGGGGAAGGTTTCTAACGCCTCTGGGAAGGGGAGATAGACCAGGGCCTCAGCGGGCAGGGCAATGCCGGCCAGCCCTTGAATCAGGTGGCGAATGTAACTGCTGACACCGCTTTGCCGGTACGTCCCGGCCTCCCCCCACAGGAACGCCTGGATGCCGATGCGCTTCTTTCCCTTCACGGCCGCCCCTCCACCTCGGCAGCGATATCCCTGCGCCAGGCACAACGGGGAAAGTGCACCTTCTCCGCTTCCCGGTAGGCTTTCTGACGGGCGGCGGCGAGGGTTGGCCCCATCCCGAGCACAAAAAGCGCCCTCCCGCCGGCCGTGACCACCCGGCATGTCAGCCCAACCGGACGGGCCGGGCGCAGCCAGGAGGCTAAGGGGTTGCTCTCCGCCAGGAGGCGGGTGGCGTGGTGAAAGACGAGTGTTTCGGCTTCATAGAGGCCGGAGAGCGGCTCCCCCTCGGGGCAGGGGCCGGGATAATCCTCGGATACCAAGGCCAAAGCCACAGCGGCCTCCTCCCGCCAGGAAGGGGATGTCTCCGGCAGCCCTCCCTGGGCGGCGGCCTGGAGCAGAGGGGAAATTTCTCCGGCCCAGCGGGGCAAGGACACGACGGCGTGCAGGTCGTCCAATCCCCAGGAAACCTCGCGCAGAAGGGGCCTCGGTTCGGCCAGGAGGATACGCAGTTGCAGGAAGGCCGGCCGCAACAGGCCGGCCTCCGCCAGGGCGGCCAAGGCCGGCCGGCCCACCTCGTCCATCAAGCGTTCCTCCAAAGCCCGGTCGCCGTAAGGAGCATAGGCTCCCATCCCTTCCGTCGGCGGGCCGGTTTCCCCCTCGTAACGGCGGTCATAAGGCCGGCTCACCCCAAGGGAGAGGGCCCGCCGCCCGTCGCTGAGCAGGGCCAGGGAAACCTCCACCCCAGGCCGGTCCTCCTCGATGCACACCTCGGCTCGGGGATCCAGCCTGAACAGCCGCTCCAGTTCGCAGAAAGCGACCAGACGGTCCTGCACCCGGACGGCCTCGGGAGGGACGGCCGCCTCTAGGCGCAACCAGAGGGGAAGGGGTCGGCTGGCCAGGTACCGTTCGGCTGCTTCTTTCTCGTGGAAGGCGCGGCCCTCCACACAGGGGACGCCGCCTTTGCGCAAGAGTGTCCGTGCTTCCTCGCGGTGACGCAGAGCCTGCCAGGCTCGTTTTCCCACCCCTACCACCGGCAAGCCCATATCGCCCAGGACCTCGACCCAATCCGGCATCCCCTGTGCCACCACCAGATTTACCTGCCGGGAAAAAGCCCACTGAGCCGCTTCGGCAGCATATTCTGGGGAAAAAGGGGGAGGTCCTACCAGGAGGGCCGTGCCAGCATTGCCGGGGGCGCAGAAAATCCGCTCGACGGAAGGTTCGGAAAAGAGTTTCCAGGCTAGGGCGTGGAGCGCCGCTCCGCTGCCCAGCAAAAGGACCTGCATTATTTCTCCACCTCTTCCTCTCCAGGAAGCACGGTCCGCAACCGGCGGCGAAACTGTTCCCAACGGAGAAGAATCACCCGGCCGCAGGTCAGACAGCGCAGCCGGATGTCGCTCCCGATGCGAGTGACCTGCCAGGTATCCCCTCCACATGGATGCGGTTTGCGCAGGCGAACTCGGTCGCCGAGCGCCACCTCCGGGACGTTCATGGCAACACCTTTTCGGCCGACCTCCGCGCCTGATGGATGGCCCGGCACAGGCCTCGGGCCACCTGGGCCGCGGCTTCGGCAAAGTCGGGCCCGTCCGAGGCGTAGAGAATGGACCGGGAGACGTTCACCAGGACACGCTCGCCGGCCGAATCCAGCCCGGCCTGGACGGCCTGGAGGAGGTCGCCCCCCTGCGGACCGATGCCGGGGATGAGGATGGGCAGTTCGGGACAGAGAGCCCGTACCCGGGCCAGTTCCTCCGGGGCGGTCGCACCGACCACCAGGCCACAGTTGCCGCGTTCGTTCCAGCGGCGCACTCGTTCGGCCACGGCCAGATAGAGCGGTCGGCCGTCCACCAGAAGGTCCTGGAGTTCACCGGCGCCGGGGTTGGAGGTGCGGCAGAGGATAAAGCAACCCCGCTCGGGGCGCTCCAGGAAGGGCATCAGGGCCTCGCCCCCCAGATAGGGGTTCAGGGTAACGGCATCGGCCTCCAGAAAATCGTAGAGGAAGCGGGCATAGAAGGCGGAGGAGTGGCCGATGTCGGCCCGCTTGGCATCGGCGATCACCAGGGCCGGGGTGTGCCGGTGGATGAAGGAGATCGTCCGGCGGAGGGTTTCCAGGCCGGCCGGGCCCAGTGCCTCGTAAAAGGCCAGGTTCGGCTTATAGGCGCAGGTCCAGGGGGCCGTGGCTTCCACGATGGACTGGATGAAGAAAAGGAGCGGGTCGGCACGATCCCGACATGCGGCCGGGAGACGCTCTGGCACCACATCCAGCCCCACACAAAGGAGGCTATCGCTCTGGCGACACCGTTCCAGAAGTCGCTCTGTAAAGTTCATCGGCCTTTTGCCCAACGCAATACCCACGCCGAAGGCTTTTAGCCCGGCCCAGGCCCAAAGGGCGCACCCGGACACGGACCATCCGGGCTTGCACCAAGTCAGGACGGGCTATTGGCCGCAGGCCCGAAGTAAGTCCAGTGGTCTTGCATTTCTACAAAATAACCAGGTAGAATAGGATGTTGCTGCCAGGTCGTTTCCCTGCACCTGGAGCACAGGCTGAAACCTGCGCTACAGAACGACGGGCGGAAATGCCCCAAGCATCGTTCGGCAGGGAGTTATCCCAATTGTACTACACTCCGGGCCGGCACGCAACAGCACCTTGTTGCGAAAAGGCCATCGGAGTGTTATAATAAAAATGTCTTTTATGGACAACCACCAGGGAAATGCCCGATGACCTCGGAGGAGACGATGGGTAAAGTGAACCTTGCCGCATTGGGAACCAGGCTGGAAACCCCGTGGGTGCCCGTGGAGTTCGCTCAGGTGGATGATTACCATGCTCTACTCGTCCTCTACCAGGGCAGTTACCCCCCTCACTACCACAATAAAGATGAATTCTTCCTGGTCCTCTCCGGCACAGTGGATATCGAGATCGAAGGCGGGGGCACCGTGACGCTCCATGAAAAGGAGGGGCTGGTCGTCCGGGCCGGCCTGCACCACCGTTCCATCGCCCGCACCCCCAGTGCCCTGGTGCTCCTCTTCGAGGCCAAGGACATTACCTACAACCCGGTAGTGATGGTGGGCCAGGTCCAGGAACAGGACTAGGAGGTGATATGCTGGAAGATTTTCTCTCCCGGATGGGCGAACTGCGCCTGGAAATGGAACGGCTGGCCGGCCAGGCCCAGGAACTGGAGCGCGTGGTTCAGGAGCAGCAACTTCGCTTGGAGGAAATGGACCTCTTGGTGCGCCAGCGCGATGAACAACTGGCCGAACGTCAGGCCCGGGTGGAAGAACTAGAGGAAAGGCTTCGCCGGCGTGATCGGGAACTGGCCGAAATGCAGGCCCGCCTGGCCGAGGCCGAGGCGACATGTCTACGCCAGAAGGAGGAACTGGCGGAACTTCGGGTCCTGCTTTCCCAGCGCGAGGAGAGCGAGGTCGCATTGCGCGAGGAACTGGCCCTCCAGGAACGGCCGGCCGCGCTGGAGCCGGTAACGTTGCCGGTCCAGGCTCTCCTGGAGCGCCTTTCCGCACTCGAAGGACTGTCCCGTCAACAGGCGGCCGAACTGGCCGGCCTGCGCTCCACCTTCCAGGAGGAACTCTCTCGCCTGAACGGCCGGTTGGAGCGTCTGGAGGCCGGCCTGCGGGTTGCCCCGCTACCGGCCGCCCCGCCGGTGGAAGCGCCGGCCGTGGCCATCGCTCCTCCCCCGGTCGAACTGGTCGCCGACCCCGTCCAGGCCCTCCTCCAGGAAACGCTGGAAAGCCTTCCGAGGGCCCTTTGCATCGGCCTGGGGAGCCTGGACGGCTTGAACGTCGCCCTAGTTGCTCGCCAGGAATGGGCCGCGGAACCGCTGGAAGTGGAGTTGGCCGAGTTGACCGCCGAGGCCGGACGCATCGCTTCTGCCCTGGGCACCGGCCCTCTGCTGACCTTGGCCTTCCAGACCGGGGCCGAGCACTGCCTGATCTCCCCGATCAGCGAAGACCATTTTGCCTTCGTAGTCACTCCGGCTGCTTCGGCGGACGACTTCCGGCGCGCCCAGGCCGTGCTCCTGCAGGCCGCCAGCCGCCTGAACGAACTGTTCTGAGGGTCGCCTATGGCCATCGGGTACTGCCAGATCGAACTCCACCTTCCCGATCATCACTCCCTCAAGGAAAAACGGGGCGTGCTCCGCTCCATCATCGCCCGCCTCCGCCAGGAGTTCAACGTCTCCGTTGCCGAACTGGACCACCAGGACCTCTGGCAATCGGCCTGTCTGGGGGTGGTCTCGATCGCTAACGAGACCTCCCGGCTTCACCACCTCCTGGAGAAGGTGGTACACTGGTTGGAGCAGAACCGGCCCGACGTCGAAGTAACCGGCTACCAGATCGAAATTCTCTAGAGGACCCATCGGGCCGGGGAGACGGCTCCGGGAAAGCGCTGATGGGTCTGGTACGTTTTTCGGCTTTGTTCCTGGGCCGGGCTGCCGGTTTCCTGAGCCGCACGCTGGGCAGAGGAGGGGGCACGACGCTGCCCGGTTGGGTAGCCCAGTTCCTGGATCGAAATCTAGTCTCGGACCTCTGTGCCCGCCTGGAGCGGGGAACAATCCTCCTCACCGGAACCAACGGCAAGACGACTACCGCCCGGATGCTGGCCCTGGTGCTCCGCGAGGCCGGCTGGCGACCGATCCACAACCGCGCCGGGGCCAACTTGGTGGAGGGCATAGCCACCACCCTCCTCTATGCCAGCAACCTCCAGGGCCGGCCGGCCGGCGATAGCGGCCTTTTTGAAATGGATGAAGCCCACTTTCCTCGAGCCGTAGCCCTTTGCCGCCCCCGTCTAGTACTCCTCCATAACCTCTTCCGCGACCAACTGGACCGCTACGGCGAGGTGGATACGGTGGCCGGCCGCTGGGGTGAGGCCCTCCGTACCCTCCCGGCCACTGCCACCGTCCTCCTCAACGCCGACGATCCGGCCGTGGCCGACCTGGGGGTCGGCCTGGCAGCCCGGGTGCTCTACTACGGGGTGGAGGCTCCGACCTTGGGCCGGCCAACTCCCGACCACACCGCCGACGCCCGCTACTGCCGACACTGCGGCGCCCCCTACGCCTATGCCCCGGCTTACTACGGCCACATCGGCCTCTACCGCTGCCCCCGCTGCGGCCATGCCCGCCCTCGGCCGGACATCCTGCTGACGGTGACCAGGGTGGAGGAGGACGGCCGGCTGCAGGGGCACCTCCGCACCTCGGCCGGAGAGCGCGATTTCCGTCCCCCTCTCCCCGGTCTCTACAACGCCTACAACGCCCTGGCCGCCGTCGCCGCCGCTCTGGCCTTGGGGGTAAGCCTGGAGACCTGCCTGGAGTCCCTTTCTCACTTTCGGGCTGCCTTCGGCCGGCTGGAGCGCGCCTCGATCGGCGATCGGGAGATACTCCTGGCCTTGATCAAAAACCCGGTGGGTGTGGGACAGGTCCTGCAGATGCTCGCAACCGGCGGCCGGACCTTCCCCTGCCTGATCGTCATCAACGACCGCATTGCCGACGGCACCGATGTCTCCTGGCTGTGGGACGCCGACTTCGAGGCTCTGGCCGGCAAGGCGTCTTCCCTCGTCGTTTCCGGCACCCGGGCCCGGGATATGGCCGTCCGCCTCAAGTACGCCGGGATAAACGGGGAAATGGTGGTAGAAGAGGACCTGGAACAGGCCTTGGACATCGCCCTGTCTCGCACGCCGCCTGGGGCAACCCTCCACATCTTGCCCACCTACACGGCCATGCTGGAGGTGCGGGCACTCTTGGCCCGAAGGGGTTATGTGACGCCGTTCTGGGAAGACTGAGAGGGTAGAGATGGAAGAGAAACAGCGTTCACTCGAGGAAAATGCCCGCCGCCTGCGTGCCCTTCTGGAGGCGATGAGGGATGTTGTCCTGGTCGTCGGACCCGATGGACGCTACCTGGACATCGTTCCCACTCGTCCCGATCTGCTCTACCGGCCGGCCGAGGAGATTCTGGGACGGACGATCCGCGAAATTTTTCCCCGGGAACAGGCCGAATTCTTCCAGGAAGCGATAGACCGCACCCTCCGCACCCGGCAGGTGGTGACGATCGAGTATGCCCTCCCCATCGAAGGACGCGAGGTCTGGTTCGAAGGCCGGCTTTCACCCATGTTGGATGAGCGGGGAGAGGCCGTTGCCGCCCTCCTGGTAGCCCGTGACATCACCGAGGAGCGCTGCGCCCGGGAGGCCCTGCGGGAAAGCGAGGAAAAGTACCGCACCCTGGTAGAGCAGTCGAGCGAGGCCATCTACCTCCTTTTCAACCGGCGCTTCGAGCTCATCAACCGGCGCTTCAGCGAGATGTTCGGCATTACCCAGGAGGAGGCCCGTGCTCCCGACTTTGATTTCATCCAACTCGTAGCCCCCCAGAGCCGGCCGCTGATCGAGGAACGCGCCGCCAGGATACGGCGCGGCGAGGCCGTCCCCCCGCGCTACGAATTCACCGCCTTGACCCGCGATGGCCGCGAAATCCTGGTGGAGACCTCGGTGGCCTATGTTCCTTACCGGGGAGGAATCGCCACCCAGGGGGTGGTACGGGATATCACCGCCCAGAAACAAGCCGAAGCGCAGATGCTCCGACGAGAGCGCTACTTGGCCTGCCTGGCCGATACTGCCCAGAAGTTGCTCGGGGCAGCCGATCCCTTTGCTGTGTTGCCTGAGGTACTGGCTTGCCTGGGCGAGACGGCCGAGGCCGACCGAGTCTATATCTTCGAGGCCCACGAGGATGCCCAGGGGCGCCTGCTGGTCAGCCAGCGGATGGAGTGGTGCGCTCCCGGCATCACCCCCCAGATCGATAATCCGGCCATGCAGAACCTCCCCTGTATCGAGGCCGGCTTCGGGCGCTGGGTAGAGGCGCTCAGCCACAACGAGGTGATCGCGGGGAAGGTGGCCGATTTCCCCCCTTCCGAACGGCCGCTTCTGGAGGCCCAGGGCATCCGTTCCATCCTGGTGTTTCCCCTCATGGTCGGGGGCATACCCTACGGCTTCATCGGCTTCGATTCTTGCCGGACGGAACGGGAGTGGGAACAGGCCGAAATTGACCTGCTCTCCGCCGCGGCCCGTAACATCGCCCAGGCCATCGAGAAGAGCCGGGCCCTGCGGGCGCTGCGAGAATCGGAGGAGCGCTACCGCCGCCTGATCGAACTTTTGCCCGATGCCGTAGCCGTCCACCAGGACGGCCGGATCCGCATGGTCAACTTGACCGGGGCGCGGATGCTCGGCTACGAGTCCCCAGAGGAGATAATCGGCCGGCCGGTGCTCGAGTTTGTGCACCCGGACGATCACGCCGTCGTCCAAGAACGGATTCGGGCCCAACAGGAACGCGGGGAACGCGTCCCCCCGCTGGAGGAACGTTTCCTACGACGGGACGGCTGTGTCATCCCGATGGAAGTTACGGCGGCTCCCTTTATGCTGGGAGGCCGGCCGGCCTCGCTGGTGGTGGCCCGCGACATCTCGGCCCGCAAGCGGCTGGAAGAACAACTGCGTCAGGCCCAGAAGATGGAGGCGCTGGGGCGGTTGGCCGGCGGGGTGGCCCACGATTTCAACAACCTCCTCACCGCGATCAACGGCTATGCCGAACTCCTGCTTTCCTCCCTCCGGCCCGACGATCCCTTGCGGGCCGAAGCCGAGGCCATCCTGAAGGCCGGACAACGGGCCACCATGCTCACGCAGCAACTCCTGGCCTTTGGCCGGCGCCAGGTGATGGAACTACGGGTGGTGGACCTCAACCAGGTGCTCGAAGGGTTGGCCGGGATGCTCCGCCGGCTGATCCGCGAAGACATCGAACTGGTACTTTCCCTTTCCCCGGAACTGGGCCACGTCCGGGTGGATGTGGCCCAGATGGAGCAGGTCATCGTCAACCTGGTGGTGAACGCCCGCGACGCGATGCCGAACGGCGGCCGACTGACGCTGGAAACGGCCAACGTAGAATGGGACGAGGCATGGATCTTTCCCGATCTGACCCCTGGCCGGTATGTGCGGCTCACCGTCAGCGATACCGGAGAGGGCATCCCCGAAGAGGTGCGCGAACACCTCTTTGAACCGTTCTTCACCACAAAAGAGGTGGGGATAGGGTTAGGTCTGGCTACCGTCTATGGCATTGTCCGACAGTTCAATGGCCACATTCGGGTGGATTCCGAGCCCGGTCGGGGCAGCACGTTCTCCATCTACCTGCCGCGTGTGGAGGAGCCGCTGGAGGCACCGGCCGAACCCCCGGCCATCGAGAAATGGCCGCGAGGGAAGGAAACCGTCCTGGTGGTCGAGGACGATGAGATGGTCCGCGCCTTGGCCACGCGTGTCCTGCGCGGCCAGGGCTATCGCGTCCTGGAGGCCCGCCGAGGCGACGAGGCCCTCCAGATGGCCGCCGCCTTCCGAGAACCGATCCACCTTCTGCTCACCGATGTGCTCGTGCCCCATATGAGCAGCCGGGTGCTCCTGGAGCGCCTTCGGGAGAGCCACCCTGAAGTCCGGGTGCTCTATATGTCGGGCTACGCCGAAAACCTGATCGCCCGCCACGTCTCGCTGGAACCGACCACCCCGCTCCTCCGCAAACCGTTCACTCCCCAGACCTTGGCCCAAAAGGTACGGGCGGTTTTGGATGCTCGGAACTCCCCCGATAGCCCGCAGCGAGAAAGGGATTCTACATAATAAAAACTTGACATGAAAGGGGTCTTGTGCTATAATAAAAGTACATCCCGGTCACAGGAGAAACCCATCGAAGCAACGGTAGAAACCCCAGAAAGGAGGTGATGTATAGGACCGTTTGCGGCTACCGTTTCCGTCCCTTGTTGCTTAGCAGAAGAAAGGAGACAGCCGTGAAGCGAACGCTGGCTTTCGTGGGTACGCTGGTCCTCGTGGCCTCCTTGCTTCTCCCCCTTTCCGCTGGGGCAGACAGTGTGAGGCCGCAAAGCGCCGAGGTGGCTCCGGCCGCTCCTCCGGCGCAACCTCCTCGCCCCTACGCCGGCCAGGTAACCACCGCCACCGACCGGGCCCTGGCCAAAATCCATCCCAACTTGCGGGAAACGGCCCGGGCCGGCGGCGATTCCCTCGTCTCCGTCAACGTCTTCCTCCGCCCCGGGGCCGACGTTCAGGGGCTTGTCGCCCTCTTCGACCGCCCCATCGTCCGCACCATCCTGGGCACCACCTCCATCATCGGCCGGGTGCCGGCCCATAACCTCCTGAAACTGGCGGCGAACGAGGGTGTGGATGTGGTCCTGGATCCCATGCCCTATGTCCCACCGCCCCGCACTCCCGACCCGGATATGCCTCAGCGCATCGCCCGCGCTCAGGAAAAGATCCGCGCCCGGCTGGAAGGCTCTATCTCCCACCCCGCTAGGGGAGCCGGCACCGAGGGTTGGTGGGATGTCGGCGAGGGGCACCGCTCCTCCTATGCCTGGGCCAACGGCTACACCGGCCAGGGCGTGAAGGTGGCCGTCATTGACACCGGTGTGGACTTTGCCCACCCCGACCTCCAGGGCACCTGGGCCGTCTACCCGCTCACCAGCACCACCATCCCGCCCACCTATACCCAGGCCTACGGCGGTTGGCCCATCGCCTTCGACGACCTCTCGATGATGGACTATGCCCTCACCGGCGGCCCGGCTCCAGGTACTTGGTACGCCGACACCTCATACACCGTTTCCGTCACGCCCACCATCACCACCACGATCATCTTTGACGGCAAGACCTTCACCGTGGCCGGCAGCCTGAGCGGCATCTACCATATCGGCTACCACCCGGATACTTCCCTGGTCGCCTGGTGGTACGGTGAGCCGGTCGCCGTCCTGGTCGTGGATAAGAACGATGCGGGCATCTATAACACCGTTTATGTGGACCTGGACGACGACTATGACTTTACCAACGAAAAGCCGGTCACCCGCGACGATCCCATCGCCTGGAAGGACTTTGGCGATGGCTATGCCGATGTCTCCGGCGGCATGATCTACTTCATCGCCGACGGCCAGCACCATCCGCCCGGTTTCGACTGGCTCTGGCAACCTTCCGTCCCACCCTTCGATCCACCCGCAGCGGGCAACATGGTGGCCTTTATGCTCAACGACGCTCAACTGGCCGGCGGTGACCACGGCACCCTCTGCGCCTCCAACGTGGCCGGCCAGGGGGTCATTGACGGCGGCGCTCCTCCCTATAAGCCGATCGGCGTCGGTGGGATGGTCCAAGGCGGCGGCAGGGAGGCCAAGGTCTGGGCCATGGGATGCTTCTACTGCGGCGGCTACGAGACCGACTACTACTATATGACCGCCCTGGGCTATGACGGCCTCCCCGAAACCGGCGACGAGGCGGAGATCGTCAGCATGTCCTATGGCTCTACCGCCACCGATAACGATGGTTGGGACTGGACCAGCCGCTTCCTAACCTGGCTCAACCTGGGGTATGCTCCCCACACCTCCTACGTAGGCTCCTCCGGCAACGGCGCCCCGGCCTACGGCACCGTCAACTCGCCCAACCCGGTTACGGGGGTGAGTGTGGG
The DNA here is from genome assembly GCA_036172265.1 of Chloroflexia bacterium. GTDB lineage: Bacteria > Chloroflexota > Chloroflexia > DTKN01 > DTKN01 > JASFBA01. The sequence continues at coordinate 29,844 of JASFBA010000084.1, forward strand.
GGCTTCCACGCAGTACGATTCCTGTGGCGGCGTCTTTGACCCCATCACTTCCACCGCACAACTCCTCTGGGGCGACCTCCAGTCCTGGTCGGACGTCGGCCCGGGGGCTGATGGCAGCGTTGGCGTCTCCGTCCTGGCCAACGGAGCCTGGGGAGCCGGCGACCTGGCGCTGAACGAGTGGGGCGACGGCTGGACGGCCTGGGAGTGCTGGGGCGGCACCAGCCGCTCCGCCCCGGTGGCCGCCGGCAACCTGGCCCTTATCTACGACGCCTACCGCCAGGCCCACGGCGAATACCCCACCTGGGATGTGGCCCGGGCCATCCTGATGTCCGGCGCCAACGACGCCCTGCATGACCCGCTGCGTCAGGGGGCCGGTACCGTCAATGCCGAGCGCGCCACCTGGGTAGCCGGCGGCGATTACGGCTTCTACGTTCTCCCCGACTCCTGGAGCGCGGGCGACTACCGGGGCGAAAACTACCTCTCCTTCGCCAACATCGTCCATCCGGGCGACTCCTCCTCCCAGGCCTTCACCCTGGTCAACGACTCGGCCTTCCCCATCACCGTCACCCTGAGCGACGGCTACTTCACCCTGCTGGGCGAGGTAGAGTGGACCTTTGTTACCAGCAACACTCTCGAGCAGCGCATCTGGGCTCAGCCCGATTACCTCTTCACCGCCACCCAGTGGGTGGAAAGCGGCGGCCCTTACGAGGGTGCCGACCTGATGATCGCCAAACTGGCCTTCCCCTATCGCCAGTTCAGCCTGGACGATCCGGCTACCCCGCCGCAGGTCTATCGCAGCCGCTGGCGCGTGCTCATCTACGACTGGACCGACATAAACGGCGACGGCAACCTCTGGACCGACCTGAACGGCGACGGGGTGGTGCAGACCGGCGAGATCGACACCTATGAGTACAACCGCTACGGCTACGGCTATAGCAGCGGCACCACCATGCAGCAGTCAGCCCGCGACCCATCGAACCGCTACCACGACGGCCTCTATATCGGCGTGGAGCACCGCACGGCCTACGCGGCCATCCCCACCACGACCATCGAACTCCGCGTCTCCTTCTACAAGCGGGTGGACTGGCCCTGGCTGGAGACGAACGTCTCCTCCCTCACCATTCCGGCCGGCGGCACGGCCACCTTCACCGCCACGCTGAGTGTGCCGGTGACGGCGCCGCTGGGCCTCTATCAGGGCGAAATCCTGGTCCAGGACCCCGGCTACATGACCTATACCGCCCACACCCCAGTGGTACCGGTGGTGGTCAGCGTAGCCGCGGATGGGCCGAACTTCTCCTTCGGCGGCATAGACCAGGACCTCCCTTATGACAACGGCACCGTCGGCGGCTTCTTCGACTGGGCCTGGCGGGCCGAAAGCGGCGACTGGCGCTTCTTCTTCACCGACGTCCCCGACGACCATGGCCTGCCCGAAGGCACCTATTTCCTGGTGCACACCATTTGGAGCAACTACCCCACCGACCTGGATACCTTGGTCTTTGGGCCGACCTGGGATGAATTCTCCGCTTCTATGCCCGACACCTTCGGCCCCTACGCCCTCTATAAGGTCGGCGGAAGCGAGAACACCTACCAGGGCAGCGGCCGGTGGCTCTTCCGCACCAACACCGGGACGACTGAGGAGTGGGTCGCGGCGCCGCTGCAGGCCGGATTGCACCTCTTTGCCCTCCATAACGTCCTCTTCAACCCGGAGGACGAGGCCGGCCAACTCCACAAGGACATCCCCTTCAGCGGCACTGTCGGCACGCTTTCGGTCAGCCCCAGCCCGGTGGAAATCTGGACCACTTCCTTCACCGGCGACGTGCTGATGGAGGCGCTCTCCTCGATGTCCCTGCCCGGCATCACGGCGACGGCCTACGGCCTGAGCCAGCCGCTCTTCTGGACCTACGAACCGATCACCCCGGCCGCCGGCCTGTGCGACTGGTCCTACATCTTCACCGTCACGAACGCCGCCTATATCGAGGCCGAAACCTCCAGCCCCGATGTGAGCGACAATGACCTCTACCTCTATTGGTGGGATGGGGCCACCTGGGTACAGATCGCTGCTTCCACCGGCCCAACGGCCGAAGAGTACATCCGCGTGCTCCTGCCGGCGGACGGCCAGTATCGCCTCTGCCTGGACGACTGGGCCGGGGTGACAGGCCACTTCGACCTCGTGCTCTTTGCCCCGGCCGGGACAGGCCTCTGGACGACCGACGTGCCCACCGGAACGCTCGAACCGGGGGTGCCGGTCCACTTCACCCTGAACTATAGCGCTACCATGACCCCGGGCGACTGGTACGGCGTCATCCTGGCCGGCCCGCCGGTCGCCCCCTCGGCCATCCTGGTTCCGGTCATCATCCATTACGCCGAGTGCTGGCCGATCGAGACGGCCGACTTCGCCTGGTCGCCGATGACACCGACGGTGGGGCAGGCAACGCTCTTCACGGCAACGGTTACGCCGCCCACGGCGACGACGCCCATCACCTACACCTGGGACTTTGGCGACGGCCATACGGCGGTATCCACCGTCCCGACGGTGACCCACGCCTACACCGCTACGGACACCTACACCGTCACCTTGACGGTGCGGAACGCCTGCACGCCGGAGCCTGTCCGCTGGAAGCACGTCTTGACCGTGGAGGCGGCTCCGCCGCCTGTATACAAGATTTACCTGCCGCTCGTCTTCAAGGGATACACCGCGCCCTAAGGCGGCAGCAGGAAGCGCACCGAATCAGGGGGCCGGCCGGGGGATGTCCGGCCGGCCCCTTATATTTCACGGCGTTGGGTTATGGGTTGGACGGCCCATCCGACTAAAGAGCCTACCCCAAAACTCGTGGATGAGGCGCTTGCAGGTAGGCAAAGACGGTGCCTTCGCCTAGTTCCTAAAGAGCCTCCAGAAGAAGGGCCCGGGCCCATTCTGGAATGGGAGCCGGGCGAAGGTCCTTCTGCACAAAAGTCTGGACCGTTCGGCCGACAGCGACGGCGCGCCCGCCTTCGCCGCTAAGGCGATAGCCCAGGACGAAGGAACGCTGCCGCACCTCTTCCACCCAGACGGCGATCTTTAGTTCCTGGTCAAAGCGCACCGGAGAAAGGTAGCGACAGCCTACCCAGGCGATAACAAAGGGGCTGCCGTCCACCTCCATTTGGGCGTAGTCGAGGCCGAGACGGTGCAGAAAGGCGATGCGTCCGACCTCGAACCAGCCCAGGTAGCGGGAGAAGTGGGCCCCCCGAGTGGGCTCGCTTTCGGCGTAGCGCACTCGCAAGGGAAAACCTTCCTGGCGGCCGCGCGGGGAGAGGTGTTCCCATCCCACCAGCCGCTCCGCAGGCGATTGAACCGGGGTGGGATAGAGGCTTCCGACACCTTCCAAGAGCGTCGTTCCCCGCGCCCGTGCTTCTCCCTGCCCCAGAATTTCGTGGGTGATCCAGAGGTGGCCCTCCTCTGCGCCGAGGGCCCGGCTGCGTACGGTCACCGTTTCCCCGTAGCGGATGGGGGCCAGGTAGCGGCATACGGCCTCCAGGACAAAAGGACGCTCCTCTCCCAGAGGGCGACCCAGGGCGGTGAAGAGGGCCTCATAGCCCAGTTCAAACCAGGCCACGTGGTTGGCGTAATAGACCACATGTTGGGCATCGGTCTCGGCATAGCGAACAGGAAAGGAGATTTCGGCCAACATCTCAAGCATGCAAACGTGCAGACGGTCATGGTGCCCACGAAGGGCGGGAGGTCGCATCCACCTGGGCGCCATAGGTCAGGCGTTCCTCGCCAGCCGGCCGGGGGAAGCCGTCCGAAGACACTTTCAGAGTGAGTAACCACAGCTCAAAGCAGCCATCCTGCACAGCGATAAAGGCAATCTGCTTCCCGTCGGGCGACCAAGCCGGGCTGCGCGCCGCTTTCTGCGATGAAAGGGGCTGGGGAGACCACTCTTCCTGGTAAAGCGGATTGGCCGGAGAGGGCATCACCCAGATGTGGGTTTCGCCGGCCTGCCGGGCGGCGTAGGCAATCCATTGCCCATCGGGAGACCAGGCCGGGTCGTAGCGTTCAATGCCCTCTACCTCTTCCCCCAGATGCACCACATTACCGGTATCGAGATCCAGGTAACGCAACTGCGCCCCGTGGTTATAGGGGAAAAAGGTAAAGGCCATATACCTCCCGTCGGGCGACCAGACCGGGCTTTCGATGAATCCGCCCAGGGAGAGGTAGGGCTGTTCCCCGCTTCCGTCCGGGCGGATACGCCAGACCGATAGGACGTTGGAAAGTTGGCGAGGCTCAGAGTGGGAGATATAGCCGATCCAGTCGCCCTCGGGGGGAATCCAGTGGGGTTGAAAGGCCCAGTAGGAGGCATGGGCGGCTTCACGGCTCTGTGCGGGGTAGGTGGAACGGTTGACCGTGACCGGATGAGGGTTAGAGCCGTCGGCCTCCATCACCCAGATATCGGAGTAGCCCTCGCCCCGGACGACAAAGGCGATCCGCTTCCCGTCGGGCGACCAGGCCGGTTGAGTGGCCGGTGTCGGCCCGGTCAGGCGACGGGCGGTGGTGCCGGTATACAGCCAGATGTGTCCTTGGCCGGCATAGAGCAGCCGGCCTGAAACCGACGGCCCTCGAGGTTGTTCCCGGGTTTCAGGCGGCATGGCCGTAGGAGAGGGAGAGCGGGACGTAATCGGCCTTCCCCCCGGCTGGCAACCGGCGGCGAGGTTGAGCACCAGCAGTACCAGAAGGATTCCTATTCTGCCCGTCTTTTTCATCATCCGCTCCTAGGCCGCCTGGCCGAAAAGGCCGGGCGGGATGTTTCGAGGAAGCAACACCCGAAGAGACCGGGGGATGGCCCGGAAGGTCATCGGCGTCTGCCCGATCGGTTCCCCGTCTACCTGAACGTAGAGAGGCGTCCGCGAGGAAATCACTACCTCCCGCGCCCGGCGATACTCTACCCCGCCGATCCATTTCTGACGCTGCAGGAGCGTCAACAGGGCAAAGAGGGAGATCTGGGGCAGCCCCCCCTTGCCCCGCAGGATGCAGACGTCCAGGAGGCCGTCGTCCACCGTGGCCTGGGGCGTGACCTGGGCAAATCCCCCGTAGAGCCGGGTGTTGCCGATGATCGCCACCACCGTCTCACCGGCGATCTGCTGGTCGTCCAAGATGATCACCGCCTCTTCTCCGGCGTAATGGATGGCCGAGGCGATGCCTCGGAGGATGTAACTCCAAGGCCAGAAGAGTTGCCGGGTATCGCCGGTCATGGTCTGCACTACGGCAGCGTCGTAGCCGACGCCGGCCATCAGGAGGAAGTAGCGCGAACCGGCCAATCCCAGGTCCATAGAGCGAATCTGGCCCTGGAGGAGGACCTGGGCCGCTTCCAGAGGCTCTGTAGGCAGGCCCTGCTCGCGGGCCCAGATGTTGCCCGTGCCCAGCGGCAGGACGGCGAGAGCCGTAGTCGTGCCGGCCAGGCCGTTGACCACCTCGTTGACGGTGCCATCGCCGCCGACGGCGACGACGACATCCAGCCCGGCTGCGGCCGCCTCGCGGGCCAGTTCCATTGCGCCCCCGGGTTTGCGGGTCTCCCGCAGGCTCACTTCCCAACCTTGGCGCACCAGATAACCGAGGACTTCTTCCAGGTCGGCCAGACGGTAGGCCTGGCCGGCGGCCGGATTCAGAATCAGGCGCACCCGGGGGTGAGGGGGTAGGGGAGCGGGAAGGCCTTCCAGGTAACGGGCGATCTCCTCCACCGCCTCCGAGATATCACCGCCGGTATCCACCACCCGGTGCGGCCGGCGGACCGGCTCCATCTTCCCGGCGTAATCCAGGTAGACCGACCAGTCGGCCTCCGATCCATAGTCCGGCAGGAGGCCCTCCCCCCGTTCCTGCAGCCGCTGGCGCACCACTTCGGGCGCGGCCGTGGTCTGCAATACCATCAGGGCTGCCCCTTTCTCCTCGGCCAGGGTATAGTAGCGCCGGCGGTGGCGGCGAAGGAGGTTGGTGGCATCGAAAATGACGCTGTGGCCTTCCTCCAGAAGGCCGGCCACTACCTCCAGACAGGTGCTGTGGACGATATGATGCTCCTCAGGCGCGTAAGTGGGGCGAGGGAAAAGGAGCCGCCGCACCTGGTCGCTGGCGACGATGACCAGGGGCAGGCGATCGGCCAGACGCTGGGCCAGGTACGATTTGCCTGTCCCCGGCAGGCCGCACAGGAGGATCAGGGCCGGCCGAAGCAGCCGGCCCGAAGGGAGGCGAAGCGCCGCCCGAATGCGACACGCATCCTGTCCCTGAGGCATCCGCCTTTCACCGAATCGCCCCGAGCATCTTGCTCGGGGCTACCCTGTTTCCTGCCGAAAGCGACCTTACCGATCGCGCCCCAAATATTATACCCCACCTTGGAGGGGCAAGCAAATTCTGCATCCACTTATAGCCGGCCGGGCCGGATTGACAAGCCGACCTACCGAATGATGAGCGGATGTCAGTCCATCAGGTAGGAGCAAGGGAGTAAGGGGGAGTTCCGACAAACCTGGGTCCCACCCCGCCGGTGTAAAAGTAGGGGCGGTTTCACTCCACCCATAGGTATCAAGCCAACGGAAGTTCCCCCCGGTGGAGAGGCTAGGGGGAAGAGCGACGCCGGCAGCCCTTCTCCCCCTCCTGACCTCCCCCATCCAGGGGGAGGGACTCCGCTCTCCTGCCTTCGGGCAGGATGGTCATCGGGCGAGATAGGTGAAGGAAAAGGGGAAACGGAACCGGTTCGCCGGGGAGTACCATCGCTGCGCTCTACTTGTCCCGCTTGATAGGTATAGGGCGTAGCGGTGCTACGCCCCTGTTGCTATGCAAGGGGAAACAACAGTCCCCTATCGTACCAGGCCTCCGCAGTAATGCATTCGGAAGAGTTCTTCCTGCTGGTAGAAAACCTGCGTCTCCCCCTCAAAGAGGGCCAAATCCCCTTCGTTGCGGTCCTCGTAGCGCAGGTTGCGCTCCTGAAAACGGTGTGGTCCCAGCAGGCGACGCTCCCGGTAGCGTTCCAACTGGGCCCGCTGGAGGAAGGCAGCCAGTTCTTCGCCGGGCAGGGGCAGGTCACGGATAAGGATCAGGTAATTCATTCCCCAGACAACCGTTCCAGCCCGCCGGACAACTTCCTGACCGATGAGGCGGCTCTGGCCAAAGTAACTATCCCGGTAGGAAAGGGCGCCTTCGCGATAGACAATTTCCACCGCTCCGGGACGTTCGGGCGGCAGGCGCCGGCTGCGTCCCAGACAAGTGTGCTCCCGGGCCAGGATGATAAAGCGCTCCAGTTCGCGCAAGTCCATGGCCGTCCTCCCGTTCATCGTTCAGCACCGCTATGTTTTTTACTGGACACCGGCGAAATCACCCTATGTCGCCCTTGCCTTCGTGCTTCACCGGGATGCCACTTAGTCTATCCGAACCCCCCGCCGGGTAGGCGAAGGCACTGCCTTTCTACCCACGAACATCTCCCCCGAGGGGCGGGTTCAGAACCCTTACCGGGTCGAGTTCACCAGAGTCTAGTTTTTTTATTCTAGCAAAAGGGCCGGCCTCCGTCAAGGCGGGACTTTATAAAATTTCGATAGTAAAAACTTGACAAAATTACCAAAGTGTGGTACAATATATGGGGCATCTTGGAATCTGCCGGTGCACGGCGAGGTACCTGGCCAAGGCTGGGCCAAGGAGAGGACGATGTCGGCAGCCAGCACGCGAGAACAGATTCTCTTTCTTCTGCGGACCGAGGGCCCGTTGACGGCCGCGCGTCTGGGAGAGCGCCTGGGCATCGGCATCACCGCCGTGCGCCAACATCTGGAGCGACTACGGGCTGAGGGGTGCGTCGAGGTGGCCGGCCTGAAGCGCGGGCGAGGCCGGCCCTGTCAACTCTTTTCCCTGACCCCGGCCGCCGACCGCCTTCTGCCCCAGGGCTATGAGGCTCTGGCCCTGGACCTTCTGGAGGCAATCCTGCGTTTGCCCCAGGGAAATATGCTGGTCCGGCAGATCCTTTCTGCCCGACGGAAACTGTGGCTCGAACGCTACAGTTCACGCCTGGCCGGCTTCCCCCTGAACGAACGGCTCGCCCAGATTACCGAGATTTTCAACGAAAAGGGGGGACTGGCTCATTACGCAGCCCAGGCCGACGGCTCCTATCTCTTGACCAAGCATCACTGCAATATCTCGGCCGTGGCCCTGCGTCACCCGATCTTTTGCCAGGAGGAACAGGCCTGGCTGCAGGAAGCCCTGGAGTCCCAGGTAGAGGTACTGCGACTTCGGGCTCGTGGAGACCCATTCTGTCAGTTCCGTATCATCCCTCGCCCAGCAGTTGCCGCATCTGTTGGGCCAAGGGGAGGAGGAAGATAATGCAACGGGGACCGTTCCCTCATCTAGCCGCCGTCCGGCCGGATCCTTGGTGGAGGTTGAAGCAAGCAGCCCGCCGGAGGACGTTCCACAGAGGAGAAGTGCTCTTTCAGGCCGGCAGGCCGGCCGACGAACTGTACCTGCTGGAACGGGGTCGGATTCGGCTTTTCAGCCGCTCTCCCCAAGGCCGGAGACTGACCCTGAGCGTCGTGGAGCCAGGGGACATCTTCGGCGAACAGGCCCTTTTCCCCCGGGGGGCCCGGACCAGCCACGCCCAGGCCCTGACCGATGGGGTACTCTATGCCCTGTCCCGCCAGAGGTTGGAGGAACTCCTGTGGGAGGACCCCACCCTGGTCTTGCAGGTCCTGGAGAACCTGGGGAAGCGGCTCCGTTCCGTGGAGCGCCGTTTGGGCGACCTGGTCTTCAAGTCGGCTCCGGAACGGCTGGCGGCGTTGCTCCTGGACATGGTCGATCCGAGAGTCCGACAGAGTTCTGGGCCGACCTGGTTGCCTTTCCGCTACACCCACCAGCAGTTTGCCGAAATGATCAACACCCATCGGGAAACGGTGACCAAGATCTTCAGCCGCTTCCGCGACGACCGTCTGCTGGATTTTGACCGGGATCAGATCGTCCTGCTGGATATGGAACGCCTGCGGGAGATGAGCCTGCGCTGATGGGCCGCCGGCAAAGTGGCCGACGGACGCCCAGGAGTGGGAAAATGGCGAAGAGTTTACAAGAAGCCCTTCTGGAGGTCGAGGAAGACCTAAAGCGAATCGGCCTGCGGGTCCGAACGGGCAGGAAGCGTCGGCGTGTCCGCCGCAAGGAGCCACCTGCTTCTTCCCAGGAATCCTCGGCTCGGCCGTCCCGCTAGATGTCCCCGATGGTCTCGTTCGCCTCTCCCGGCACGGTACAGTCGAGCGATTCCCGGGGAGGAACCCCGAAGTATTCCTCCACCCGCACCAACCTCAGCGCTCCGGTCGGGCAGGCTGCCAGGCAGGCCAGTTCGGGGTAGCCCCGGCAGAGGTCGCACTTTTCGGCCCGCGGAACCCCCTTTTCCTTCATCGGCCGGCCTAAGAGCCCGGCGAACAGCCGTTCCCAGAGCCCGCCGGCCGGCTCCGGGGTGATCTGCACCATCTCGATGGCCCCGTAAGGACAGGCCGGAACGCAGCGGCCGCAGCCGTTACAACGTTCGTTCACAAAGAGGCGGCCGGCCTCGTCCCATTCCAGAGCCTCCATCGGGCAGGCCGGGATGCACTCCGGATAGAGGCAGTGCCGGCAGGCCGCAGGGAGAGTCACATATCCTACCACCAGGCCGTCCAGGTGCAGCCGGGAGTGTCCGAAGCGCCGCTGACAGGCTTCCTCGCAACGGCGACAACCCCGCGGACAGCGCATCCGCTCCCTTACCAGGAGACGCTCGGCTACGGCCGCTTCCCCACGGACTACCTGATTGAGCACCTGGGCCCGCCGCAAATCGCTTTGGATTTCCAGCGTGCGTTGCAGCCGTTTCCGTACGATCCCTTCAACCGCCCGACGCAGCACCGGCTGCTCCTCCAGAAGGCTGCGGAAAGTGGTCTCGGGAAGTTCCAACACCTCCAGGCGGGTAAGCGCCCAGACGGTGGCCGAACGGGGTTGCCGGAGCACCAGCGCCATCTCGCCGAAAAAATCGCCGGCGGCCAGGACGGCCAGGGCCTGCTCTCGCTCCGTGCCATAGTTCCGGGCGACGACCGCCTGTCCCCAGGCGATGAGAAACAGGGAGCGGTCGGGTTCGCCTTCGCGAATGACCACCTCGTGGCGAGCGTAAGACCGTGGGGTCAAGCAGGCCGCTATGGCCTGGCGTTCCTGACGGGAAAGGGGGCTGAAGAGCGGCACCCGGCTGAGGGCGGTGACGGTCTGGCGTTCTTCGTGGGCCCGGTAGAGGGCGGCGCGCAGGGTCGGAGCCTGCTCCAGATGGTGGGACAGGGACTCGCGGGAGACCTGAAGGGTGAGACAGGGGGTGAGGGCCTGGACGGTGGCCGAGCGCGGCTGTCCGGTAAAGAGACTGCCCTCGCCGAAAAAGTCGCCCCGTTCCAGGACGGCCAGGAGGACGGGCCGGCCGGCCAGATCTACGGTGGTAACACGTACCTGGCCCTGAAGGAGAAAGTAAAGGTGCTGACCCTCTTCCCCTTCGGCCAGGATGCACTGGTCGGGAGAAAAGGCTCGCAGCGCCATCCACGGCACCAAGGGAGCGATTTCTTCCTCCGGGATGCCGGAGAAGCAGGGAAGTTGTCGCAATTCGGCCAAAGCCTCGGACGGGACAACCATCGTTTCCTTCTCCTTGCAGGGCCACCGTGAGAAACGCAACCCGAGTTGCCCTACATTATAACAAATCGGCGCGCCCGTTTCAATTGGAATCAGTACTCCGCCCCCAGGAGGTGTCGGTTGCCGAGGCGTACGTTTCGCAATCCGGCCGCTCGGGCAGCCTCCAGGCACGATTCGGCGTGCCGGAGGGAAGTGGTCGGCAGATCGCCCAGGAAAAAGGCCGGCCCAAAGGCCAGCAGGGCATAGGGGATGTCCAGGCTGAAGGAGGCGATGTAGCGGGCCAGCGCTCCCACCTCCTCCGCATCTACGTAGCCGGGGACGAGGAGCGTGGCCGCCACCACCAGCGGCGGTTCCGGCCGTTCGGCAAAACGCCGCGCCGCCCGGGCAAAGTTCTCCAGCGTGCGCCGGTTGGTCACCCCGGTCAGGGCCAGGTGGAGCGGCTCATTCCATGCCTTCAGGTCGAACTTGACGATGCCCCCGCTCTCCAGCGAAAGTTGCACCGCCCGGTCCAGAAGTTGGGGAGCCATCGTCCCGTTGGTCTCCCAGCAGATGCGGAGGCCTCGCTCGGCCAGGATGTGGGCAGCGGCCAGGGCGTGGGGCATCTGCGGGGAAGGGTCGCCGCCAAAGTAGCAGATACACTCGGTGCGGGCGTGGGCCGCTCTTGCCAGTTCCTCTGCACTGAGGAGGTCATCCGGAGGATGCAGGTGGCGGTAATGCCAGTTCTGACAGCCCAGACAGTCAAAGGTGCATGCCCCGTAGAAGACGGCCAGGTTGACCCGGCCGCGCAGGTGGCGGGCCGGGCAGACCCAATCGGCGACGCAGTTGGTGGGAAGAGGATCGTCGTACCAGTGAAGCAACCCCCGCCTCGGAGTGCCGGCGTGGTGCAGGAGCCGGCCTCCTCTGTTTTCCCGCAATCCGCAGTAGCCTCGCTCGCCCTCGGCCATCCGGCAGCGGTGCAGGCAAAGGCCGCAAGAAATACCCCCAGGGGTATCCGGGGGACGTTCTGGCAGGCCGAACTCCCGCCGGGCGCGGGCATGGGCGGCCGTAGCCAGCAGCAACGCCTCTTCCGGGCGCTCGCGCAAGCAGTCTCCACACACTCCCAGGAAAGCGGCCACCGGCGGCCGGGTGCGGCCGCAGATCCGGCATGCCCCGCCTTCGAGCCAGCGAAATGTCCTGCTCATCGCCCACCTACTGTCCTGGCGCGGGGTCAGACCGACCCAACTTTCCCAGAGCCACCGTCAGCCCCTTTTGGGTGAGGAGCAGGGCGAAGGTGCTGCGCAACGGCGACATCCGGGCCATCTCCTCCGCCGCTGCTGCGGCAATGGCTGCCAGCACGTCTTCCCGGGCCCTGGCCAGCCAGCCGGCCGTGTCGCGCAACCGACGGGCGTATCGGAGGCAGACCTCCGGGGGAAATTCGCTCTGCACCAGGGCAACGATGGCCAGGGCAATTTGCTGTTCCTCCGGATGGGGAAGGTTTGCTCGAAAGAGATTCTGTGCTGTGGCCTCCACCCTTTCGCTTTCCAGAAACCAGGAGGCCAAGTACGGATGGGCCAGGAAGAGGGAAACGGCCTCGTAGGAGAGGATGCCCGGAATATGGGGCAGGGTCGGCGGCTCTTCTTCCTCCGTATAACCCCAGATGCGCCCGCAGAAGAAGCGGTACTCCAGGGGATAGGGCAGGCCACAGGCCTCGTTCCAAGCCAGGGCCTCGCGCAGAAGGTGCTGAGCATAGGCCCAGGAGGCCTCCAGGAGGTAAAGACCGGTCCAGGGATGGGGAGCAGGATACACACTTCCTCTGGGGCCGGCCGGGGGCAGTTCAGCCGGTCGGTAGGCCATCTCGTAGGCCCCCTCGATGCCCCGCCCGTCGTTCAGGAAGAGGTGCAGGACACGCGGGGTTTCCTCGCTCAGGAAAAGGAGCAGGCGGTTTCCGCCCCCATCCGGCGGGCTGATCAGGATACGTTTCTCCGGCGGCGGAGGGGGGAGAGGCCGGTCGGGGACACCGCTCAGGAGAAGTTTGCGTTGTATTCGCTCGACCCAGGGCTGGCGAACAGGGGGGAGGTTGGGCCGGATGATCTGCAGGGCCTGCAGGGCTTCCGGTCGGCGGATTTTCCCCAACGCCTCCAGCGCCGGCCGAGCGATGCTTTCTCGTTCATCCAGAGCGAAGAAGCGCAAGGCTTCGATGGCCGGCGGACTGGCCGCTTCCCGAAAGCGGCGGATGGCGTAGAGAATCTCGGAGGGGGGCTGGGCGTGGATGATCGAGAGATAGTCCATCCGGAGCGAATAGGCTTCCTCCGGGGTATCCTCCAGGAGAGCATTGACAGCCACTTCGGTGGGATTGCCCAGGGCGTTGAAGAGGGCTTCGTCCGTCGGTTCCCCCAGGAACTGGTCCAAAAGGACCAGGGCTACGATGCGCCGACGGGCCGAACTTTCCGGGGAGAGGATGGCTCGGCGCAATGCTTCGACCACCTGCCCGCGTTCCGGAATCTGGGCCAAGGTGCGCCCCAGGGCGCGCACCATCCAAGGGTCCGGTGTATCGAGATAGCGCAGAGCGATGGGCAGGGCGGCCAAGCCGTGTTCCTCCAGAGCACCCAGGAAGGAACGGCTTTCTTCCTCCGTGCGTGCCTGCGCTAGCCCCTCAAGGGCACTTTGGATTTCCCGACGGCGCTGGAGGGTAGTCAGAACCCGGCCCATCTCCGGCTTGCTCCCCGCTTTCGCCGATGGAGAAGATTTCCACCGTGCCTGCTTCCAGGTCCACAAAGAGGAGGCGGCGGCGCAGCAACTCGCCCCGGCCCAGGAGGATTTTGAGCACCTCGGCCACCTGGAAGGCGGCCACCAGTGCCGGTGTGGGGGCCGGCGTGCCCAGGAAAAATTCGGCCCCGTATGCCGGCCCCTGGCCGCCGCCGTAAAGCCGGGAAAGCGTCTCCTCGCCGGGGAAGACGGTGGAGACCTGGCCGATGAAGCCGGCGATGGCCCCGTGGACCAGGGGCAGGCCCAGTTGGGCGGCGGCCACTTGAAGCAGGAGTCGGTCGCGGGGCGTATCCAGGGCGTCCACGACCACATCGGCACCGGCTAAAAGTTCTGGCAGGTTTTCCGCCGTGGCCAAGGCAACCCTAACCGTTACTTCCACCGCCGGGTTCACCCTCGCTACACGCTCGGCGGCCACCTCGGCCTTGAGCCGGCCCAGGCCGTCCAGCGTGCCGAGGGTCTGCCGGTTCAGGTTATGAGGGACAAAACGGTCTCCGTTTATAACGATCAGCCGGCCGACCCCGCTGCGGGCCAACCCCTCGATGACGTGGCCGCCCAGCCCGCCGCAGCCGACCACGGCCACGCATCGCTCCAGCAGCCGGCGCTGCCCCTCCCAGCCAAAGAGGCCCAGGTTACGGAGGTAACGTTCGGGAAGCAGCCCTTCGTCCAGGGCCCGGAGTTCGATCTGTCGGAGCGGCTGGCCGGACTGCCGGGCCGCTTCCGCTAATGCTTCCGGTGGAAGGGTGGGGACTGCCTCTCCGCCGGGGCCGGGCAATAGCCGGACCTTTCCTCGCAATTCTCGCAGCCATTCTTCCATCGAGACTACCCACCCGCCACGGCCGGGAAGAGGTCCACTCGGTCCCCATCCTGCAGGACGGCCTCGCGGGATAGAGCCCGTCGGTTGACGAAGACGGTCTGCACTTCGGCCGAGGGGATACCCAATCCGGCCAGAAGGTCCAGCACCGTGCTCCCGGCCGGGAGGAGCACCTTTTCACCCTCGCCTAAGGATCCGGCCGGCCGATAGCGCCGCAGACTGGCATAGAGGCGAATTTCCACCTCGATCATGGCCACCTCCAGGCCCAATTATACATGGGGAAAGGACGAGAGGCAAATTGTTCGTTGATCGTTCGTTGTTGGTCATTTGTCTGTGGTCGTCAGGAAGCCCCAGGTCACTGGCGAGGACGGCCGCTTTGCCTTCAAGGGAGTTCGCGACGGTTTCCGGACTCGTTCGGGCGGCAATAGAGCGAATCGGGTTCGCAACCGGCGCCCTCTAGTTGCAGGGTGGTGTGGGTGATATTGCCGCGGAGGCAGAGAACCTCCTACAAGGATAGAGGGCGGTCCATCCGCCGGGCGCAGTGGGGGCAGAAGTCGGCCCCCTTGAAATCGGTATCGGCCAAGGTGTTGGAGAAATGCATCACGCAGCGTCGGTCGGGGCAATGCCCCAGGCCTATGGTGTGTCCGAGTTCGTGCACCGCCTCCTTAAGGGCACGAAGGCGGAAACGTTCCCTATCCTCGGGTTGACCGTAAAAGGCGGGGTGCAAGCGGGCCAACGCCACCAGTGCCTCCCGGCCGGAAATGGAGGCCTGGCCGAAGACAAAGTTCAGCCCCGGCGTATAGAGATCGGCCTCGGCCAGGCCCAGGAGTCGCCAGGCTTCGCCGGGGAGGGCGCGCAGCCGTTCCAACAAGTCGTCGCTGCGGTACTGCCTCCGGCTGGCGTCGTAGGCCTCGGCCGGCAGGGACATCGCCGGCCCGGAGGCCCAGGGCCGGCCGAAACGGACCTGGAGTTCTTCTCCCAGCCAGGGTAAGAGGCCGGGGGGAAGCGGCCCAATGGGAACAAGGAGAAGTTCGCCGGCCATCACTCCTCCAGCGGCTCGAAGCGCTTCTGCAGCCGGGCCATCACCTCCGGCATGGTGGTATATTCCATCTCCTCCAGCGGCAGGCGGTGCGGCTCGAAGGGGCCGTGGCGGCGCAGATGCTCGGCAATTACGTTGCACATCCGGCGGGCTTCGTCAAAACTGGGGTCGTCGAACATATCGCGGGGGCCGATCAAACGGCCTTCGGCCAGTTGGAAGCCCAGGGCCACCACCCGGGGTGGGCCGTCGAATCGGCTGGGGTTGCTCCGCTCCACCGGAACCGGCATCAACGGGCCGTAGTGGGAACCGCGCATCCAGCCCTCGACGATATGGGGCATGGAGAACGGCTCCAGCACCTCCCCTACCGCCGGAAACTCGCCCTGGCAGCGGACGATGCAGACCGGGTCGTCTTTCCCCACGTAGTGGCCGGCGATGAGCGCCAGGCGCTGGGTTGAGGAGACGGCGGCCACCTTTCCCTCCCGCGTATAAACCGCTTTGACCATATAGCGGCCGGAAGCCCCGATAAAGACCAGGAGGTCGTAACTTTCCTCCGGGGTAAAGAAGGAGATGCGCCGATGCCCCTTGACGTCGTGTACCTCGAAGCGAAAGCCCGCATGCATGGAGGGGGAGATGACCAGGCCGGCCGTGTTGAAGGGGTCGGCGAAGATCCGGTAGAGCGGCATGTTCCAGGCCCCGGCCGAGGTCTTGTCGGCCATGAAGACAATGACCGGTTCGCTCGGGCGTTCCTCCAGTTCCATCTCGGCCACGCCGGGGCCCATCCCGCGCACGTTGCCGGAAAAGGCATCGGAGAGGAGGTCCTGGCCGGCCCCATAGAGTTTCATCTCCCGGGCCACCCGCGTGCATTCTTGGAACGTCTCCCAAGCCACCTGATGGACCTCCGCGTCGTTCGTCCCCCGGCGATGGGTCATCACGAGTTCCAGGTCGTCACCTACCCGGGTAACGTGGAAATCAAGGAGCAACCCACGGTGGCGGGCCTGGTCCAGACATTCGGCGGCCCGCTCCAGGAGTGCCGGATGGATGCTAGAGTGTCCCACATAGCCGCCGACATCGGCCTTGATGACGCTCAGCGTGACTTTCATGACAACCTCCCCACTCGCTACTCCTCCAGGCTTCTGAGCGCCAGGGCAATGGCCCCGACGACTACAGAGGCTTCGCCCAACGTCCCCTGGACGATCCGCACGGCGCTGCCGGGGACGGCCATCGCCAGGCGGGAGACCTCCTCCCGGAGCGGCTCCAGGAGGTCCTCGCCGGCCAGCCGGGCCACGATGCCTCCCAGGACGATCATCTCCGGGTTGAGGAGGTTCACCAGGTTGGAGACGGCGATGGCCAAGTAGTGGGCCGCCTCCGCAAGTGCCAGGCGGGAAGGGGCATGGCCCTGGCGGGCCGCCTCGACCACATCCTGGAAACGCAGCCCTCGCCCTTCTTCCTGCGCCCGGGCCTCCAGTGGGCCGGGGTCGTCGCGGGCCAGTTCGTGGGCCCGGGCAATGAGCGCCGGGGCCGAGACGAGGGCCTCCAGATGGCCCGGCCGGCCGCAACTGCACTCCGGCCCATCCTCCAGGACCAGGGTATGGCCGATCTCACCGGCCGTGGTGGTGGCTCCCCGGTAGAGTTGGCCCTCCACCACCATTCCCCCGCCGACGCCGCTGCTCAGGTGGATGTAGAAGAGGTTGCGTGCGCCGCGGCCGGCACCATAGAGTGCCTCTCCCAGCGCCGTCACCCGGGCGTCGTTGTCCACCAGTGTGGCGGTAGAAAAGGCCTCCTCAAAGACCTGCCGCAACGGATAGTGTTCCCAGCCCGGCATCCGATGGGAGATAATGGTTACGCCCTGGTGCACATCCACCGGCCCCCCGAAGCCGATACCGATGCGCAGGAGTTGCTTCGGCTCCAGACGGCTCTCCCGCAGAAGGGAACGGGCCATCCCCAAAGTGGACAACACCACCTGGGAGGCTTCCATCTCCCGCTCCAGCGGCTGCTGGAGCGTGCGTAGGAGTTTTCCCTGCCCATCGGCTAGGGCGACCTGCAAGCCGTATCCGCCGATGTCTATCCCCAGGAGGTATCCGCCTAACCCCAGCAGAGACCCGGTCCGTGGCTCAGAATGCGTCCGTGCCAACTCATCCTCCTCACTTTTCGTCTTTCTATCCTGATGTCATTCTACTACACTCCTCCCCCGTACGCAACAACGGGCATCGCTCATCATTCGGCAGGTCGGAATGTCAATCCGACCTACGGCTGGGGCTTTTGATATAAAAGCCGTGAGCAGGTTCAGAACCCGCCCTCACGGCGCCACGCGGTCTGTCAGGTAGGAGACCCAACCCAGGTCTCTCCGATATGTTGGAGCATTGAAAAGCCCTGCCTTACGGCCAGGGCTTGACAAAAAGGCCAAATCCGAGTATGCTGGAGTAGCAAAAAGTGGAGGTAAACGATGTCCTTTTTATACTTTATCCCCTGGCTGGACATCTTCCTGGCCCTTCTTTTCCTGGGCCTGGTGGTTCTGGGCTTCTGGCAGGGGATGCTCAAGGAGATCTGGCTTATCCTTTCCCTTTACCTGGGCACCATCGTGGCTTCCCTCTACGGGGACTATGTGGGAGGCCTGATACGGAAACAGGTCGGGAGCCAGGGGCCCGAGGCCGAACGCATCGCCAGCGCCTGGGGCTTTTTCATCGCCCTGATTCTCTCCACAGCCATCTTCTTCACCATCCTTTACCTCCTGGGCGGCCACCTGAAACTGCGGGCATCCTTGCTTGCCCTGGACAAGATCGGTGGGACTGCCCTGGGCCTGGTGAGCGCCTTTGCTATAACCGCCCTGAGCGCCTTCATCTTGAAAGCGCTTCTGGGGAGTGTCAGCGTGCCCGAATGGGCCTTTGTGGGCATGCTCCAGCGGCAGGCACCGACCTCCCCCCTCCTCAACCTCTTCGATAGCACCCGCACGACCCTCCTTTCTACCTTCCGCTTCTGGCTGCCCGAACTGCCCGCCTTCCTGGCCCCGCCGGCCCCATAGCCATGCACGAGCCTTCGCTTATCGCCCTGGAATATCCCAAAATCCTGGAACGGCTGGCCCGCCACACCTCCTTCTCCACCGGCCGCGAAAGGGCGCTCTCCCTCCGCCCCAGCGTAGATCTGGAGGAGGTCCGCCGCCGGCAGGCCGCCACCAGCGAGGCCGTCCGCCTGCTCCGGGCCGGTTCCCCCCTCGGCGTCGGCGGTGCCCGCGACGTCCGGCCGCTTGTGGAGAGGGCCGAGCGACAGGGGACTCTGGAAGCGCACCAGTTTCTGGACATCCTTTCCACCCTCCAGGCATCCGGCCAACTGCAGCGGGCCCTTCAGCGCCTGGATGGGACCTTCCCGATGCTGCGCAACCTGATTCCCGACCTCTACCCTCTGCCGGCCCTTCAGCAGGCCATCGCCCGCTGCATCGGCCCCCAGGGAGAGGTGCTCGACGGTGCCAGCCCCCGCCTGGGAGCCATCCGTGCCGAAATCCGCCTCCTCCAGAACCGCCTCCAGGAGCGGATGCAAACTCTCCTCCAGCGCTACCGGTCCATCCTCCAGGAGCCCATCATCACCCAGCGCCAGGGCCGCTACGTGCTGGCGGTACGGGCCGATAGCAAACGCCGGCTGCGCGGCCTGGTCCACGACCACTCCGCCAGCGGTGCCACCCTTTACATCGAGCCGCTGGAAGTGGTGGAGATGGGGAACGAACTCCGGGAACTCCAACTGGCCGAGGAGGAAGAGGTCCGCCGCATCTTGACCGAACTCTCGGAACAAGTGGCCGGGGCGGGAGAAGCCATCCGCCGGACGGTGGAGACGCTGGCCGAGATGGACCTCATTTTAGCCCGGGCACGTTTCAGCCTGGAACTGGAAGCGGCCGAACCGGCCCTGGTCGTGCATCGGGAGGAACGTTACGACTTCCTGCCGCCGACCGAATCGGCCCCGGGAGAGTGGCCGGCCGCTTCTCCTCTGCCCTCCGGCGAACCGCCGCTCTTCCTGAAGCGGGCCCGCCACCCGCTTCTGAATCCGGCCACCGTCGTGCCGATCGACGTCTATGTCGGCGGGACTTTCCGCATCCTGGTCATCACCGGGCCGAACACCGGGGGCAAGACGGTGGCCCTGAAGACGGTAGGCCTCCTCAACCTCATGGCCCAGGCCGGGATGCACCTGCCGGTGGAAAGGGGCTCGCGCATCCCCCTAGTCAACCAGGTCTTTGCCGATATCGGCGACGAACAATCCATCGAGCAGAACCTTTCCACCTTCTCCTCCCATATGACCCGCATCATCGAGGTGCTCCAGGGGGCCGGGGCCAACTCCCTGGTGTTGCTGGACGAACTGGGGGCAGGGACGGATCCGGTAGAGGGGTCGGCCCTGGCCCGGGCGCTCATCGAGGCGCTCCTGGAGCGGGGTTGCCTGACGCTGGTGACCACCCACCACTCCGAACTCAAGGCCTATGCCTACGCCACCCCCGGCGTGGAGAACGCCTGCGTGGAGTTCGACGTGGAGACGCTTTCCCCTACCTACGTGCTGACCATCGGGTTACCCGGACGCTCCAACGCCCTGGCCATCGCCGGCCGGCTGGGGCTGAACCCGGCCATTATCGAGCGGGCACGTCGCTGGCTGCGTCCGGAAGACCTCCAGGTGGAAAGCCTCCTCCAGGAAATCCAGCGGCAGCGGGATGAGATGCGCGCCGCCCTGGAGGAAGCGGCTGCTGCCCGCGAGCACGCCCGCAACCTGGAAAAACGCCTGGAGCGGGAAATTTACGACCTGGAGCGCCGCCGGCACGAGATCCTTGCTCAGGCCCGGGCAGAGGCGGAAAAGGCCCTGGAGGAAGTGCGTGCCCGGGTGGAGGCGCTACAGCGCGAGATCGCCCGCGCCGGCCTCACCCGCGAGGAACTGGCCCAGGCCCGGAGACGCCTGGAGGAAGCGGAAGAGGCATTGCCGGAGGTTCCCCCTTTTCCGTCGGAGGAGGCTGTTCGGGAAGAAATTGGGACACAACCCCTGCGACCCGGAGATGCCGTCTGGGTGGAAAGCCTGGGCACATCGGCCGAGGTGCTTTCCCCGCCCGATGCAGAGGGCCAGGTGGAACTCCTGGTGGGGCGCTTCAAGATGCGCCGGCCGATAGAGGACCTCCGCAGGACCGGCCGGCCGGAAATTCCCGCCCGGTCAGCCGTGCATCTGCCCACCCCACCCCGTTCCGTCCCCCTGGAACTGGAGATCCGCGGCTGGCGGGTCGCCGAGGCCGAGCAGACCTTGGACCGCTACCTGAACGATGCTTACCTTGCCGGCCTGCCCTTTGTCCGAATCATCCACGGCAAAGGCACCGGAACGTTGCGCCGGGTGGTGCGGGAAATCCTGGCCTCCCATCCCCTGGTAGCCTCCTTCGAAGGTGCCCCCGAACGCGACGGCGGCGAGGGGGTGACCATCGTCCGCCTGATCGCCCGCTAGGCGAGCCTTATCGCACAGCCTGGGCGGCGCGCTCCTGTTCCGCTCGCTCCCGCATCTGCCGGCGCAGTACGGCAATATCCCGCGGCACCAGGAGAGTGGCGAAGATGAAGAAAAAGGCACACAGAACCCAGGCCGAGACGCAAATGAGGAGGATGGCGTTTTGCAGCGAGGATCTCACGGCGATCAGGCCGGCCAGGAGCGGCGCCGTCGCTGCCCCGGCCGACTCGATAAAGTACTGCACCGAAAGGGCCGTGCTTCGGACCTCCGGCAGGGTGATGTCGTAGATGGTGGAAACCACGTTGGGGGCGGCAAAGGGGATGAAGAATGCGGTCAGGCAGAGCATCACCAGGAAGACGGGCTTGATCCAGCCCGGCTCCGGGGGAACCGGATGGTCCAGGAAAAAGGCCCGCAGCCAGGAATCCTGGGCCTGCCGCTCCACCTGCCCTAGAAGGGCCGACTCCGAAACAGGGATGGCCAGTACGGTAATGAGGAGGAGGATCGCTCCCACCAGCACGGCCACTGTGGGCACGATCAGCCGGCCTCGCGGCGTCCGGCGGAAAAGGCGATCTCCCAGCGCCCCGCCGACAAAATAACCCGAAGCCAGCACCAGCACCGCCGGGGCCATCGTCAGAAGCACGTCCTC
This sequence comes from Chloroflexia bacterium, assembly GCA_036172265.1. Taxonomy (GTDB): domain Bacteria; phylum Chloroflexota; class Chloroflexia; order DTKN01; family DTKN01; genus JASFBA01. Next base: position 51,154 of record JASFBA010000084.1, read on the forward strand.
GGGACCGTAGAAGCGTTCTGTCTCCAGGTAGCGGAAGAACCAGTAGGTGATGACCTGCCAGGGAAAGACGCCGAAAAAGCCCTGGATAAACATGAGGCGCAGCGTGGGCTTGCGAAACAGCCCCCGGGCCACCTTCCAGTCAAAGCGGTAGGTGCGAATCTGCTCCAGCCCCTCCATCTCCGGTTCGCTCCGGCCCCGGGCCGGCTCCCGGACCGCGAAGAAGATGGCCACGGCCAGGAGGATCCCCAGCGACCCGGTGAGGTAAAAGACGTTGCGCCAGCCGATCTTCGGAGCCAACATCGTGGCCACCACCGTTCCTCCCAGGTAGCCCAGCGGCATGGAAAGTTCCAGAAGGCCGATGATGCGGCCGCGCATCCGCGGCTCAAAGTAATCGGAGACCAGGCTGTAGAGGCCGGGGTAACTGGAGTCATCGATCCCCGTCGAGGCCCGGGTGGCGACAAAGGTCCCATAGGTCGGAGCCAGGGCGCTGAGCCAGGTGGTTGCGCCCCAGATAAAAGAGGCCAGGGCCAGGAGTTTGCTGCGCACAAAGCGGTCATAGAGGTAGCCCCAGAGGGGATAGCAGACCGCCCCGACGATCAGTGCTCCGGTAAAGACGGCCCCCATCAGGTCTTCCTGGATGCCAAAGGTCTCCATAATGGGTGTGGTCAAGGGGCCGATCAGGAGTTTGTCCACCTGATGCAGGAACATGAAGACGAAGAAGAGGAGAACGACCACCCAGCGATAACGGGAAAGGACCATGGCACGCTCCTTGAAAACGTTTACTTTGCGCCTATCCGAAAAGCCGCCGGGTAGGCGAAGGCAATGCCTTCGCTTACCCATCCGCCCTCCCGATTTCTACCAACCCCAACCTTTCCAGCAGTTCGTAATACCGGACCAACTTCTGAAGATCCCTCCGTCCGCACTCCTGCTCCACCCGATCGGCGATTTGGAGCAAGGTGCGCCGGCCGTCGGTCCAGTACAGGGCCAGGATCGGGGCTACCTGTTCTCGCCACTCTTTCAAGAAGGACCACCAGGCATCGCGCTCTTCCGGCGGGAGGAGATGGAGACGGCTCTGGGGAGGAAAAGGCCCGCGCCAGAGACGCCGGGGCACCATTCTGGCGGCACGTTCCTCCCACTCGTCGCGAGGGGCCGAGGGCAACGGGGGGAGTTCGTCCGATCCCAGCAGGTCGAGCAGGGCAGAACGGGCCCGTTCCACTTCCCGCCGGCCGGCCGCTTCCAGTTCCGCCTGCCACTCCGGAAGGCGGGGGAGAGGTTCTCCGGCCAGGCGCTCCAGGAGCGTAAGCGACGCCCGGCGGTGTTCGAGCACGAGTTCCACCCGACCTCGGAACTTTTCCAGCGCTTCGGCCTGCTCCTCGGGGGAGGGGGCCGGCCGGCGGGAAAGGAGTTCGTCCAGCCAGGCCTGGCGCATCTGCCCCAACCGGGCCTCTGTCCGTCCGACCATCGCCTGGCCCAGCCAGCGGGCCTCCCGGGGGCCGGCCGTGGCCAGCCACCAGAGGTAGGTTGCCGCCGCCACGCCCACCCGGCCCAGCATCGCCGGGTCTACCTTGTCCGGCGTATCGGCCGTGGTGTGGTAGAAGCGATCGGGCCATTGCAGGAGCATGGGGCAGGGAATGCCCACCGTTGGGTCAGCCAGGATGTAGTGGTCGCTTCCGCCGGAGAAAGGCGCCTCCACCCAGCGGAAGAGGGCATAGTCGGAGACGCCCATAAAGCCTTTGCCCTCCACGGCTACTTCCTGCAGGACGAGCGCCAGCAGGTCATCGCTTACGCTGGGGGTGGAAAACGGGGACGAGGTTAGATTCAGGATGCTGCCGCAGCGGGACTGGTCTTCGCCGACCATATCCAGGTTCAGGGCGGCCACCACGCGGGGGATATATTCCTCATAAGTGGCCAGATAAGCGTAGGTGCCGGTCATCTCCGGCACCAGGAGGAAGCGGATTCCCCGGCGGGGTCGGGGCAACGTCCCGGCCTCCAGAAGGCGGGCGATGGCCCCGGCCACTTCCAGAAGCACCGCCGCTCCGGAGGCGTTGTCGTTGGCCGATGGCTGGGGGTGGCAGAGGTGGGCCACCAGCCAGACCTCCTCGGGGCCTTTGCCCGGCAGAAAGCCCTCCACGACTTCGATGCTTCCGGCGTAGAAGAAAGCGTCCACCTCGGCGCGTACCCGAACCGTGCGTCCTTGGCGGGCCTCGCTTTTGACCAATCGGCGCAGGGCTTCCCCCTGCCGGGGAGTGAGGACGAAGCCGAAGCAACGGGTAGCCGCCGGGCCGGCCTGCTCCCACCAGAACGAGGTATACTGGCGGGCTTCCAGGCTCATGAGGGGACGTACCGGCGGCGTCTCCCGCATGCCGTCGAAGAGGATGCCCAGGGCTCCGCGCCGCTCCACGGCCAGTTCCCGCACCCTTCCCACATCTCCCCGGGTGAGGACTACCTTGCCCCGCACTTCCAACCCCTCGTAGTCGGCTTCCTCCTCGCCATCCTCCAGGACGACGACTTCGGCTTCCACCCCGCCTGCCGGCGTGGCCAGGCTGCGTTGAATCAGGGCAATCTTCTCCTCCCGGTAATCGGCCAGGACGCGGGCCTCCTCTTCCGGAGCAACCAGCCGCAGTGTCGCCGACTGGGCGCTCCATTCCTGGGGCATGGGATGTCCCCAGTATTCCGTTACGCCGTCTCCGGGGAAAGAAAGGACCCGGGCCGGAACGCCGGCGGCACGCAGCCGCTCCAGGCAGAAGTGGGCCGCTTGGCGAAAGCCGGGGCTGGACTGGATGCGGTGGTAGGCGATGATGCCGGCCAGGTCCTGCAGCGCGGCCGCGCCGGAGACGGCCTCCCGAAAGAGCGAAATCGTCGCCTTGAGCACGCCGACCTCCCCTTTTATCTCAGTGTTCCAGGAGCGGCAGCGGGTCAATAAGGGCGCCGTTATGACGCACGGCAAAGTGCAGGTGCACCCCGGAGGCGTAGCCTCCCTTTCCGTAAGTGCGGCCCATCGAACCGATGCGCTGCCCTTTTTCCACCTTATCTCCCACCCCGACGAGGGGGCGTTCGGCCAGGTGGCCGTACTCGGTGCGGAAGCCGTTGCCGTGGTCAATGGCTACATACCATCCCAGGGAGCCCCATCCGGCCTCGACCACGGTGCCGGCAGCGGCCGCGTAAATCGGCGTACCCCAGCGGTTGGCGATGTCTATGCCCCGATGGTAGCCGCCGTAGGCCCGGCTCCAGCCGAAGGGAGCGGTGATGGTGCCCCAGGTGGGCCAGCGCAACTTTTCTCCGCCGGGCATCTGGACCAGAATCGGTTTCGGCCTTTCCCCTTTGGCCACGGGGTGCTTGGGTATTTCCACGACCCCTCCGGGCACAAAGATCTCCTGGCCAGGTTCCAGGTGGTAGGGGTAGCGGAGTCCATTCGGCGGATAGCCGACGATGTTTCCGGCCCGCACGCCGTACATGTTGGCGATCGACTCCAGCGTTTCCCCGGGCTGCACCAGGTGCGGTGCTCCGGAGAGGGGGGGGATGGTAAGCACCATGCCGGGGTGCAGGTCCTGCGGTGTGCGCAGTTTGTTGACCCAGAAGATGGTATAGGAGGCCACGCCGAAGCGTTCGGCCAGCGCCTCCAAGGAGTCTCCAGCAGCAACCGTATAGGTGATCACATCCTTCATCAGGGGCAGGCCCGCTTCCTTCTTGGGGGAAGCATCGGCCGGGTCGGGGGGATCGGAGTCCTCCGTCCGGGTGTTCCTCTGCACTACCGTCAGCGGACCGACGGCGAAGTCAAAGGCGCTTTCTGGGGGATGGACAGGTTGCCCATAGAGGGGGATGCGGCCGCCCTCGCTATCTTCTTGCGCGGAGGAATAGGCGACATAGGGGCCGAAACGGCCGACCAGGGTAGAGAGAAGGAGAAGGAGCACACCCAAAGTGGCCCAATGGCGAAGCGGAATGGACCATTTCCAGGAAGGAACGGAAATGGAAATTTTCGGAGCAACGACCGGGGGGACCTTCCCCAGCCGTTCCCACAGGACGTCTCGAGCAGGCTCTTCCACCCCCGCTCGTCTTCTCAGCGCTTGACGTGCTTCCTCAATCGCTTCCCCAACCGGCCGTTTCTTTATCCTTGGCTCTCCGCTTTGCCCCTTGGGAGGTCGCAGAGAAGGATCTAACATTTCCGCTCCTTACGCTGGCATTGGAGCAAATGGGATACTCAATATGACAATAGATAGTATACTATACACTTTCCCCTCTGTCAAGTTGCATGCGGTGGGCGAAGGCAGTGCCTTCGCCTACCCAGGCATCCTATAGATTTCTCTCCAGTTGCGCCGGCCGGCGGGTTCGGATATAATGGCGGCCGATGGTACGTCCTGGAGGTGACCCGTGGAACCTGCGGAGGTAAAGAGGCCGATTATGTCGGCCGAGGAGATGCGGCGCGCCCTGATGCGCCTGGCCCATGAGGTGCTCGAACGCAACGCCGGGGCGCAGGAACTGGCCCTGGTGGGCATCCGGGCCCGGGGCGTTCCCCTGGCCCAGCGCCTGTCCCGCATCATCGCCGAGATCGAGGGTATGGAGGTGCCGGTGGGCGCGTTGGACATCACGCTCTACCGGGACGACCTCGCCATCCGGCCGGACCACCCCATCGTCCGCCGTACCGAGATCCCTTTTTCCGTGGACGACCTCTCCATCGTCTTAGTGGACGATGTCCTCTACACCGGCCGGACGGTGCGGGCCGCTCTGGATGCGCTCATGGACCTGGGTCGGCCCCGCCGCATCCAACTGGCCGTGCTGATAGACCGCGGGCACCGCGAACTCCCGATCCGGGCCGATTTCGTCGGCAAGAACGTCCCCACGGCCCGGGATGAGGAAATCCTTGTCCACCTCCAGGAGACCGATGGGGTGGACGAGGTGGTGATCGTGAGGAGGGAAACATGAGCGCCCATTCCCCGACGGGCCGCCGACGCCACGTCCTGGACCTGGACGACTTTACCCCCGAGGAGTTCGAGGAGGTCTTTTCCCAGGCCGAGGCCATGGCCGAGATCCTCTCCCGGCCGATCAAGCAGGTGCCGACGCTGCGCGGCGTCACCGTCGTGAACGCCTTCTACGAACCCAGCACGCGCACCCGCATCTCCTTTGAACAGGCGGCCAAGGCCCTCTCCGCCAACGTGGTCAACTTCACCGCCCAGACGAGCAGTGTGGTCAAGGGGGAATCGCTTGTGGACACCGTGCGCACCCTGGAGGCCCTAGGCTGTGATATGGTGGTGATGCGCCACAGCATGTCGGGAGCACCCTATCTGGTGGCCCGGCACTTTCACGGCCCCGTCCTCAACGCCGGCGACGGGCAGCATGCTCACCCCACCCAGGCCCTGCTGGACCTCTACACGATGCGCCGGCACTTGGGGCAGATCTCCGACCTGAAGGTGGCGATCGTCGGCGACATCCTCCATAGCCGGGTGGCCCGTTCCAACCTCTGGGGGCTGAGCAAACTGGGGGCCCGAGTGGTATTGTGCGGGCCGCCCACTCTGGTAGGGCCGGCGGCCTACTGGGAAACCCTCTTCCCCGGCGTGCAGGTCACCCACCGCCTGGCCGAAGCCCTCGAGGGGGCCGATGTGGTGATGGCCTTGCGTCTGCAGCGGGAGCGACAGGAGGCGGGGCTACTTCCGACGCTGCGGGAATATACTCGCCTCTTCGGCCTGACGATGGACCGGCTGGCCCTGGCCGCTCCTCACGCCCTGGTGATGCATCCGGGGCCGATGAACGAAGGGGTGGAGATCGACCCGGAGGTGGCCCGCTGCGCCCAATCGGTGATCGAGGAGCAGGTGACCAACGGCGTGGCCGTCCGGATGGCGCTCTTCTACATGCTGGCCGGCCCAAGGAGGGAAACCTGATGCGTTTGCTGATCAAGGATGGCTGCGTGATCGACCCTTCCCAGAACCTGGGGACGGTGGCCGATGTGCTGGTGATCGACGGCCGCATCGCCGAGGTCGCCACGGCCCTGAGCACGGCAACCATTGACCCCCGCATTCCGGGTACACAGGTCATTGATGCGGCCGGCTGCATCGTCGCGCCGGGCTTTGTAGACCTGCACTGCCATTTGCGCCAGCCGGGGGAAGAGGACAAGGAGACGATTGCCAGCGGCACCCAAGCGGCGGCCCGGGGCGGCTTCACCCTGCTCTGCGCCATGCCCAACACGACCCCGCCTCCGGACACGGCGGCCGGGGTGCGGCAGGTGCTGGAGATGGCCGCTCAGGAGGGGGTGGTGCGGGTCCTTCCCGTGGGGGCTTTGAGCAAAGGGCGGGCCGGCCGGGAACTCACCGAGATGGCCGAACTGGCCGAGGCCGGGGCGGTGGCCTTTTCCGATGACGGCGATCCGGTGGAGGACGGACAACTCATGCGCCACGCCCTGCTCTACAGCACCTTGGTCGGGCTGCCCATCCTGGCCCATTGCGAAGACCGCGCCCTGAGCCGGCAGGCCGATATGAACGAGGGGCCACTTTGCACCCTGCTGGGGCTGCGGCCCTATCCGGCGGCGGCGGAGGTGGCGGCGGTGGCCCGCGAGATCGCCCTGGCCGAACTGACCGGGGGCCGGCTGCACATCTGCCATGTGAGCACCGCCGGGGCGGTGGAACTCATCCGTCAGGCCAAGGCCCGGGGCGTCCGGGTGAGCGCCGAGACAACCCCGCACCACCTGGCGCTCACGGAGGCCTGGGTAGCGGGCTCCCTCTATCGAGCCGTCCCCCTTCCGGAAAGCGAGCCGCTCCTCATGCCGCCGGCCGATTTCCCGCCCTACCACCCCAACACCAAGGTCAACCCGCCGTTGCGCCGGCGGGCCGACCTGGAGGCCCTCTGGGAGGGCCTGCGCGATGGGACGATCGATGCCATTGCTACCGACCACGCCCCCCACACGTGGGTAGATAAGGAGTGCGAGTTTGCCCTGGCCCGCCCGGGTTTCTCCGGGCTGGAAACGGCGCTGTCGCTCCTCCTCGTCCTTTCTCACCAGAACCTGGTGGACCTTTCCACCGTGGTGGGGGCGCTCACCTGCAACCCGGCACGCCTGCTGGGGCTTCCCTACGGCACCCTTCAGGTGGGCCGGCCGGCCGACATCACCATCTTCGACCCGGAGGAGGAATGGACCGTCCGGCCCGAGGACTTTGCCTCCCGGGGCAAAAACACCCCCCTGGCCGGCCTGACACTACGGGGCCGGGTGCGCTGGACCCTCCTGGAGGGGCGAACGGTCTGGGGCCCTCCCCCCATCCCCGGAGATCGGTACCAACCCCGACCTCAAGTCTCCCGCCTGGAGGGCCTCCTGGGGAAAACTGGGCTGCTTCCGCCCCGGGATTAGCCGTCCCGGCTTTCCCTCCATCCCCCTTCTCTTCCGAAACAGGAAGGCGGCTGTTCCGCCGAGGTCGCCCGGTGCCCTCCTCGGGACCGCGCAGTGCCGCTCACGAATACACGATTCGTGCATTCGTATCCGCCCCCGGCATCAGCACCTACGACGCACTCGAAAGCGCCGCCAGGACCAGAGCCAGGGCCTGACGGCCCGCTTCGTCCAGTCCCGACGATAGGCGCTCCAGATCGCGCTCCCCTTCCAGGATACGTTGCAGGGCCCGGGCCAGCGTTGTCCTATCCTCGGCCCGGGCCATCTGCTCCAGCGCCTCCCGGATAGGCCGGGCGGCCTCCCCCCGGATGTCCCCCCGCGCCACGGCCGCCACGCCCTGGAGGAGGGGAAGCATCCGGACCACCGCCGGAGGGAGCGAGACCGCTTCCACCGCCTGCCGGGCCTGCTCCGCCAGTTGCGGGAGGCCGATTCCGTCAAAGATTTCCGCCGCCTGCAGGAGGTAGGGGCGGGCCTCCTCCGTACGGCCCAGTTCCCGCAGGACCAGGCCGAAGTTATACAGGTCGGCGGCGACATCGTAGCGACTGCCGATTTCTTCATGCCGGCGAACGGCCTCCTGGAGCAACCGCCGGGCCTCCTCATCCCGGCCCTCCTTCAGCGCCAGGCGGCTCAGGGAGGCCAGGGTATTGGCCTCCCCCAGCCGGGAGCCTACGGCCCGATAGAGCCCCAGCGCCGCCTCATAGGAGGCCAGCGCCGCATCCATTTCCTTCCGAAAACTCTGCACGTCCCCGATGGCCTTCCGGGTGTTGGCCTCTCCCCAGCCGGTCGCCTACGGCCCGATAGAGCCCCAGCGCCGCCTCGTAGGAGGCCAGCGCCGCATCGTATTCATCCAGGTAGTACAGCGTAAGCCCCAGGGAGTGGAAAATGTGGGCTCGCTCGGTCTCCTGACGCCCCTCCGTCTCCACAATGGCCAGGGCCTGTTCCAGTTCCCGCCGGGATTCCTGCCAGAGATTCTCTTGCCGGAGCAGGTCCCCCAGTTCCCGGTGGAGACGGGCCGCCAGGATAGTATGACCCGCTCCTACTCTTGCCATGTCCCCCAGGAGTTGACGGAGTAAACCCATGCGGGCCTGGCGGTCTTCCGGAGTTCCCGCAGGAATGCTCGTCTCAGCCACTTTTTGCGAAACTTTCAGCAGCCACGGGGCAAAGAGACGGAACACAAAGACCTGGCGGCGAAAGGCCCAGAAGTCCGGGGCCAACTGGTGAACCCGTCTCTCTGTGTCATAGGGGAACCATAGGACCATCGGATAGGGAAGACGGCCTAAAACTTCCCGCCGGTAGTTCAGATAGCGGGCAACGGTGTCCACCGTTTCCGGGTCAATGATCAGAAAAACCGCATCACCTCCCACCCCTTCTTCAGAAGCCAACCGGGGCAGAAAGTCCTGAGAGGCCTGGTTGATCTTGAAAACCCGTATTCTCCAATCCGGGAGGCGCGCGGCCACTTCAGCGATCAGGCGATCGCGCAGGAGGGGGGAATCGTAAAAGGCCAGGAAGAGAGCAGGGTGCCCGCGCAGGGAACCCAGTGCGACACAAAGCCGCTCCAGTTCCTGAAAGCCTTCCTCATCCAGGGCGAGGGGTTCGGCCAGCAACCCCGTGAGCGGCACAGGCCAGGAAGGGACCTCTTCCAGGGTTGCTACAGGAGAGATTTCACGATCGGATGAACGTCCCACCACGAATCCTCGTTAGAGTACTCTAAAATGCTCAGGTTATGGAGAAGTTCCAGCAAAGCCAATTCTGATTCCTCTTCTTCAGGCCGCTGCCGAACACGATGAATTTCCCGCACCCGCTTATCCCGGTGGACCATTTGTAACTGTGGGTAATGTTCGGCCCGCAGGGAACGCTGATACTCGTTTCGGATGGTAGAAACGGCCGTCTGGGCTATAAGAAGGTCTATACTTTCTTTCCCTCTTACACGGGCCTCGTTGCAGGCCATTTGCATCAGCGTGGTCATCTCTCGCATAACCCCGCCGCTCATCTCAATAAGGAACTCCAGCGCGTCCGGGGTAATCAACCCAAGTTCCATCCGGCGGGCGACCATCTTCCGCATAATGCTTCGCCCTTTTTCATCAGGAGTTCCATCACGGTTCTGTATCTTGATATTGGGAAGGACAAACCAGCCGCTGAAACTTCGGGCAACCGAACGGAACTCCGCTGTGTACAGAAGGGCGAGGGGAATGGTGTAGATGATTTTGCAGGGGAGTTGTGTCAATGTTGTGGCATGACGATAAAATAATTCCTGGGCTGTAGCGATGTCCGGTTTATCCAGGTCATCAATGGCAACCAGGACGCTCCGTATTAACTGGGTACGAACCAAACTGGCAAGCCAGGCGATATGGGTGACCAGGTCAGAAACTCTATGGGCCAGCGCTTGACGCAAATATTCCCGGGTAACCGCTTCCAGACGGAGTTTCCCTTGAGGGCCGATAAGCCCTTCAAACCAGAGGCTCAGCAACTCAATGGGCGAGACTTTCTCCGGTCGGAGGAAGCCGACAGGCTCGCTCTGAGGCAACCAGAATCGTTCCAGCAGGCTTATTAGCCCTTCGTCCATCTGCACCCCGGCCTGGCGGGCCGCGCGGTACAGGCCGGCTTCAATCGCTATCACCAAGTCCACGTACCTCAGGTCCAGCGGGTCCAACACGTCGGCAAGGGAGAGAGGGACAACGAGGAAGGCCTCCTGAATTTGGGGGTCCGCCAGAAGGCGATTCAGTTCGGTGGATTTACCACACCCCCGGTGTCCGGTAAACAAGATTTTGTCCGGAGAATCCGGTGCTCTGAGCAGAATTGGACGGATGCGATCCACCGGATTGGGCTCCCGGCCCACATAATATAATTCTAACTGGGGACCGCTGAGGGGTTTCAGCGGGTCAAAGGCCAGATAGGCATCGTCCAGATTGGTGGCGATCATCTTTCTCTCCTTTCGTTATGGGCCCGGACGATCTCCGCCGTCAGTGGGCTGCTGAGCAGGAAGAGGATATGGGGGTGGCCTGGCGCGGGCATCTCATTTCTCCATTGCTTTCAGCCGTTCCTGAAGGAAGTCGTAGCCGCCCTGGGTCAGGAGGTACGCGGCCAGGGCCAGGGCTCGCTCTCTTTCCTCCCGGCTGCGCAGTTTCTCCAGGTAGGCCTCCACCTGGTCGGGGGGATGGAGAGCAGAGGCGCGGGCAAAAAGGGAGACCTGATGCTCCAGTTCCTCCACGGGGAGGCGAGTTGCCTGTTCCAGAAGGCGGATGCGGCCGGGGAGGAGGCTCTGATTGATCTGCTCCCAGCAGAAGCGCTGAAGGCGGCCGTAGAGGTCGGCCAGGGAGAGGGAGACTGCCTCCCCTATCTCCGGGTTCAGGGGCTGGAGGAGATTGATGCGGGTACGGAGGAGGGCCTGCCATCCCAGCCCCGCCGCCAGAGCCAGGAGGTAGGGGTTGGCCGCAGGAAAGGCGAACCACACCAGGGCAAAGATCGGAAGGGCGAGGGCTCCGTTGATCGCTATCAGCAGCCCGCTCCATCCACTCCGTAGCGCCCGACGAACGTCGCTCGGGAAGGCCTGGACCACCTCAGTCAGGGCCCAGAGGCCAGCCAGGACAGCCACCAGCAGGTAGGGACCCAGTGCGTTGACCACGTCGCTGGCTGTCATTGGGGCGCCCGTCCTTTATGCGCTGCGGATGGCGTCTCGTCCCCGCGCCGTCAGGAAAACCACATCCCACCCTCGCAGGGTCTTGATTTCCACCAATCCCTCTTGCTTCATCTCCTGCAGGACGGGGCGGATTTCGTCCGGCAACGAAAGGGTGGCGGCGGCCAGTTCGGGGAAAAGGGCCGGGCCCCGCCGATGGAGGTTTTCCAGAATCACCTGCCGAAGACGGGTCGTTTCCCGGTCCGCCGTCTCCTTGTCCCTGGTTTCCTCTTCCAATTGTCGGGCCAGGTTCGCCAGCGCCTCCTGGCTGGCCTTCAGTTTTTCCGCCTCGGGGGAATTCTCCTCTGCGCGAGATGCCAGAATACCGCTGATCCGACTCAGTTCCCGGGCGACGTCCGCCAGCAGCCGGACGGTATCCGCTATCCTTTTTGGTTCTCCGCTACCGATCACGCCCATCATTGCCTCCAGAACCAGAAGCCGCTGGAATTCCAGTCAGAATCCCCCTGGCCCCCTTTCCGTCTGCGGGAGAGAAGAGAGCCGTCCCTGTTTCTCTCCCTCCCCTTTGGAGAGAAGGGGATTGGGGGGATGAAGGGGTCAATCACCGCCTGTTTCCGGGACGGTGAATCCAGGCGCACGCGACTCATCTCTATTTTACACCGCCAGAAAAGAGTTGACAACTTCCTCCGGAACGTGGCTGCACTTCCAGAATGACCGGCACGTCCGGATTAATGGGCCAGAAGGACATCTCCGGCCCGAATTCGGTGCAGGTTTCCATCGGGAGTACGGAGCAGAAGCGCGCCGTCTTCGTCTACCCCTTCGGCGATTCCCCGCAGTTCCCGTTCCGCTGTGACCACCCGCACGGGTCGGCCCAGGGTGGCCAGACGGGTGGCCCATTCGGCCCCGGGGCGTTCCCCGGTCCTCCACCGTTCACAGCGGTCCTTCACCCCGTTCAGGAGGCGATCCAGCAGAGCATCCCGGTCAGTGGTCTGGCCTGTCTCGGCCAGAATACTGGTGGCATCGGGGGCCAGGTCGGGCAGAGCCTCTGCCGGGACGTTCACGTTGATTCCTATGCCGACGATCACGAACTCCAGCCGGTTGCCGGAGAAGCCGGTTTCGGCCAGGAGTCCTCCCAGTTTCCGCCAGGATTCCCCCCGGGCGATGATGAGGTCATTGGGCCACTTGAGGGAGACCGGGAGGCCAGCGGTGGCCGCTACGGCGTCGGCGGCGGCCAGGGCGCAGATCATAATCAGGTCTGTGGCAGGAGCAAAGAGTCCCACACCGGTGGCAGGCCGAAAGAGGAGGGAGCAGAGCAGGGAGGTGCCGGGTGGCGCCAGCCAGCGCCTCCCCAGGCGGCCCCGTCCGGCGGTCTGGTAGTCGGCGGTGACCACTGTTCCCTCCGGTGCCCCTCGCGCGGCCAGGTCCCGGGCCACGTCGTTGGTAGAGGTTGTGGAGGGCAGATGGATGCGGGTAAAGGTAATATGGTTCATGGCTGGAAAAGCAACCGCGCAGAAAATGATATACCGCCGGGCTATTTCCGTCAAGTGCTTGACTTTCCAAAGGATTGGGTTAAAATGCATCCCACCGCCGTTCCCTTGTTCTGGAGGACGGATGAAACGCTCTTCCTTACCGGTCATCTTGTTGATAGTGGTATTTGTTGGACTTGGTCTGCTTTATGGGATAACCGTTCCCCCCTTTGAGAATCTGGATGAGATAGAGCATTTCGGAGTTATTCGCTACATTGCTGAAACGGGTCGCCTCCCCGTCCATGGCACTCCTGAGGCAGAGGTGTACCACTACCGGCAGGAGGCCTCCCAGCCCCCGCTGTACCATCTGCTCTCCGCTGGACTGGTGCGCCTCCTGGGGCTGTGGGCCGGGGATATGGGGATGTATATCCGGTTTAACCCTCGCGTAGCCTGCGGCCCTAATGCTCCCTTCCTCTACGATAATCGGGCCATTTTCTACCATAACCCTCATCGGGAGCGCTTCCCCTGGCAAGGCACCCTCCTGATGCTTCACGTCCTGCGCATTGGGTGCACCTTTCTACAGGCCTTTACCGTCCTCGGCACCTGGGCGCTGGCAAGGCGCATCTTCCCCACCCGTCCGGGAATCGCTCCGCTGGCCACCGCGATCGTGGCCTTTAACCCCCAGTTCCTCTTCGTCGCCAGCGGCGTGAATAACGACAATTGGGTAACTCCCCTGGCGACATGGGGCCTCTACCTGCTGGTTTGCCTCTGGCAGGAAGGCCTCTCGGCCCAACGTACATTCGCGCTGGGTATTCTGATCGGACTGGCGGGGCTCTCTAAACTCAGCGGTTGGCTTTTACTCCCTCTTGCTCTGCCGGTTATTTTGACCGGGGCCTATCGTCTCAAACGAACTGCTTCCCGCTCGTGGATGGTTTCCCTTATCACTCATTGGTCATTGGTCATTGCATTGCCCCTTGCCCTCTCCGGCTGGTGGTTTTGGCGCAACTGGTATCTCTATGGTGACCCCACTGCGCTGGCCCCTATGCTGAAACTGGTGGGCGTGCGGGGGTCGCCCATTTACCCCTGGACAGAGGCAAGTCTGGTATTTCGCTCCTTCTGGGGACAAATTCCCTGTTCCTTCTTCCCTGCCGGTTTTTATGTCCCCTACATCCTGATTACCGGTATCGGCATTTTCGGCCTGTTCGGGGGCCGGCGACAATTCCTCCCTCCAGAACGGAGGGCTGCTGTCCTCCTCGTGGCATGGTTCCTGCTGGTACTGGTCGGCTGGGCACGGTGGGATATGATCACTCCTGCACCGGGTGGCCGTCTTCTCTTTCCTGCTCTTCCCGCCGTTGGCCTTCTCCTCGCATTGGGTATTCACTCGCCGATCCTTCAGCCCTCTGGTATTCCGTCACCCATCCGGTCGTCGGTTGTTCCGTTGTTGGTTGTTCTTCTGTTCATTCTGGCCTTCTGGACGGTGGCCGTCATTTTGCCCGCCTTCTACGCTCCACCGCCCCGATATGCCAACCCTAACGCTGTGCGTCCCCAGCATCCCACCCAGGTGCACTTCGGTGACTCCATCCGCCTCCTGGGTTACGACCTGCACGCCCGACCTGAGAAAGGTTTTCTGGACGTGACCCTTTACTGGCAGGCTGTTGTGCCGATGACGGACGATTCCGTCATGGCCCTGCAACTGGTCTCCCCAATCCCCGGCGACGACACTCTGCGCTGGACCTACGACTCCTGGCCCGGGCGCGGAAATTACCCCACCTCCGCCTGGAAGCCCGGCGAGGTGCTTCAGGACCGCTACCGGTTCTATCTACCGGCGGCGAATTTCCCCACCCAGGCCTGGGACCTGCAAGTAGTTCTGTACCATCCGGAGAAGGGAGCCCTCCCTGTCTCGGTTGACGGGACATCAGCCGGAAGACGATGGCCTCTCGGACGGCTGCGGCTGCCGGGGACGACGCCGGCCTGCCCCGAATCCGACCGTCTGACAGCGGGGGTCCATCTGGGCGAGAGTGTGGCGTTAACCCATGCCGGTGTGATGACCGATGAGACGGGGACGCGGGTCACCCTGTGCTGGCAGAGTCTTGCTCCATTGGCAGAGGATTACCACGTTTTCGTCCACCTGTACGACCCCTCCGACACCCTGCTGGCGGCAGGGGACGGGCCGCCGATGGGGGGCGCGTTCCCTACCTCCTTCTGGAAGCCGGGGGATGTGGTTCTGGACATTCATCCCCTGCCTCCGCTGGTGGAAGGGGGCCGCGTTGCTGTGGGGCTCTACCGGCTGCAGGACGGCGTCCGCCTGCCGGTGACCATCGGGGGCACACCCGTCCCGAACGCGGCCATTCCCATCTGGCCGGAGCGGCCATGAAACCCGCTCATTTCTACTGGTTGGCTATCTCTCTGCTCCTGATTTTGTGGGCGCTGACTCTCTATGCGGCCCGCTCTACTTCTATGGTCATTGATGAAGGGATGCACTTGGCCAGCGGCTACAGTATCCTCCGGACCGGGGATTACCGCCTGGTAGAGGAACATCCGCCGTTGGTCAAACTGTGGGCTTCTCTTCCCCTATTTTTTGTGCCCGATATCTCTGACCCCAGAGGGCTTGCAGCGTGGGAAGAGGCTCTTCTGGATCCGACCGATAGCCTCTCTTTGCTGGCGGTGGCCCGGGAGACGATCACTTCATATCGGCCGATAGAGCGGCTGGTCTTTCCAGCGCGGGCAATGGTGGCGTTGCTTGGTCTTGTTCTGGGAGCCGTTGTCTGCCGATGGGCGGCAGACCTGGGAGGGGCGTGGGCTGGGGTCTTTGCTCTTTTTCTGGTGGCGCTGGACCCTAACATCCTGGCTCACGCGTCGGTGGCAGGAACTGACCTGGGAGCGGCTGTGACAGCGGCACTGGCTCTTTTCCTCTTCGCCCGTTGGCTCCGCCAACCAACGGTTACCAAATGGCTGGCAGCGGGCCTGGCATTGGGGTTGGCCCTGGGTACTAAAACGTCGGCCATCCTTCTGGTCCCGACGCTCTTCCTTTTAGGGTTGGGGGTTCGCCCCCGGTATATCATTGCTCTGTTGGCGCTTTTCGGCCTGGCTGGCCTGACTCTATGGGCTCTCTATAGATTTGAATTCGGTCCAATTCCTGGCACCGGAGTTCTTGTTCCGGCCCCCAGCCATGCCATCCCTTCTCTCCGTCTGCGCCGCCATATAGCCGACGGCCACCCATCCTTTCTGTTGGGGGAGAACCGCACCCACGGCTGGTGGTACTACTTCCCCGTCGCTTTTGCTCTGAAGACTCCTTTGCCCACTCAACTGTTTCTCGCCCTTTCACTGGCTTCGGCTGCCCTCACTCTCCTCCGCCGTCCCGGGGAGATAGCCCGTCTTGTCGGCCGATGGGGTCCGGTGGCCCTCTTCCCCTTCCTCTATGGGATTAGCACGCTGGCAAGCCCCCTGAACATCGGTTATCGCCATTTGCTCCCGATGCTCCCATGTCTGTTTGTCCTGGCTGGTTACGAATTACGCAATATGCAATATGCAGTACGCCCATACTTCTTCCGTATCCCGTTTTTACTCCTCCTGGCCTGGCTGGCTCTTGGCACGCTGCGAGTTGCGCCCCACTATCTGGCCTATTTCCACGAACTGGCAGGCGGTCCGGATAACGGCTGGCGCTACCTGGCCGATTCCAACACCGATTGGGGTCAAGGCTACAAAGACCTGGCCCGTTTCCAGCGGGAGCGCGGGCTGGGAACAGTATATCTTTCGGCCTTTCTTCTCATCAACGATCCAGCCATCTACGGCGTGCGGTATGAACCGCTGACTCCGATGTGGGGGACAACCCCAGCGATTTTTCCTTCCCGATTCAACCCATCACCAGGCGATTATGTTATCAGTGCTACCACATTGGACGGAATCCCGCTGGTAGACCCGGAGATGTATGACTGGTTCCGTAAGCGGGAACCGGATGCCCGGATTGCCCACGTGCTCTTCTACTACCATGTTCCGCCTCGGGAGCCGGCCCCGGAGTGGGTGGCTCAGTGTGCCGCGCCGATGGCTCCGCTGACGCCAGAGGCCATCGCGGAGGGCTTTGGCCGGGATGACCTGCGGCAGGTGGATTTTGACTGCACTCAGGCCTGGCTGTATCCGGACGGAGGGATGTCTGCCGGATGGTATGTCCTGCATCGGGATTCATCTCTGGAGACGTGGTTTATTCGGAGTCATCTGGCTTCCTCTCGCCTTTCCTATGAGCAGAGACGGCGAGGAGCATTACCTCCCTTTCGCATCTACGAGTGGCCGGCCGGTACGCCTGTCCTGAGGCCTGCGACCCTGTTGCTTCCTGAAGGAGCATCCTCGTCTGTGCTTTTAGATGGTCCACTGATGTTTCTGGGAGCCCGCGCTTTATCCGAAGCCGATGGCCTGACCATAGAGACCTGGTGGCAGGTCACCGAAGGGCCGATTACCCGTCCGCTTTCCATTATAGGGCATCTCCTGAATGGGGCGGGCGAACTGATCGGGCAGGATGACGGCCTGGGAGTTTCGCCGGTACTCTGGCAGCCAAGGGACATCATTGTCCAGCGCCACCGGTTTCCCCTCCCCCCTGCCGGTGAAGAACTCTGGCTGCGCACCGGGGCCTACTGGCTGGATACAATGGAGCGGTGGCCCGTTGCGGATTTTCCTCAGAGGGATATAATGCTGATACCGCTGAGGAAAGGAAAATAGCGATGGCGCGTGTCTCAGCCTTTACCAGTCTCGGTCTGTCTGCCCTGATTCTAATGATGGCGATTGCCGCAGTTGCTGGGGCGGAGCCTCCCCCGCCGGACACTAACCGTTTCTTCCCGACCCCTCCCCCGATGGGAGCAGAAGGTTGGCTGCCTGCTCCGCCTGTAACAGCGATGAGTGGCTCCAATCTGTTGGTGAACGGCAGCTTTGACGACCCTGCCTACCCTTTCTACTGGCGGTATCCCAACCACTTCGTCGCAGGGGGGTGGATCCGCTGGTGGATTCACGGGACCGTCCTGCCGGAATACGACGACGCCCGCACCCAGCGGCCGTACTATGATGGCGGCCACGCTCAGGTCTATTTCAAGTGGGGAGCCACGTATGAAGCCGGCATCTACCAGGTCGTCTCCGGCCTCACTCCCTGCACGCCCTACCGGTTCACGATGTGGGCCCGCAACCACTCGCTGGAGGGTGTCTTGCCCCATGCCCGCATTGGGCTGGACCCGGAGGGGACTCAGTTGACGCCCAGCGATGACGACTGCGCGGTCAAAACCGGCCTGCCCCCCAAGACGGTCTGGTCCCGCGAGCAGACGGTTCTCTTCACCTGGGAGGAACTTGCGGTAGATGCAGAACCCTTGGGAACTCGGTTGACCGCCATCCTTTATGCCCACCCGGAGCCTCCCCCGGACGGGCGAACCTACTATTTTGACACCATCTGGGATGCCGGGCGGCTGATCACCGGTACCTATCCAAATGGCAGGTTGCCGGTACCCGCTTCCTGGACGCCTTCAGGGTTTATCACCAATGTGGTTACCTCCACTGTGCTGAACAGCCTGGTGATAGAGTGGGATACTTGGGCTCCCGCCTCCACCCAGGTCTGGTACGACGTCATCAGTCCAACTGCGCCCATCTCTTTCACCGGGGCCTTTACAGTGTACCTCCCTCTAGTAACGAAGGCTCCCTACTATTCCTATGCTACGGCACCGGATATGACACCTGTGAACCACCATCGGGTGGCCATTGGTGGCCTGCAGAACGGTCAGATCGTTCGTTTCGTTGCCCTCTCCCGCCGACTATATGATGGTTCATGTGTTACCGAGGTGTCAGCACCGATGGAGGTGATAGTCAGCGGGATTACCCCCTGAACTATGCCTATCTGCCCCTGGTGATCAAAGCGAGCGGCCCGTGAGCAATCGTATGAAGATATGGGCCCTGTTCCTGCCATACACCCTGTTGGCTTGCTTTTTCGCGCAAGTCATCCTGGCTGGGCCGCACCTTTCCCTCACCGCCGACGAGCCTGTCCATATGGCCCAAGGCTATGTCTACTGGACGCGATGGGACTTCCGCTTCGCCTGGGCCATCGCCCAACCGCCCCTGCCCGATGCGCTGGCAGGCATTGGCCTGCTCCTTCAGCCTGGCCCGAATGTGGAGGAACTGGAAGGATGGGTGGACGGAGACCATTCCCACTTCGTCTCCGCCTTCCTTAACTGGTATGGGCCCGGTGCGGCCCTGGAAGCGGCCACTTTCGTTTCCCGCTTCCCGATCACCCTGGTGGCGCTGATCGGCGCGGCTTTCGTCTACCGCTGGGCCCGGGAGCGGTTCGGACGGCAATGGGGATGGCTGGTCCTTTTTCTCTTTACCTTTGACCCCAACTTCCTGGCCCACTCCGGCCTGGCGACCACTGATATTCTCCTGGCTGTCTGGGGATTCGTCGGCGTTTATGCCGCAACCCGATGGGCCGCCACCCATTCCCGGAAATGGGGGCTTCTGAGCGGCGTCGCTCTGGGGCTGGCGCTGGGGTCCAAAACCTCCGGCTTTTTCCCCCTGGGGATTGTCGGCCTGATAGGGTTCACCTGGGCCCTGGAGGAGTTCCGCCGCCAGAGGAGAATCGGGGTATGGCTCCGGTGGGCCGGACGGCTGGCCGGCCTGCTGGGGCTTGCGGCCCTGATCCTCTGGGCCCTGTACGGTTTTGAACTCCGACCTCATCCATTCGCCACCCACCTGTTGCTGTGGCGGATGCTGCGGAGGCACATGGCCGAAGGACATGCCGCCTTCCTGATGGGTCAGGTCGCGCATCACGGCTGGTGGTACTACTATCCGGTGGCCTTTCTCCTGAAAACCCCACTCCCCACGCTGGTTCTGTTGGCAGCGGCTCTGGCTCCACCGGGCTATGCTCTCCGGCGCTGGTGGCAGGATCGGGACCTCTGGCTGTATCCCCTGCTCTATGGGTTCGCAACATTGTTCAGCACCATCGCGATCGGCTACCGTTACCTGCTGCCAGCCTTGCCTTTTCTGTTTGTTCTCGCGGGCCGCGTCCTGCGGAGTACGGAGTACGGATTACGGAATGCGTACCCCGTATTGCGTATTCCGTTATTGGTTTGGCTGGTTGCTGGCACCTTAAGGGTTGCTCCGAACTATCTGACCTTCTTCAACGAACTGGCTGGTGGGCCTTACCAGGGGCACCGGTATCTGGTGGATTCCAATCTGGATTGGGGGCAGTCCTTGAAGGCACTGAGGGAATGGCTGCGTAGCCAGGAGGATGTGGGTGTACCTTTTATCAGTTTCTACACGTATGCCAGCCCGGGCCTGTACCATATCCTTTATCATCCAATTCCGCCGGCCCCTTACACTCCCTTGACCCTTCCCGCCCGCTTTGACCCGGCGCCGGGCCTCTACGTGATCGGTGCGACAACCCTTCAGGGAGTTATGCTGAGCGACCCGGATGCCTACGACTGGTTCCGCCACCGCGAGCCGATTGCCCGCCCAGGAATTGCTCTCTTTGTTTATCGGGTGTCTCCCCACGACTCTCCACCTACCTGGCTGGCCCAATGCACGGTGCCCGTCGCACCGCTGACCCTGGAGGCTGCTGTAGAGGGGTTCGGCCGCGATGACCTGCGGCTGGCCTACTTTGACTGCACCTCTGGCTGGCTCTACCCGACTGGCGGCGAGGACCCTGGCTGGTTCGCGCTGTTCCGCCAGACCGCTCTTTCCGATGACCCGTTTATCCGTCGGCAACTCTCCTCGGCGCGCCTCTCGTTTGAACAACGACGACCCGGCACTCTGCCTCCCTTTGTCATCTATGAAGCGCCGGTCGGAAAGATAGGCCCGTGCTTCACCCCCGAATCCTCCGTCCAGGTGGGCACTCTGGTTTTCCTGGGAGAAGATTCTCCCGGTCCTCTTCCCGTTCGGCCAGGCACAACAGTGGAGATAGAGACCTGGTGGCGAGTGAAGGCAGTCCCCGCCCGCCCACTCTCCATTATGATGCACCTGGTCGGCCCGGAGGACCAGCCGGTCATCGTCAGCGATGGGCTGGCGGTGCCGGTGGACCAGTGGCGGCCCGGCGACATCATCGTCCAACGCCACCGGCTCTCCATCCCGGCGGATGCTCCCTCCGGCGAGTATCAGCCCTTCACTGGCGTTTACTGGCTGGATACAATGGAGCGGTGGTCGGTAGAGGTAGACGGGAAGCCGGCAGGGGATCGGGTCCCCCTGCCGGCCGTTCCAGTCTCCGGTGAACGCCACGGGACGGCTACGGGGTCGGCACCGTGAACTGCCGAGCCTCCGACCGCCAGGTGACGCATTGACTGCCGGAGAGGCCCCGGGAGACGGCGATGAACTCGTACGTGCCACCCGGAACCAGCCCGGTCAGGACGGCCTGATGGCTGGTGGTGGGCGTCTTATTCAGCGGAGTGTACTGCCATCCGATCTGCCGCAGGACGATGGGGAGATAGACTTTATAGGGGTACTCCGGCGGAGTGGGCCCGACGGGACCGGAGACCAGGCGATAGTATACCTGCCCCAGCGCCGCACCGGTTGTTGTCCAAGTCACCGTGGTTGTTGCTCCGGCGGTGATGACGGTCAGGTTGCTGATGCCGGATGGGGTGGGCAAATTGTTCGGGTCATGGATCATCGGCGGTGTGGCATCCCAGAAAGAGGCACTGTCCCAGAGGATGCGATGGGAACGGCCGCCGCTGGCATCGGCGTAGGTGAAAACCGTGATTTTGGTGCTCAAGGCCTCTGCCGTCACCGTCAACGGGCCATAGGCCCATTGGTATTTCTGGACAGGCCCCCAGATTGTAGAGGCAGGGAAGGAGACGTGGACCGCCGGGTCGGTGTACGAATTGGGATGCCAGCCCACCCGGTCAATCCCGACCTGCAGCGCATAGAGCACATCGCCGCTTCCTTCCGGTCGGGACTGGGCATATATCTGGAAGCCGTAGACCAGACAGGGCGTAGCGTTGTAGATGGGCTGGTAGATGCCGGCCAGGAATTTGCCTTCGCCGTAGGTGCGCATCTGCACGGCCTCCACGTTCAGCACATAGGTCCCCTCCGGGTCTGGTTCCACGATGTCTGTCCCGTCCAGGAACCATAACCGCCAGTCCTGCCGGATGCTATCCGGGATATTATTGTTGACATTATTATCATCGTCCGGAAGCCAGGCACCTGAAGGGTATGTGCTCTGATACCGGAGGTGAAACTCGTACCAGTCGTGGTTATCAAATCCGGGGTTGTGGAGCGAGGCCGTCCCTGCAGCGATGACATTTGCCGGTGGAGTGGGGGTGTCCGCCTGGGAGATCCCGGAAACCAGAAGCATCGCCATAGCGGCCAGGATGGCTGGCCCGGCGAAAATGAGGAAATGTTTTCTCATCGTTGACCTCCTATAGTGAGTGGGCTATCCCTTCCCTGGAACCGAGCAGGTCCCGAATATAAGATAAGTGTACCAGAAATCATAGGGGCGTCAAGATTGACGCGGACGCGTTGGAGAACACTGGATGCGAAACCATAACGTTTTGCTTCTGTTTCCCCTTATCGCGGTGGTTCTTTTCGCTCAATTAATGCTTCACTCCTGCCACGCCTCCCTCACCTTTGACGAAGGCCCCCACATCGCGGCGGGATATGCTTACCTCCGCACCGGCGACCTGCGGCTACAACCGGTCCACATCCATCCGCCGCTGGCCAATATCCTGGCCGCCGCGCCGCTCCTGCTTCAGCCCGATCTCCCCGACCCCCGCCGGATTGACGGCTGGGAGATCGCCAGCCTCTCCGCTGTCACCGACGGGGTGGTCTGGCAGTACCCCTATCCGGCCCGGATGGCACTGGTAACCCGATTCCCCATCATCGGGATGACCCTCCTGCTGGCCGCCGTCGTCGGCCGCTGGGCCACTGACCTCTGGGGGCCGCGCGGTGGCCTGCTGGCCCTTTCCCTGCTGGCCTTTGACCCCCATATCATTGCTCACGGCTCGCTGGTGACTACCGATATGGCGGTGACCCTCTGGGGGACGGCCGCGCTCTTCCTGGCTTCCCGCGCTCTCCGCCACCCCCGTGCCGGGTCCGCAGCGGGCGCCGGCATCGCCCTGGGGCTGGCCCTGGCCTCCAAAGTCTCTGCCCTTTCCCTTGTCCCGGCCCTGCTGGTTCTGGCCCTGCTGGCCCCCGTCCGCCTCCGCCATCGGCTGACTGCCATCCCGGGCGGGCTGGCCCTGGCTGCGCTGGCCCTCTGGGCCGTCTACAGGTTTGAGGTTCGCCCTGTCGCTGGCTTCCCGCTCCCCCTGCCCGCCGCCACTCACCTGGAGATTTACCGTTCCCTCCAGGAGCACTACCGCCAGGGCCACCCGGCCTTCCTGATGGGCCGGAATAGCCAGCACGGTTGGTGGTACTATTTCCCCGTCGCCTTTGCCCTGAAGACCCCGCTACCTACCCTCTTGCTGGCGCTGGCCGGCCTTATTGGGAGACCCGCCCTAAGGGCTTGTCTGATGGGCCAAAACGGCACTCCACCTCGTTTCGTGCTTGACTACGAATGGCGCCGCTGGGCGCCTCTCACGGTTTTCCCGCTGATCTACCTGGCCTCCACTCCCTTCAGCAGCGTCAACATTGGCTACCGCCACCTCCTGCCGGTTCTGCCCTTTCTGTTCATCCTCGCAGGCCGCATCCCACGGAGTACGGAGTGCGGATTACGGAATGTGTACTCCGTATTGCATATTCCGTTATTGGTTTGGCTGGTTGCTGGCACTTTAAGGGTTGCTCCCAACTATCTGGCCTTCTTCAACGAACTGGCGGGCGGACCGGCGGGGGGATACCGCTACCTGGTGGACTCCAACCTGGATTGGGGGCAGAACCTCTGGCAACTGCGGGATTGGATGCGGAAAAACGGCGTGGGGCGGGTCTTCTACGCCCATTACAGCCCCGCGCGGCCGGAAGTCTATGGGGTTTCTGTGGACTTTTTACCGCCGGACTGGCGCGCCATTCCCTTCACACCGCTGGACCCGGCCCCCGGGGTCTATGCCATCGGCGCGACAGTCCTGCAGGGTATCTACACGCCGGACGTCAACACGTACGTCTGGTTCCGGGCCCGCTCGCCCTGGGCCCGGCTGGGGTACGCGCTCTTTCTGTACCGGGTGGAGCCCCGCCCCGCGCCCCGCTGGGCCGTCCTCTGCACCGACGCGGCCACCGCGCTCTCGCCCGACGCCCTGCGCACTGGCCTGGGCCGTCCCGACCTCCGGGTGGCCTATGTGGACTGTTCTCAGACGTGGGTATTCCCCGCTCCCGGGCCGCCCGGCGTCCTGGTCCTGCCGCCGGAGGCCGGGCCCCCGCCCGGCGCGATGCTGGACGTCCCGGCCCGCCGGGCCGACGGCCGTCCCCTATACAACCTCTACTGGCTGGAGACGGCCCCGGCGTCGGAGCACCCGCTGACGGCTACCCTAGATGGCCCGCTGGATTTTGTGGGGCACTCCGTGTTCCGGACCGGTGGAACGGTGGAGTTGTGGACGTTCTGGCGGGTCAAAGAGATACCGGCCCGGCCTCTATCGCTGATGGGTCACCTTCTGGGGCCAGATGGGATCCCCGTGGCAGTGGCGGATGGGATGGGATTCCCGCCGGAATTCTGGCAGCCTGGCGACCTCATCGTCCAGCAGCAGCGGTTCTCCATCCCGGCCGGTGCGCCGTCGGGGGAGTACACCCTGGCTACCGGCGCCTACTGGCTGGATACGATGGAGCGATGGGAGGTCACTGTTGACGGGAAACCGGCGGGGGACCAGATTTTCTTATCCGCTATCCTCTGGGAATGAGAGCAGGGCGGGAACCTCACCCGCCCTTCAGGTTCAGCGGAATCCCCGCCACCATCAGGATCACCTGGTCGGCCCGGGCGGCCAGCCATTGATGGACCCGCCCCAGCGCGTCCCGGTAGACCCGTCCCATCGGGTACGGGGGGACCAATCCCATCCCCACTTCATTGGAGACGACGATGAGAGAAACCCCTCGCGCGGCGCAGACTTCCAGCACGGCCTCCAATTCGTCCACAACTCGCGCTTCCAGCCGGTCTTCCGTCACCCCATCGCCTTCGTCCATCAGCAGATTGGAGACCAGCAGGGTCAGGCAATCCATCAGCACGACTTCGCCCCCGGCGACCGCCGCCTCCAGTGCCTGTCCGATATGCATCGGGGCCTCCAGCGTGCGCCAGTGGGACGGGCGCGCGGCCCGATGGCGGGTAATCCGTTCGGCCATCTCAGCATCCCCTGTGGTCGCCGTCGCGACGTAGAGGACCGGCCGACCGGATTCCACTGCCAGCCGCTGGGCATATGCGCTTTTCCCGCTTCGGGCACCGCCCAGAATCAGAGTCACCCGGGCTCTCATTATTCCGTTTCCTCCAGCAGTCGGTAGAAGGTCCGCCGGATAGACGTAGGAGGTGGAGCCTATACGGAAGGTAACTATTCAGCCCGATGGAGATCGCCCTCTTGGCGCCGATGGGGAATCGGCTTCCCCCGCAGACCACAGACCATAGACCACAGACCATAGACGACAGTGGTCGGTGGTCTGTTGTCCGTCGTCCATCCGGAACGGATGGCGCAGGCCGTCCAGAGGCCGCAGGCCCAGGGAGGCTGACTTTCCGTCAGCGCTGAATAGTTGCTACGGCCGTTCATCCTCCCCTCCCGGCCACCAGAGTCAGGAGGACGATCACTTCTACGGACTCGCAGAGGGCGCCGTAGACATCGCCGGTGAAGCCGGGGATACGCCGCAGGACCCAGTGGGCGAAGAGGACGGTGAACAGCCAGGCCAGCGCCAGGGCGATCAGGCCCTCCAGCGGGCGCGCCGGGAGGGGAAGCAGGGCCAGCATCGTGGCCCCCAGCAGGGCCCGCCCGCTAACGAACTCCCGTACCGTCTTCCCCATGCCGGCCGCCCGGGCGGCGGGGTAGCAGGCCATCGCGTAGACCATTGCCCATCGTCCCAGCAATGGCGCCAGGAGCAGGGCGGTCCAGGTCCCGGAAGAGAGGCCCGTCGCCAGCGCCGCGAATTTGACCAGCAGCAGTATAACGGCCCCGACTACTCCAAAAGCGCCCACATGAGTATCCCGCAGAATCTCCAGTCGGACCTCGGGAGAGCGGGCGGCCAGCAGCGCATCGCAGCAGTCCACGAATCCGTCCAGGTGGAGCGCGCCGGTCAGGGCCACCCACAGGGCCAGCACCAGCGCGGCTCTCAGGACGGGCGGGAACAGGTAGCCCAGCAGCGCGTCGGAGCCGACCAGCAGCAGGCCGATCAGCGCCCCGACCGCCGGAAACGCCCATGCTGACCGCCCCACCTCTTCCAGCGAAACCTCCCGCGAAGGCAACGGCAGGCGGGTCAGGAAATGCAACGCCACAAGAAGCGAGCGCAAGATTACGCTACAGACGTTCCGCAACTCCGGCCTCGGTGAAGGTCGCCATCTCGTTCAGGATTTTACAGGCCGCCTCCACCAGTCCCATCGCCAGGACGGCGCCCGTGCCTTCGCCCAGCCGCATGTTCAGGTCCAGGAGCGGCACAAGTCCCAGGTGGTTCAGCATCGCTCGGTGGCCTCGTTCCACCGAGTTGTGCCCGGCGATGCAATAGGCCGTCACAGCGGGAGCGACGGCCGCCGCCACTAACGCCCCGGCGGTACAGATGAACCCGTCCAGTATCACCGGAATGCGGTGGGCCGCCGCGCCCAGGACGATCCCCGCGATGACCCCGATTTCAAACCCGCCGACCTTCGCCAGCAGGTCCACGCCATCCTTCGGGTCCGGTCGGTTAACCCGCAGCGCCTGCTCCACCACGGCGATCTTGCGGGCCAGCCCTTCGTCGTCAACGCCCGTGCCTCGGCCGGTCACCTCTGCCGGGGGCAGGCCGGTGACGGCAGCGGTGATGGCTGCCGCTGGGGTCGTGTTGGCGATCCCCATATCCCCCGGCGCGACGATGTCCAGTCCCTGGGCCAATTCCTCCTCCACCAGCGCGATGCCGGTCTCCAGTGCCCGGATGGCCTGCTCGCGGGTCATCACCGGGCCCCGGGCAATGTTCTGGGTCCCGTAGCCAATTTTACGGATTTTCAGCGCAGGGTGGGGCTCCAAGTCGGCGGCGACGCCTGCGTCCACCACCACGACCCGCGCACCGACGTGGCGGGCCAGGACGTTGATGGCCGCGCCGCCCCGCAGGAAATTGTAGACCATTTGGGCGGTGACCTCCTGGGGGTACGCGCTCACGCCCTCCGCCGCCACACCATGGTCTCCTGCCACGACGATGACCGCCTTGTGGCGGATGACGGGCCGGGGATTGCCGGTGATCCCGGCAATCTGGACCGAGAGGTCCTCCAGCCGCCCCAGGCTTCCCTGGGGCTTGGTCAATCGGTCCTGGCGGGCCCTCGCGGCCTCCATCGCGGCTGCCGCTAGCGGCCCAATACGAGCGACAGCCTCTGGCAAAGATATCATATCAACCTCCTAAGGTAGGTTTAGAGATGGCAGTCCTTTGGGCCTCCGCAGACCCCCTCATCCTTCAGCCGTGACATAACCTCCACCAGTTGCCGGTTCTCCTCCAATCGGCGAGTCCCGATGCGGATATGGGCCAACAGGCCGAAGGAGCGGCAACTGCGAACCAGAATCCGCTGGCGCATCAGCAACTCCCGCGTCCTCTCCCCAGCTCCCGTCCGCACCAGGAAGAAATTCACAGTGGTGGGGAGGACAGGGTATCCCAACTCCGCAACAGCGGTCTGCAAGTCCTCCGCGAGGCGGCGCAGCCGGCGCCACATCTCCCGGTATTCCTCCAGGTGGTCCAGAGCGGCCAATCCTGCCGCCTGGGCGGCCGCGTTGACGCTCCATGGCGGCTGTGCCCGGCGCAGGGCCCGAATTCCCTCTTCGGCTCCCAGCACATATCCCAGCCGCAATCCTGCCAGGGCGAAGTCTTTGGTCATGGAACGTAGAATGAGCAGATGCCCGCTTTCCAGAAAAGGGACGGAATCCCACGGTGCGCTTGCGAAATTCACATACGCCTCATCCACAACCAGCAGACTTCCCACCGTCTGGCAGGCCGTTAGAATGGAGAGAACGGCCTCCCTGCTCAGGTAGACCCCGGTGGGGTTGTTGGGGTTGCAGAGCCAGACCAGGCGGGGATAGTGAGCGCAAATCCATTCGGCGATTTCCCCTGCGTCGGGGTGGAACCGCTGCTCCTCCGGGGCGGAGAGGACATAAACCCCCGCCCCCATCAGCATGGAGGCCACCCGGTACTCCCCGAATGTCGGGCCGACGATCAGGACGGCATCGCCGGGGTCCAGATAGGCCAGGGCGACCAGCCAGATCGCTTGCGCGGTGCCGTTGGTCACCAGGACCTGGGCCGGGGGAAGGCCGCAGAGTGCGGCCAATCGCTCCCGGAGAAGGCCCGCTTCCGGGTCGGGATACCGGGAGATGTTCACGCGCGTCAGCGCTTCCTGCACTGCCGGGTGGGGGCCGAAGGGGTTGGAATTGACGCTGAAATCCAGCACTTCGTCCGGGGTGATCCCTTCGGCCCGCAAGCGGGCGTAATCCAGGCCACCGTGCTCATCTGGGAGCAGTTCACGAACAACCGGACGGGGTAAGAGGGGTGGATCGTTTATGTTCAAATTATCCTCCCGGACCGTTCGTAGTGAGCGACGCAGCGAAGCGGAGTCGCGTCTAACGGCACTCCGCTGCGCTTCGTGCCTGACTACGAACGGTGCCCTGAGTACGAACGGCGGGCCTGACTACGAACCGAGGATCCATACCAGCAGGAGAATGCCCCCCACCACTAACACCGTTGTCCATCGGACCACCCGGAGCGCGCGCCGGATAGTCTGCGTATCTCGCGGGCCATCCCCTCCTTCCAGCCGGTAGTGCCCCACCTTCTCCAGGGTGACGCCCAATGCGCCGGCCATCGCGGCCATCGTCCAGCCGGCGTTGGGGCTCGCGGTCCGGGGGTGCTGGCCCCACATCGCGCGCCAGGCCCCGCGCGGGTCTTCTCCGGCCAGCGCCGCCCCGACAACGATGAGCAGGGCGGTCAGCCGGGCGGGGAGCCAGTTCAGGGCATCGTCAGCCCGGGCCGCAAATTTGCCGAGGTACTCCTTCTCTGGCGTGCGGTGGCCCCACAGAGAGTCGGCGGTATTGCAGAACCGGTAGGCCCACGCGCCGGGAAGCCCCAGAAGGGCAAAGTAGAAGAGGGGCCCCGTCAGCCCGTCGGTGAGGTTCTCCGCCAGCGACTCCACCGTTGCGGAGACGACCAGCGGCGCCGGAAGGTCCGCCGTCTCCCGCCCGACCAGGTGCCAGCGGACTACTCGGCGGGCCTCCGGCAGGTCTCCTCGTTCCAGTGCTTCCTGCACCTCCGCCCCGGCCCACAGGAGGGCGCGGATGGCGAAGGTCACCTTCAGTAGGGGGATGCTCCAGAGCCAGAACAGGGGGAGCGAAGCGCGGGAGAGGAACCACATCGGGAGCGCAAAGAGGGCCGCGCCCAGCAGGACGGCGGCCATCCCGAAGAGGAACTGCCAGGCCCGGCCCGCTCGGGGCCGCCACCGCCACCACCCATCCAGCCAGCGGCCCATCCAGGTGACCGGGTGGAAGGTACCCTGCGGCTCCCCCAGCGCAAAGTCCAGGGCGACTGCTCCCAGAAGTGTCAGGATTGCCTCAGCCAACCCTGCCCTCCAGCCGCGCCGTGAGGTTCAGGAACCAGACGCCGTCGTGCTCGCGGACGGCCGGAGCGCCCGGGGGGATTTCCACCCGCAGCGGACGCCGGAAAAGGGGCCCGTCGGTGACCAGGGTGTGATACTCGCCTTGCTCTCCGCAGGGATGAGCCCCGCGCGCCACCATCTCGGCGACCAGTTCCCGGCCCAGGGGACGCCCCAGGAAGGCGGGGTCCAGCCGGGTCGCGACGACCAGGGCCTGAAAGCCAGCCCCCCAGAACTCCTCCAGCAGGGCCCAGGGGTCGGCCTTCCAGAGGGGGAGGAGGGGCTGCAGGCCCACTTCTCCACAGACCCGCTCCACCCACTCCCGGTGTCCCTCCAGGTCCATATCCCCGAAGACGCCGCCTTCTATCTCCGAAGCCTTCAGCGTTCGCAGCGCGTCTTTGAAGTGGGCCTCATACTCCTCCCAGGAGGTGTAGACCTGGGCCAGGGGAAGGCCCATCGCGCGGGCCTGGAGGGCGACAACCTCAGCAGGGAACCCGTGGGAGCGGACGCGGCTTCCGTCCTCGGCGGCGCAGTTGAGCAGGCAGACCAGTCGGTGGCCCTGCCGCTGGGCCCGGTAGGCTGCCAGCGCGCTATCTTTTCCACCGCTCCAGGAGATGAGGAGGTTCAAGGAAAATCCACGTTCATCTGCGTTTATCTACGTCCTATTCCAAAGATAACCACAACGCCTTCAAGATGTTCTCCATGCCGTCCGTCCTCCGGGTGATTCACCCTGGCCGATTCTGGGCAGGATGGCCGGACGTCCCTCATCGTCGGGTCGGGGGAAAACTGCGATGGCGTCCCCATAGATCGCGGTCAGCCGCTCCCGGCGCAACACCTCCTTCGGGTCGCCCAGGGCCGCCAGGAACCCGTCCACCAGCAACGCCAGCCGGTCGGCGAAGGTCGCTGCCAGGTTCATATCGTGCAGGACGACCAGGACGGCGATGCCGCGCTCCATTGCCATCCGGCGGATCAGGGAGAGGACCGCGACCTGGTGGTGGATGTCCAGATGGGTCGTCGGCTCGTCCAGAAAGAGACAGCGGGGTTCCTGGGCCAGGGCGCGGGCCAGGAGGACCCGTTGTCGCTCCCCGCCGGAGAGTTCGCCGATCAGCCGCTCCGAAAGATCCGCCATACCCACCCATTCCAGCGCGCGGCGGACGGCGGCCCGATCTCCCTGACGGGGGACTCCCAGAAAGCCCAGATACGGCGTCCGTCCCAGCATTACGCTCTCCCAGACGGTGAAGGTAGATGGGATGGAGGCGCCCTGGGGCACCAGCGCGACCCATCGGGCCAGTTCACGCGAGGGCCAACGGGCCGGCGGACGCCCAAAGAGCCGCACCGTCCCTCTATCGGGCCGGAGGAATCCCGCTGCCAGCCGGATCAGTGTGGATTTCCCGGCCCCGTTGGGACCGATGAGCCCCAGTACCTCCCCGGGCATCAACCGGAACGACACCCCCTGCAGAACGGCCCGCCCGTCATAAGCAAAGGTCAGATTCTCTATTTCCAGTGGTATCATACTCACCTCCGGGTTGCAGGGAGCAGGGCGCGCTAAAACACCTCCCGCTTCTGCCGCCGTAGCAGATACAGGAAGAACGGCGCGCCGGCAACGGCTGTCACCACCCCCAGGGGCAATTCCCGGGGGGAGAAGAGGGTGCGGGCCGCACTGTCGGCCAGGATGACCCCCACCGCGCCCAGGATGCCGCTCATCGGGAGCAGGAATCGGTGGTCCGGCCCCCAGATGAGCCGGACGATGTGGGGGATAATCAGCCCCACGAAGCCGACCGTCCCGCTGACCGAGACGGCGGCGGCGGTAGCGAGGGAGACCGCCAGAATGAGGAGCCCCTTGGTCCGCTCCACTGCCACCCCCAGCGACTGGGCCTGCTCCTCGTCCAGTTGGAGCACGTTCAGGCTGTGAGCGTGCCAGGCGATGACGGCCAGCCCTCCCAGGACGTAGGGGAGGACCGTCCGGACCTTCTCCCAGTCGGCCAGCGCCAGACTCCCCATCAGCCAGCCCAGAACGTGCATAGCCCGGAACGCGTCCTGCATACTGAATACCAGGAGGACGGTGGCCGCCGAGAGGAGGGCGTTGACGGCCACCCCGGCCAGGATGAGGGTGGTGATGGGGGTCCGTCCGCCGACCCGGGCCAGGGAGTAAATGACGGCTGTTGCCAGGAGGGCGCCCACGAAGGCCGCCAGCGAGACGCCGTTCCACCCGCCCCTGCCCAGCCGCCAGATGAAGGCGATGGCCAATGTGGCTCCCAGGGACGCGCCGGAGGAGACACCGATCAGGTACGGCTCCGCCAGCGGATTCCGGAAGAGGGCCTGGTAGACCGCCCCGGCGATGGCCAGGGTCATCCCGACCAGACCTGCCAGCACCACTCGGGGGACACGGATTTGAAGCAGGATGGTCTCCCAGGCGGAAGGCCAGTTTGTCGGCCCGGTCGTTGCTCCCCATTGATGCCCAATGATGCGGAGGACGGCGCCCGGCGGGATAGAGACGGCTCCCCAGGCGACGCCCAGCGTTGCTGTGACTATCAGCAACCCGATGCCCGGGACCAGGAAGAGCCAGCGCCTCCGGCGGAACAGGTTGAGGTGACAGTCACCTTCAAGGTGACTGTCACCTGATGAGGGTTTACAACTATGGCTGGAACGCATCGGGATGGAGGGCCCGAGCGATCAGTTCCAGGGCGTCCACCACGCGCGGGCCGGGTCGGCTGACGATGTCGGTCTGCTCCTGGGTCAGTTCCACGATGCGCCCGTTGACCACGGCGGAGATCTTCTCCCAGCCGGGGCGGGCCTTCACCGTCTCCGCCGACTCGCCCCAGGGGTGGTCGGCCAGGAAGATGACCTCCGGGTCGGCGGCGACGATGGCCTCAGCGGTCAACTGGACCCAGGCCATCTCGGCATTGGCCGCGATGTTCTCCCCACCGGCCCGTTCAATCAGGTCCTGGACAAAAGAACCCGGGCCGACTGTCCAGAAAGTGGGGTCCAGTTCCCAGTAGACCCGGGGCCGGGGTCGGTCCTTCACCGCTTGGGCGATTTTATCTGCCCGCTCCTGCATCTGGACCGTCAGGTCCTCTGCGGCCTTCTCCGCGTTCGTGACCTTCCCGACCAGCCGGATGCTCTCCAGGACGCCCGGGAAGTCGTGGGCGTCAATAACCAGCACCGGAAGCCCCAATTTCTCCAGTTCTGGCAGCACCTGGGCCATATGGATGCTGGCGGCCAGCACCAGATCGGGCTGGACCTCCAGCAGTTTTTCCATATTGACGTCGGAGAAGCCGCCGACTTTGGGCTTTTCTGTCGCCTCGGGCGGATAGTTGCAGAACTCGGTGACGCCCGCAACCCGCTCTCCCAGGTTCAGCGCGAAGAGGATCTCCGTGATAGAGGGGGCCAGGGAGACGATGCGCTGGGGTTCGGCGGGAATCTTCACCTCCCGCCCGGCCATATCAGTGACGGTCATCGGGTAGGGGGGTGGGGTTGGCGTCGGCGTGGGTGGAACAGGGGTCGGCGTAGCGGTGGGCGGTAAAGGTGTGGGCGTGGGTGGCAGAGGCGTCGGCGTGGGGCGGCAAGCCGCCAGCCCCAGTATCAGGGCCAGGGTCAGCCCCAGGGTAATGAGATGACGGATGCCTTTCATCAGAGACCTCCTTTGGAATGGGATGTTGGGAGTGAAACAGGGTGTGGAACCAGCGAGGGAAAGAGGGGAAAACAAAAAATTCCCCCTCCGAGGCATGGGGGGAATAAAAATCCCCTTGTCATCCGACAAGGGGTATGGGACCGGGTTCAATCCTCCGAACCGCAGTTCCATTCCCCTGTCCTCGCAGGTTCCTGGAACGACGGTGAGGCAGGCGACCTGGCTCTCCCGGCCCGGATGCGGCCTCCGGCCCCGGCCTTTCGTGCATCCGGGAACGGGATTACAGTTGCGGGACAGCGCCGGAATCTCCGTCCGAAGGGGCCTCTGGACGGACCACCGGACTTCCCCTATTAAGCCCTGCCTTTCGGCGCGGGCACCTCACCGGGGTTCATCAATTGTGGTAAAAGTATACCACGAATTGAGGGAATTGGCAAGTGAGGGAATTTGTGGTAAATTCAGTATCAGTTACGGACCTGCCCCCGATGTGGCCAGCCCTCTCGGTCTGAGAGACATTTCTTTGTCATCATAAGGAGGAACAAACTATGAGGCAAGCGCTGATTCTCTCTGCTGTCTTGGCCCTCGTACTATCGCTTCTCTGCCTCACTCCCCCTGTTCAAGCGGGCCCGGAGAATCCTGGAAACGGGTATGTCCCTGATGAGGTCATTCTCAAATTCAAGCCCGGGGCGAACGCCTATGCCATTGCCCGGGCTATGGGGAGTAGGGTGGATCGGGAGGAGCCTTTGCTGGCGTCGTCGTTCTGAAGGTCCCCGAGGGGGCGGTGGAGAAGGTCGTTGCGGCTTTGAGCCGTAACCCTAACGTGGAGTACGCCGAGCCCAACGGCATTGCCACCATCTGGTTGGATCCGAACGACCCCTACGATAATACTCAGTGCTATAACTCCTCCCGCTCCGGCTGCGTGACCCGGTGGGCGCGGATCGCTGTGGTGGATACCGGCATTGACAATTCCCATCCTGACCTGCCGGCCGTTATCTTGCAGAAAGACTTTATCAAATAACGACGGTCATGGTACCCACGTGGCCGGCACCATTGGCGCGCTCACCAACAACGGTGTGGGCGTTTCTGGAATGAACTGGAGCATCAGCCTGATCGCCGCTAAAGCCCTGGATGCCTCCGG
>JASFBA010000085.1:0-13740 GCA_036172265.1 Chloroflexia bacterium
CCGGCCGCCCCCTACTCGCCCCCGACACCCCCTTCGGGGGGTATGGCATACTCCCCGAAACCCCCCGCAGAAAGGCGCTGCCGCCGGCGACAAAGTGTCCCCGTGGCCCGGCCGGCCTTTCGGAGGCTGTCCCGCCAGATCCCCCCTGGAGGGATAGGCCGGCCTCGACAGGAACGACCAGGGGTGAACGATCAACGTTCAACGATCCACGGAACCGGCCGACAGTTTGTCAAATTGGGGAAGATTTTGCGGTGTTTCTTATACCCCTGGGGGTACATGGGCCGGCCGGAAGTCGCGCACCTGGAGTTCCAGCCGCTCCTCTCCGTTCCAAGTGTTGCTCTCCAGGGTACAGACCAGGTCCAGGCGGCTGCCCGGCGGACACTCCCCGGCCCGCAGGCCCAGGCGAAAGCCAATGGCTTCCCGGCTGGTCCGGCCGTCGCTAAGCGTCAGGCGGAGGTGTTCTCCCCCGTTTCCCACCGGACGAACGTTCCTTACTTGGACCTGCCGGCACAGGAAAAGGGGTTGGGGATTCTCGACCCCGAAGGGAGCCAGTTGCTCGAGCAAGCGGAGGAGGTCCCAGTTCAGGTCCGATAGGAGCACTTCGGCCTCGATGTTCAGTTTGGGGGTGAGGGCGCGTTCGTCCAGTCGGGAGGCCAGGGTCAGCATGCGTTCCGCCAGGGCGGGGAGGTTTTCGCTGGGCAGGGTGAAGCCGGCCGCCAAACGGTGGCCTCCGTATCGAGTCAAGAGGTCGGCACACTCCTGCAGGGCCTCGGTGATGTGAAACTCCGGAATGCTGCGGGCGGAACCGCGGCTTTCACCTTCCCCCAGTTCGACGAGCAGGGTGGGGCGGTAAAATTCCTCCAGGAGTTTGCCGGCTACCAGCCCGATCACGCCGGCCGGGAAGTCAGGGGAGGCCAGGAAAATGGCCCGATGCTCATCGGGCAGGGAAAGCACCTGGCGGCGGGCCTGTTCCAAGGTGTGAGCCATGATTTCCTGGCGCTCGCGGTTGAGGGTGTCCAGTTCCCGGGCCAAAACAGCGGCTTCCTCCTGACTTTCGGTGAGGAGGAGTTGGTAGGCGGTACGGGCGTGACGCAGCCGACCGGCCGCGTTCAGTCGGGGGCCCAGGATGAAGCCGATGGTGCCCGTGCCCACCCGTTCCGGACGGATGCCGGCCACCGCCATCAGGGCGCGCAGGCCCGGCCGTTCCGTGCGGTGGATGGCCTCCAGCCCATAGGCGACCAGGATGCGGTTTTCCCCCACCAGCGGGGCCATATCGGCCACCGTGCCTAAGGCGACCAGGTCCAGAAAGTCCTCCCGGCGCAGTTTCTCCCGGCCCGGGATGCCCAGGCGGGCCAGGCCGCGGGCCAGGGTGAAGGCGATCCCCACACCGGCCAATCGCTTGAAGGGATAGGCGCAACCCGGCTGACGGGGGTTGAGAACGGCCAGGGCCGGCGGGAGTTCTGTCGAAGGCAGGTGGTGGTCGGTGATGATTACATCCATTCCCAGGGCCTGGGCTCGGGCTACCTCGGCGATGTTGCTGATGCCGCAGTCCACGGTGATAAGGAGTCGGGTGCCCTCGGCGGCCAAGCGTTCTACGGCTTCTGTATGGAGGCCGTAACCCTCCTCGATGCGGTGGGGGATGTAGGGGTACACTCGGCCTCCCAGGGTGCGGAACATCTGCACGAGCAGCGTCACGCCGGTCACCCCGTCGGCATCAAAGTCGCCGTAGACAGTGATGCGCTCCCCGTTTTCCAGGGCGCGGGCGATGCGTTCCACAGCCAGGGGCATCCCCTCCATCAGGAAGGGGTCGGCCAAACGGCGGTAATCGGGCTGCAGGAATTCCTCGGCCTCGGCACGGCAGCGTATGCCACGGTTCCAAAGGAGTTGGGCAAAGGTCGGGGGCCAGTCGACAAGTTCGGCCAGTTCGTCCGGAGGGGCCGGCGGCCGGACAAACCAGATCGGTATAGCAGGATGCATATCAACCTCCTTTCTTTCCATTTTCTTCCGATAAGTATAACACAATTTGCGCAAACTGTCCAGTGACATACCGCGCAACGGGCCGGAAGTATAAGGCAACTCTTGAACCCTTTTTACCCTTCTCCATACATCTGCCCTGGCCCCAGATAGGCCGGAAAAGAGGCCCGCAGGGCCTGGCGGGCGCAGTAGCAGAGGTGGCATTCCTCGACGTAACCCTCCTCGTGGGGCAGAGTGTACGCTTCTACCAGGGCGGCCCGCCCGCCAGAAGCAGGCCGACGATGGGGTGATCCCGGGGACGATAGGAGGCAAAGAGGTCGTCCAGAGGCCGCTCCCTGATGTTTCCCAGGGTCAGCCCCTGGCAGAGATGGACATAGCCGAAGGCGTCGATGTGCACGCGCTCCGGGTCGGCCAGGTCTTCATACGGACATTCGCGCAACGTTTCCCAGGGACAGAGGGGCAATCCACCCGTGAGTTTCTCCGCCGCCCGACCGCGGAAGCGCAGTTCGCCCTCGCGGGCCGGCCGTTCCGCACAAGGCTGAGCAATAGCAAGCACCCCCACCGGGATGCCCAGTTCCCCGGCCACCTGTTGGGCCAGGAGGGGCTCGGCTTCCTCCCCGTGGAAGCGGTCACGACTCACGGTCAGGTCCACCAGTTTCCACTCCAGGAGCGGCCGGAGCCAAAGACGCGCTTCCTCCGACCCAGTGGCCCAGTAGGCGTTGGTGACGATGCCGGTTTCCAGCCCGGCCTGGGCAGCCAGCCGCATTCCCTCCACCATCAACGGGTAGTAGAGAAACGGCTCCCCGCCCTCAAAGTAGATGCGACGCACCGACCCCATCCGCAGCGCCCCGGCCAGGATCTTCCGCACCAGTTCCAGGCTCATCATCCCTTGGGCCGAAGGGCCGCTCCAGACGAAGCAGTGGTCGCATTCCCGATCGCAACGGTAGGTCAGCAGAAGGTGCACGCTTTTCAGGGACATCCCCGTCCTCCTGAATCGGCTTCTACTCCGTCCGGAAATACCAGCGTTCAATATTCCAGAAAACGTTCGGTGTCTCCCACCGAATCGGCCCGTCGGCGGAGGTCAACCGGGCGTCGGCGACCAGGTAAAGCGGGTCGCCCCAGAGGAGGTAGTAAGGCAGGTCGCGTTCGAGCACCTCCTGCAATTCCCGGTAGATTTCCCGGCGCTTTTCGGGGTCGTAGGTGTCGCGGCCGGCCAGGAGAAGCCGGTCGGCCTCCTCGCTTCGGTAGCCGACCAAGTTGTAGAGGTTTTCCCGCGTATCTCCTTCTCCCTGCCAGACCTGAGAGGAGTGAAAGAGGTAGAAGAGGTCCGGATCCGGCCCTAGGTTACGCCACTGCATGCAGAGGAGATCAAAGTCATAGGGAGGACGGAGTTTTGCCGCGATGACGCTCTGGAAGTCGGCCGGGACGACCTCCACGGCGATGCCGATGGCCCGTACCTGCTCCGCCATCTTCCGGCAGGCCTGCAGGCGCTCTGGAGCGTCGGCGCGGACGTAGAGGCGTGCCAGAAGCGGCCGGCCGTCCTTTTCCAGGATGCCGTCGCCGGAGCGATCGCTCCAGCCGGCCTCGGCCAGGATGGCCCGGGCCTGCTCCGGGTCCGACCTCCGGGGAGGCATCTCCGTATAGGCCCATTTCGGCGGCAGGATAGGCGAGCGGAGCGGCACCCCCTCCCCGCCGGTGGCCTCCCGAACAACGGCCTCCTGGTCCACGGCCAGGGCCCAAGCCCGGCGCAGGGCAGGATCGGCAAAGGGCCGGCCGTCACGCAGGTTAAAGGCCAGAAAGGTGTACTGCGGGGCCAGGTAGCGGGCCAGGAGAAGCGGCCGCTGGGCGGGGTTCTCCTGAAGCGACCGGTAAACCTCCGGCGAGACCTGGGCCAGGTGCAGGTCTCCCTGGCGCAGGGCGATCTCCGTCACCTGGGGGTTGGGAGCGACGAGAAAGGCCACCTGATCCAGGAAAGGGGAAGGGCCGTAGTAGTAAGGGTTGCGCTCCAATACCAAAGCCTGCCCTGGCCAGCGCTCCTTCAGACAGAAGGGGCCGCTGCCCACCGGGGCAGCAAGAAGGTCGGCTTCCTGAAGGGCCTGAGGGGAAAGGTCTCCCCAAATATGGCGGGGCAGGATAGGGAAGGAGGCGTCGGCCAGCAGGCCGGCCAGCCGCCGGTTCAGGATGAAGACGACCGTGTCGGAAAGCGGTGCCGTCACCGCCGCCACATAATCGTGCAGGTCGGCCTGCAGCCCCAGACGTACCTCCCAGGAGCGCAAGGCGTCCCAGGTGAAGCGCACGTCCTCCGCGGTGAGCGGCGTGCCGTCGCTCCAGCGCAACCCTGGCCGCAGGGTGAAGGTGACCCCCAGGCCGTCGGGGGAGATGCGCCATTGCTCGGCCAGGTCCGGCCGGGGGAGAAGGCGGTCGTCCAAGCGGGTCAGACCGGCATAGAGCAGGTGCATCACCCGGCCGGCCTCGGCATCTTCGGCCAGGAGGAGGGGGGGCAGACGTTCCAGATCGTGGGAAAGGTGCACGTTCAACCGGCCGCCTATCCGAAGGTCCGGGGTCGGGCTGGGCGAAGGCGGGGGCATCGTTGGGATAGGAGTGGAATCCAATGGCGCTTCCGTAGGGGCGGCACAGCCGGCCAGCAGAAAATAAGCCAGCCAAAAGAAGACGATCGGCCTTGGAAATACTTGGCGTATAAACACCGAAATATCCTGTTTTTTCATCGCCGGGTCCGGTTGACCCGTAACCTCAGTATACCACAACCCGGCGATTTTGCGTGAAGGCGGTCTCGAAGGGTACATGTTTCTGGATGGGCAAATTCGCCGGGACAGGGTTGCCTCGCCCCTACAAGGGGCTTTTACGCCGGCTAAGGCTGTGCAAGGGTGGTGTCCGTCCGCAGAAGCGGGTTCGAATCGGATGAATCGACGATGCCCAACTATAGATATGGACCCGATCTCGAACCCATCTCTCGGGTGGATCAGGCCGGCCTTGCCTTGGGGCAAGGCCGGCCCGACCGATTGGACAGTTCCTTATCTGCCGGAGGAAAACAACAGGGTTTGGGCCTTGAGAAGAAGCGGCAAGTACACCCGATACTCGATTGGCCCGCCGAACTGGACAAGCGACCAGGCATACACGCGGGTTTCCACCCTCGGCGAAGCGGAGAAGCGGACCAAGTTGTCCACCGTTGTGCCGGGACGCAGATTGTCATGGGCCTGCACCACCACCTGGAAAGTTCGCTCCTCCCCACCGGAGAGCGGCTCTCCGCTCCAGTATACGGTGTGGGCGGTTTCGCTGTACCAGGCCCCGCCGGTCACGGTGATCAGGTCCACCTCGGCCGGCAGCGCATCCTCCATCCACGGGTCGTCGGCCTGGCAGCCCTCGTTGCGGAAGATGATAGTGTAGGTGAAAATGTCGCCGGGGTGGATGAACTCGGACGCGGTGACATCGCCGGCGAAGCGCGGCCCCACCATCAGGTCGGCTGTCAGGGTGTAGGTCTTGGTGGGGATACTTCCGACGATGTGGGCGACAGCGGTGAGCGGGCCGTAGGATGCAGCCGGGTCTACCTGCACCGTGAAGGTGAGGATACCGTCGGGGGTATGCAGGACCTTGCCGCCCAGTTCGCCGGACCAGTTCAGGCTCCCGCCGACCAGGGTGGTCGAGGGCGGCAGGGTCACAGTAACGTCGGCGGTGTAGGTGTAAGAGGCGCTGTCCTTCAGGGTCAGGTAGAAGGTGGCCTCCTCACCGGGACAAAGGGCCAGGGGCGTTACCGTCATATCTCCAACGAAGGTATCGGTATCGTGCCAGACTCGGATGCGAGCCCAGGACATATCCGGGGCTTGTTCCAGAACTTTGACATGGACGCCGTAGTTATGTTCGCCCGGGTTGCCCGTGCCGCCGAACCATTGCCATTCCTGGCTGAGCCAGTCCCAGCGGGGCCAGGAGCCGGTCTGCCAGTAGGGCGGGAGGCCTTCCTCATCGAGAAGTTGCACCAGGTCGCCGTCGTAGTTGGGGGGAGCGACGCCGTAATCTTGGGGGGCCGGGATAACCACGCTGGCGTCCCAGTCCACCGTGGCCGAGTAGTTGTCATAGAGGTAAGGGGTGGCCTCCAGGCCGGGGTAGTAGCCCAAGGAGTCGTGGAAGGAGGGGACGGCCGGCCGCGAGGGGTAGTTGCCCGGCGGGAAAGGTTCGAAGTAGGTGTTGGTGAAAGGCATGGTATCGTTTAGGCTGAAGGCGGCATCGCGCATCTGCGTGCGCCCCCACAAGTTGGTTTCTTCCCAGCCGAGCATCAGTTCATACCCGGGGAAATCGGGGTCGCGCCAGGGCTCGAAGTGAGCATCCACCAGGAGGAGCATCCCCTTCGGCCCCAGGCTGGGCCCTTCGCCAGTGGCAATCGTATCCCGAATCTCGTTGGCTCCGTAGCGATCGTTGTTGTACCAGACGAGCAAGCCAAAGTCGTTGATGCCGTAGCGGCCCTGGACCAACCCCCGGTCGAATCCGTCGCGGTTGCGCCACTCCAGATAGTAGCGGTGAGGAAAACGGATCGTCCCGTCGGAGTAGTACCAGTAGCCGTTGTTGAGCCAGTGGATTTCGCCGCTTTCCAGGTCGTCGAAGAAGACGCGGCCGGCATCGGTGTCTATGGCGATGTCGTCAATGTACCAACCTCCGCCGAGGACGGCCCAGTCGGTGCCGTAACGGATGCGCAGTTGCACGTCGGGCAGGCCGCAGTACCGGGTGAGGGTGTAGGCCAGAAGATGCCAGGTGCCGGGGTGATCGGGACCACACTCGTTGGTGGCATCGGCATAGCCAGTTAATCCGGGCAGGTCATCCTCGGTAAAATACCAGTTGGGGTTGTGCTCACGGGTGGTGTGGGTGCCGGTGATTCCCCGCCAAGTCTGGCCGCCGTCGGTGGAAGCCTGGATGAAGCCAAAGTCCCAGCAGTCTTCCAGGTCCCACCAGGACATCATCTTTAGGGTGGCTGTGGTGCAGGTGGAAAGGTAGGTGCTCAAGGTAGGGGTGAGGATAAGGACGGCGTTCCGCTCATCGGTGGCCCCGCCCCAGTAATAGTGCTGGCCGCTGTAGGGAGAGACCGGCAGGGTCACGATCTGTTCCGGCAACTCGATGAGGATGCCTCGCTCGGTGCCGGGAGGAGGATTGCTGGCCTCGCCCAGGATATACTCCGTCGGCGGCATCGAGGGGTTCCAAACGGCTGCATCCAGCCAGCCCAGCCAGTCCCGGTGCATGGGGTCGAGTTCCGGAGGCACGGATCCGTAAGGGTCGCCGCCGCCCCAGTCGTCGGCCATCAGGGTCCAGAAGCCGGCCGAGGTCTCGCCGCCGCCGTAGGAGTAGAGGTCGGAAGTGCCCAGGTCATGGGCGAACTCGTGGGCAAAGACCCCGGTGCCGCCGTTTTCCGGCATAAGCGTGTAAGGGCCCAGGGCAATGCCGGGAGCGACCGGCAGACCCTCAGGATAGTTGGCAAACGACTTGTGCGACCAGAGGGTGTGCTCACCGACCATAGAACCGGAGGCAGTAGGACGGTTCAGGAGGACCGTAGCATCCTCCTCACCCAGCCAGGCGTGCACGATCAGCACGCGGTCAAGGAGGCCATCGCCATCCCTGTCCCAGCGCGACCAGTCCAGGTCCGGATAGGCCGCATTCACGGCGGCAATGGTATCCTCCAGGAAAGAACGCATGTTGCCGGCCCCTGGGATGGCTCCGCTGCTCGCGCCGCCGCCCGAGCGAGCCCCTGGACACCGGTCGGCTCCGTACCAGGCCAAGGAATGAGGGACAGATACCCAGCCGATGACATCTCCGGTGACGGTATAGAGGCCTTGCGACTCCAGCCAGTAGAAGTTGCGCAGGGAATAGCCGCGCAGGTCCTGGATGACTTGTTCGGTGGGGCTGGAGGCTGTGGTATAGGAGATCAGGATGCCGTCGCCAAAGAGCATCTGCATATAGTGCTCCGGGTTGAAATCCTCTGTCCAGATGGCGTGGACGGCGCGGTCGTCGGCGGAAAGTGGGCGCTGGATGTCGTTATGGAGCGGACCGGTGTAGGTCAGGCGGGTGGTCTGGGTGATGATCTTGGAACAATCGCCGACGATGACGCGGCCCTGGAAGTCGCGCACGGCTTCGGCGGAATCGGCCCGTCCGTAGGGATCCCACTGCGATCCGGAGGAGGGGTCGCCGGGCGTGATCGGGGCGGTCCAGGTGAGGATGTCGGTTCCGCCAAAGTCCACCAGGATAACCAGGAGGCGGTCGGTGCCGGTTTTCGCCAGCAAGTTGGCCTGAAGGGTGTTTCCGCTTTGTCGCAAGCGCAGCCGCTCCTGAATGCGCTGACGCTCCAAGGGGTTGGGCCAATCGAGGGGAATCTTGGTTCCTTCCAGGGTCGGTGGGCCACCCTCATCGGCCGGAGCGACGGAACGGGATACCTGGACCGACTTCTCCGGCAGGTTTCCTGTAACGCCGACCGGTGGGCTGGCCTGGCCGGGCGGGGGAAGAAGCGGAAAGACGAGGAACACGAGCAACATGCCGACAGCAACCTGTCGAATTTTCATCGCACCTTCTCCTTCTCGCTGGGTTGCAGTTCCATACGCCGGGGAACTGCTACAGGTATCCAAAGCCGATTTACGGGCGAACGACCACCCCCTTTCTCGCTGGGCCGGCCCGATCCGGCAATCGTCCGGAAGGACGCCAGAAGAGTCCGGCCCCAAAACCGGCAGTAAGAGAGATCTGTCCACACGGTACTATAACAAAGAAGCCCCTTTCTGTCAACGCTTATAGAAGGCCTACAAGGGTGGCAACTCGGGCACGTAGGGCGAGTTCCGAACTCGCCCCTATGGCAAGTTCTGAACCCACCTCTACGGCGCCACGAGGCCTGTCAGGTGGGAGACCGAACCCAGATCTTTAGCATTCCGATATGTGGGGGCATCGAAAAAACCGCTTGACGGGTGTGTCCCAAAGCCGTTGGACAATGCCGAAGCCGGTTCTCTTGCCCTCACCCCTTCCCACATTTGCGTTATTGTTCAGGGTATGGTATAATAGAATTGCTTTGTTGAGCCAATTGAGCAGTGTTGAGGAGGCGTGCGGTGACGTTACAACGGGCGCAGAAGGAACAGATCATTCAGCAGTATCAGACCCATCAGAGCGATACAGGTTCGCCGGAAGTGCAGGTGGCCCTGTTGACGGAGCGGATCAACCAGTTGACCGAGCATTTGAAAAACAATGTGCATGATTACCATTCGCGCCGGGGACTCCTGAAGTTGGTTGGCCGGCGCCGCCGTCTCCTGGCCTATCTGCGACGTAAGGATATGGAGCGCTACCGGGCCACGATCTCCCGCTTGGGCCTGCGTAAGTAGGGGCGACCCGTCGTGGAGTGCCCGCAAGGGACGATTGCCGGTGTTCCGGTGGGGCTGTGTATTTGTGTAGAAGGAACGTTCACCGAACGGACAACCCCTACGAGGCCCGGGTAGGGGTTGTTTGATGCCCAAGGAGGTGGAAACTCGAACCTTTTTCGGCCTGAGGCCCCCGGGGGTGTTAGGCATTGGAGAGTGTCCCGGAGGGAATCTGCGAGTCACCCTCCAGTACCTAACCCCCCGGACTAACCCGAGCGGTTCCCCTTGGGGAAAGTGCAAAAACCCATGGATGCCGGGAGTTTTCAACCGCTTGTTCTACAGATGTTTTCGAGAGACCCGGACGGTCCATTCCCGTGAGGCCGGGAACTTTTGCCCTTGCCTTTCTGTCACAGTTTCCCCAGGCCGATCCGGTCAGAACGAAACATCAAAAGGAGTGAAAAGAGATGCAGCATATGGAAATCCCAAACGGGGAACGGACATTTCACCGCTTCGAAATGCCGATAGCCGGAAAAACGCTCACCATCGAGACCGGCCGGGTGGCTGAGCAGGCCAATGGGGCCACTTTGGTCCGCTGTGGCGAGACCGTCATCCTGGCCACGGTGACGGCTTCCGCCGAACCTCGGGAGGGGGTGGACTTTTTCCCCCTCACCGTGGACTTGGAAGAAAAACTGTATGCGGCCGGCAAGATTCCCGGCTCCTTCTTCCGCCGCGAAGGCCGGCCCACCGAAGCAGCCACCCTCGCCGCCCGCCTGATCGACCGCTCCTTGAGGCCCCTCTTCCCCAAAGCCTACCAC
The DNA here is from genome assembly GCA_036172265.1 of Chloroflexia bacterium. Taxonomy (GTDB): domain Bacteria; phylum Chloroflexota; class Chloroflexia; order DTKN01; family DTKN01; genus JASFBA01. The sequence continues at coordinate 10,121 of JASFBA010000085.1, forward strand.
AACGATGTCCAGGTCATCATCACCGTCCTGGCCGTGGATCAAGAGGTGGCCCCCGACATCTTGGGCATCATCGGCGCCTCCACCGCCCTCATGATCTCCGACATTCCCTTCGACGGGCCGGTGGCGGCCGTGCGCATGGGCCTCATCGGAGACGAACTGGTGGTCAACCCCACCCTCGCCCAGGTGGATGAGGAAAGCGCCCTGGACCTGGTTGTGGCCGGCACCGAAGACGCCATCCTGATGGTGGAGGGCAAGGCCCGGGAAGTGCCCGAAGTTCGGGTCCTGGAAGCGCTCCATCGGGCTCACGAGGCCATGCAGCCCATCCTTCAGATGCAGCGCGAGATCGCCGCCCTCCTGGGACGGTCCAAGCAGGAGGTGGCCGAGGAGAAAATCTCTCCGGAGAAAGTCGAAGAGATTCGCGCCTGGCTGGGCTCCCGGCTGGCCGAGGCCCTCTTCCGCGGAGTCAAGCAGGAGCGCGAGGACGCGACCCGTACCCTCCGGGAAGAAACCATGGCCTTTTTCGGCCGGGGAGAGACGGAGACCGAGGCCTGGAAGAACGCCCTGGAGGCCGGAACCATCCTCGACCGGCTCCTCAAGGAGGAACTCCGCCGCTCCATCCTGGAAGAAGGCCGGCGCCCTGACGGCCGTGGTCCTAAAGACATCCGCCCCCTCGCCATCGAAGTGGGTGTGTTGCCCCGGGTGCACGGCTCCGCCCTCTTCCGTCGGGGACAGACCCAGGTGCTCACCGTCGTGACCCTGGGTGCCCCAGGCGATGAGCAGATTCTGGACGACCTGGGGCCGGCCGAAAGCAAGCGCTATATGCACCACTACAACTTCCCACCTTTTTCCACCGGTGAAGTTCGCCCGCTGCGTGGCCCCCATCGCCGCGACATCGGCCACGGCGCCTTGGCTGAACGGGCGCTCCTGGCCGTCCTGCCCAAAGAGGAAGACTTCCCCTATACTATCCGTCTGGTCTCGGAGGTCCTTTCCAGCAACGGCTCCAGTTCCATGGCCTCGGTCTGCGGCAGTTCCCTGGCGCTTATGGATGCCGGTGTGCCGATCCGCGCCCAGGTGGCCGGCGTCGCCCTGGGGCTGATCACCGGCGAGGACGGGCGGTATGCCATCCTCACCGACATCCAGGGGGTCGAGGACTTCCTGGGCGATATGGACCTGAAGATCGCCGGGACCGAGCAGGGCATCACCGCCCTCCAGATGGACCTGAAGGTGCACGGCCTGCCCTTTGAGGTGCTCTCCCAGGCCTTTGCCCAGGCCCGTGAGGGCCGGATGTATATCCTGCAGGCTATGAATGCGGTCATCAGCCGGCCGCGGCCCGATCTTTCGCCCTATGCCCCACGCATCGTCAAGATGCGTATTGACCCGGAGAAGATCGGCGCGGTCATCGGCCCCGGCGGAAAAACCATTCGCTCCATCATCGAGGCCTCGGGGGCCGAAATTGACGTCGAGGATGACGGATCCGTCTACATCACTACTCCCAACGCCGAGGGGGCCCGCATCGCCATCCGCATGATCGAGCAACTGGCCCGCGAACCCAAGGTGGGGGACGTCTACCTGGGCAAAGTGGTGCGCATTATGCCCTATGGCGCCTTTGTCAACATTCTGCCCAACCGCGACGGGATGGTGCACATCTCCGAACTGGATGAGAACCGCGTGGCCCGGGTGGAGGATGTGGTGCAGGTAGGAGACGAGATCAATGTGATGATCACCCAGATCGACCCCGACGGCAAGATCTCGCTTTCCCGCCGCGCCGTGCTGACCGGAGAGAGGCCGGACCGGGCCGCCGCCCGTAAGCAGGCCTGGTCTCCTGGAGCGGGACGTCGGCATGAACGGGAATTGGAGCGGCGCCGGCCACCGCGGCGGCCGGGCCGGTAAGCGCCCTCGATGCACATCGGCATCAGCGCCCACTTCTGGCCCCGCCTGACCTCCGGGAGCGGCCAGTATCTGCGCCACCTCGCACGGGAACTGGCCCGCCTGGAGAGCGGGCACACCTTCGTCCTCATCGGCGAAGCGGGCGCCTTTGCCGATGGGAAACCGCCGCTGCCGGCCGTGGAACTCCCCCGAGGGCCGTTCCCGACCGGCCGGCTGGCCAAACTCTACTTTGAGCAGGTTGCCTTACCCTGGGCCGCCCGTGCTTTGCACCTCGACCTCCTCCATGTCCCCTATCTGGCCCCGCCCCTCCTCTCGCCCGTCCCCACCGTGGTCACCGTACACGACCTCATCCCCTACCTCCTCCCGGCTTACCGCGGCCCCTTACGTAAGCAGGCCTATACCTGGCTTGACCTCCTGGCCGCCCGCCGCGCCCGCCTGGTCATCGCCGTCTCCGAACATACCCGCCAGGACATCATCCGCCACTTGCGCTTTCCTCCTGAACGGGTCTGCGTCACCTATGAAGCGGCACCGCCGGGACTGGGCCCCGCCTCCGAAGAAGAAAAAGCCGCTTTGCGAAGGCGTTACGGCCTGCCCGAGCGCTTTATCCTCTACCTGGGCGATACCGACATCCGCAAAGGAGTACACCGCCTCCTGCGCACCTTTGCCCACCGGAAGGAAAGCCGCCCCGGAGATGAGGTCGGCCTGGTCATCGCCGGCCCGCTGCATCCCCCAGACGGCCGGCTCTTCCTGGACCTGCCGGGGCTGGCCCGCTCCCTGGGATTGGGCAGAGCGGCCCGCTTCCTCGGCCCCATCCCTGAAGCCGAAAAAGCCGCCCTTTACAGCACCGCCACCGTCTTTGCCTTTCTCTCCGAATATGAGGGCTTTGGTCTGCCACCACTGGAGGCGATGGCCTGCGGGACGCCGGTGTTGGTCGGAAAAACCTCCTCCCTGCCCGAAGTAGTAGGCGATGCCGGCCTGCTGGTGGATCCCCTGGACGAGGAAGAGGTCGTGGCCGCCCTCGACCGGCTGCTGGAGGATGCTCCCCTACGGGCCGAACTCGGCCGGCGGGGAAGGGAACGGGCCGCGGCCTTCTCCTGGGAGCGGACGGCCCGGCAGACGCTGGAGGCCTATGCCGGTGCGGTTTGAAATAAAATTCGGCCTAAAACTGGACATTCTGGTCCCCTTGGTGTATAATTTTCTAAGGCTGAGCAGCAGAAGATGCACGGCACCGCCTCGCTCCCGTTCCAACCGGGCGAGCACAGGTGGATCGCCGTCAAGGCGATCGGTTTTCGGAGGAACGAGGTGGTGTGAGAGGTAGCAGCCATGGGTGCACGAAATTTCCCTCTTCGGCCCCGACGGTTCGGCTGGCCGGCCTGGCCACGGGGAGCCACCCTGGCCCTCCTGCTCCTTCTCCTGATGGCGCTCTTCCCACCACCGCTGGGGGCCCTGTGACCCACCCCCTGCCCGACCGTGACGCCGGGCCCAACGAAAACCCCTCTCCCAACGACGCCTTGGGTGACCCCGACAGATACACCAACGCCTTCGCCGACGGATACCCCTTTGCCCACCCCCACACCTACACCCACCCCGACCCCCTCGCCCCACCCGACAGATACCGCCACGCCCACGGCCTCGCCGACCCCGACGGACACGCCCACCCCGACCCCCTCGCCTCGCCCGACAGATACCGCCACGCCCACGGCCTCGCCGACCCCGACGGACACGCCCACCCC
>JASFBA010000086.1:0-49623 GCA_036172265.1 Chloroflexia bacterium
AGGTGGCCGGCGATGCGCCTGGAGTATCCGGGAAAGAAATCTATCGCGGAGATCATGGCCCAGACGGGAACGGCTGCCCTCTGCCTGAAGGATAGTGAGGGCAACCTCCCGTTCGACGGGTGGAGGAATATGCTCATCCAGAATAGGACATGGACGCCATCATCATCCGTGGAGCACGGGAACACAACCTGAAGGGCATTGATGTTACCATCCCCCGCAACCGCTTCGTCGTCTTCACCGGCGTCTCCGGTTCGGGGAAGTCGTCGCTGGCCTTTGATACGCTCTATGCCGAGGGCCAGCGTCGCTACGTCGAAAGCCTCTCCGCCTACGCCCGGCAGTTCCTGGAGCAGATGGAAAAACCCCGGGTGGACTATATCGCCGGCCTCTCCCCGGCCATCGCCATCGAGCAGAAGTCTGCAGCCAAGAACCCCCGCTCCACCGTGGGCACCGTCACCGAGATCTACGACTACCTGCGCGTCCTCTACGCCCGCGTCGGCATCCCCCACTGCCCCTCCTGCGGCCGCGAGATCGGTTCGCAGACGGTCCAGCAGATGGTCGACCGGGTGCGCCTCCTTCCCCCCGGCACCCGCTTCCAGGTGCTCGCTCCCCTGGTGCGGGAGCGCAAGGGGGAGTACCGCGACCTCTTCGAAACCATCCGCGCCCAGGGATTTTCCCGCATTCGGGTGGATGGCGAAGTCCTCGGTCTGGAACGGCCCATCGCCCTGAGCAAAAAGGTCAAACACAACATCGAGGTCGTGGTAGACCGTCTCCAGATCCCGGAGGAGCCGGACGAGGCCTTCCTGGGCCGGCTGAACGACTCGCTGGAGACGGCGCTTAAACTTTCGGACGGCCTGGTGCTTATCGCTCCCGAAAAGGGGGAACCCCTCCTGATGAGCGAGAAAAACGCCTGCCCGGAGTGCGGCTTCAGCATGCCGGAACTCACTCCCCAACTCTTCTCCTTCAACTCGCCCCAGGGAGCCTGCCCGCGCTGTGCCGGGTTGGGCACGGTGATGGAGGTGGACCCCGAGTTGGTGGTGGGCGACCCGGCCCTCAGCATCCACGACGGGGCTATCCGCTACTGGGGCATCATGCGGGAAAAGAAGGACTCCTGGGCCTATCGCTGCCTTCTCTCCATCGCCCGGCAGTACGGCTTCAGCCTGGACACGCCCTGGGAGGCGTTGAGCGAGGAGCAGCGCCGCGTCGTCCTCTACGGCTCGGCCGGCCGGCGGGTGCACTTTACCTGGGAGGGGGAGACCGGCCGGGGCGAGTTCTACCGCCCCTGGGAAGGGGTCATCCCCGAGATCGCCCGACGTTACCACCAGACCTCCTCCCAGGGCATGCGCGAATGGTACGCCCGCTTTATGAGCGCCCTTCCCTGCCCCCAGTGCCATGGGGCCAAACTCCGTCCCGAGGCCCTGGCAGTGACCGTGGGGGGCTATTCCATCCGCGACGTGACCGCCCTCTCCATCACCCAGGCCCTGGAGTGGGTGGAGAGGATACAGGGCGCAGGAACCAGGGCCCAAGGCCCAGGAGACGGAACCCCGAACCCTGAGCCCTCTCCCCTGAGCCCTTATCACCTCGAGATCGCCGGCGAGATCCTCAAGGAAATCCGCGAACGCCTGGGCTTCCTGGTCAACGTGGGGCTGAACTATATCACCCTGGACCGTGCCGCCCCCACCCTGTCCGGCGGGGAAAGCCAGCGCATCCGCCTGGCCAGCCAGATCGGCTCGGGCCTGGTCGGGGTGATGTACATCCTGGATGAACCGACCATCGGACTGCACCCCCGCGACAACCGCCGGCTCCTGGATACCCTCTTTCGCCTGCGCGACCTGGGCAACACCGTCATCGTCGTCGAACACGACCTGGACACCATGCGTGCCGCCGACTGGATCGTGGACTTTGGACCGGGGGCCGGTGCCCATGGCGGGGAGATCGTCGCCGCCGGCCCGCCGCAACAGGTGATGCGCAACGGCTCCCTGACCGGCCTCTATCTTTCCGGCACCCTCCGGATTCCTATCCCGGAGCAGCGGCGGCCCCTGCGTGGGGAATGGCTGGTGCTGGAAGGAGCCTGCCATAACAACCTGAAAAACATCACCGTCCGCCTTCCCCTGGGCACCTTTATCTGCGTCACCGGCGTCTCCGGTTCGGGCAAGTCCTCCCTCATCGCCGAGACGCTCTACCCGGCCCTGGCCCAGCGTCTGCACCGCGCCCGCCTCAAACCCGGCCCCTTCCGGGCCATACGCGGGCTGGAGTATGTAGACAAGGTCATCCAGATCGACCAGCAGCCGATCGGGCGGACTCCCCGCTCCAATCCGGCCACCTACGTCGGCCTCTTTGACGAGATTCGCCGGCTCTTCTCCCTCACCCCGGAGGCCCGGGTGCGGGGCTACCGGCCAGGGCGCTTCTCTTTCAACGTCCGGGGAGGACGCTGCGAGGCCTGCCAGGGCCACGGCCAGGTCAAGATCGAGATGCACTTTCTCCCCGACGTCTGGGTGACCTGCCAGGTCTGCAAGGGCCGGCGCTACAACCGCGAGACCCTCCAGGTGCGCTACAAGGGCAAGAACATCGCCGAGGTGCTGGACCTGGAGGCCCAGGAGGCGCTGGACTTTTTCCAGGCCCACCCCACGATCCGACGTATCCTCCAGACGCTGGTGGACGTGGGGTTGGGCTATATCCGGCTGGGCCAGCCGGCCCCCGCCCTTTCCGGCGGAGAGGCTCAGCGGGTGAAACTCGCCAAGGAACTCTGCCGGGTGGCCACCGGCCGCACCATCTATTTCCTGGACGAGCCGACCACAGGCCTCCACCCGGCCGACATCCAGAAACTTCTGGAAGTGCTCCACCGTTTGGTGGATGCCGGCAACACGGTCGTGGTCATCGAACACAACCTGGACGTGGTCAAGACGGCCGACTGGATCGTTGACCTGGGGCCGGAGGGCGGGGAAGAGGGCGGCTATGTGGTGGCCGAAGGCCGACCGGAGGAGGTGGTCCGGGCGGAGAGGAGTTTCACCGGGCAAATGCTGGCACCGGTGCTGGGATAGGTGTGGCCAGGAACTCCCACAAGGGGTGTGTCCCAAATCTGTCGGGAGGTTCCCTATCTGTCGTGTCAATTTGGCGTCCGGACGGATTTGTGCTATAATGCCCGCGCCTTTAGAGAATCCCCTCGCCGTTGGCGAGGAAACTTTGGAGCAGGACATCGGTAGAATCGCCTTATGTTACCTTTGATAACCATTCGCGCTTCATCGGGACGCCATTTCGTCGGCGATTTCTCCACCGGGAGGCCGTGAGACGGGACACCGGTATCTTTTTGCCCTACCAGGCGAAATTGGCCAGAACCCAGTTTGGAGGTTGCGGACATGCCGAGCAAGGTCGTAGATGTGATTGAACAGAAATACCTAAAGGAGAACCTGCCCGACTTTCGGGTCGGTGACGTCGTGCGGGTGAGCGTCCGGGTGGTGGAGGGCGACCGCGAGCGGCTCCAGGAGTTTGAAGGAGTGGTCATCCGTCGGCGCGGGCGCGGGTTGAATGAAAACTTTACCGTGCGCCGGATCGGAGCCCATGGCGTAGGAGTAGAGCGAACCTTCCTGGCCCACTCACCCCGTTTAGAAAAGGTACGGGTGGTGCGTCGGGGTCGGGTACGCCGGGCCGCTCTGTATTACCTGCGCGGGCGCACCGGCCGGGCTGCCCGCATCAAGGAACAGCGGGAGCAAGTCTAGGCCAAGGCCTCGATACTAGGGGCGGCTGTTTTACCCCCGGCGGACCGGCCCGGAAGTGTGCCCGGTGGGTGTTTATGCGCATCGCTTATTTCAGCCCGTTGAACCCCGTTCCATCGGGTATCTCCGACTATAGCGAGGACCTCCTCCCCTACCTGGCCTCCTACGCCGACATCGACCTTTTCATCGATGAAGGCTACCGGCCGGCAAACCCCGACATCGCTGCCCACTTTTCCATTTATCCCTTCAACCGCTACCCCCGCCTGCTGCGCCGCCGAAAGTACGATGTAACGCTCTACCACGTCGGCAACAGCCCGGCCCACGGCTATATCCTGAACATGCTGGAGCGCTACCCCGGCGTGGTCGTCCTCCACGATTACGTCCTCCATCACCTGATGCTCTGGCGGGCCTTTCGCCACGGCGACGGCCGGGCCTACCACGAGGCCATGCGGGGCTACGGCGAGGCCGGCTGGCGGTTGGCACAACGGATGATCCGCGGACAACTGGCCGAGGAAGCCTTCCAGTATCCCCTGTGCGAGGAGGTCATCGCCGCGGCCACGGCGCTGATCGTCCACAGCGACTATGTGGCCGGGCGGGTGCGGGAAGTGCGTCCGGACGTCCCGCTGGCGGTGGTGCCGATGGGGGTGCCACTTCCCTCCCTGCCGGAGCGCCGGGAAGCCCGGCGGCGTCTGGGTCTCCCCGAAGAGGCCCTGGTGCTGGCTTCTTTCGGGCACCTGAACCCCTACAAGCGGCTGGAGCCGGCCTTGCGTGCCTACCGCCGGCTACGCCAGGCTCACCCCGAGGCTCTCTTCCTCCTGGTCGGCAGCCTCTCTCCCCACTTTGACCTGGCCGGCCTCCTGCGCCGCCTGAATTTGGGCCAGGCCGTGCGCGTCACCGGCTTTGTGGAGATGGGCGCTTTCCTGGGGTACCTTTCAGCCAGCGACATCTGCCTGAACCTGCGCTATCCCAGCGCCGGGGAAACCTCGGCCAGCCTCTTGCGCATCCTGGGAGCCGGCCTGCCCACCCTGGTCTCCCGGACGGCGGCCTTTGCCGAACTCCCGCCGGAGGTGGCCATCCAGGTGGACGTTGGGGAGGAAGAAGAAGAGGAAATCTTCGCCTTCCTTTCCTACCTGGCCGATCACCCGGACTTTCGCCGGGCCTTGGGGGAGAATGCCTGTCGGTACGTCTCCGCCCACCACACCCTGGAAGGAGCGGCTGCCGGCTACGCCCGTTTCCTGGGTCGGCTGTGTGGCCGAGAGGCCGTGGAGGTACGTCCCCCGCTCTTTCTTCCCCTGACCGGCCGGCCGGCCCCTCTGCCCGAAACGCCGCCGGCGGCTCCGCCTCTGGAGGAAGCGGCCCCGCTTCCTGTGCAACTCGCCGCCCAGGCCCTTTCTGAAATCGGGCTGCAAGAGGACGACCGAGCCTCCCTCCAAGCCGTGGCCGAGACGCTTTCGGAACTGAAGGATTTTTTTGACAGCCCCGGCCCTTTCTGGTAGAATAGCCGTGGTAAAATTCACGAAACCCCGGCCGATAAGGCCGTCGAGGAGGACGGAGTGGCCGGCCGAAAGGCGTATCGGGCGATAGGATTGCTGGGCCTCTGGGTATCCCTTGTACTGGTGGGCTGCGGGAGCACCATGACCGCCTCCCCCGAACCCACGTCTACGCCGGGAGCGCGCTTCCTTATGCCTACACCCGGAGGCCTCCCTTCTCCCACCCGCACACCGACGCCGGAATCCTTGATTTACATCGTCGAAGAGGGCGACACGCTTTATGAGATCGCTTTGCGTTTCGGCGTTCGTCTGGAGGATCTGATCGAGGCCAACCATCTGGAGAACCCCAATCAGTTGCAAGTGGGGCAGGAACTCGTCATTCCGGCCCCGCCTGGCCCTACGGCGACCCCCTCGCCCTGATTCGTTCGGAGGCCGATCTGGAGGACAGGATGTGGAGGGGGATTTGTGTGTCATAACTTAGGAGGCAAGGATATGGAAAAGCCGCTGGAGATTCGCTGGCATGGCCGGGCCGGCCAGGGCGTGGTCACCGCCGGGGAACTTTTGGCCGAAGCGGCCATGCACGAGGGCAAGTACTTCCAGGCCTTCCCGGACTATGGGGCCGAGCGTATGGGCGCCCCGGTCAAAGCCTACACCCGCCTGAGCGACCAACCCATCGAAGTGCATAGCCAGATCGAAGAGCCGGACGTCGTCGTAGTGGTCAACCCCGGCCTCCTGCACGTCGTGGACGTGGCCGAGGGGTTGGTGGACGGCGGGACGATCGTCGTCAATACACCCCTTTCCCCGGCGGAGGTGCGTAAGCATTTGAAGTTGGCCGGCCGCACAGCCCGCGTCTGGGCGGTGGATGCCACACGCATCGGTATGGAGGTGCTCCGCCGGGACATCCCCAGCACCATCATGCTGGGGGCCCTGGTGCGGGCCACCGGGGTCGTGCGCCTGGAGACCCTCATCGAACTGGTGCGGGAGAAACTGGGCGAGAAACTTCAAACGCACGTGGTTGAGGCGAACCTGGCCGGCCTCCGACGGGCCTATGAGGAGGCCGTGGAAGGATAAAAGGAGAAGACCATGACCGAAAAACTCCTGTCCTGGAAAGAGGCCCGCATCGCCGGGATCGTTACGGAAGCGGGCAGTTCGGTGGAGTACCTCACCGGCGCCTGGCGCTCGATGCGCCCGGTGCACGATATGGACCAATGCACCCACTGCCTTATCTGCTGGGTTTATTGCCCCGATGCTTCGATCATCGTCGAAGATGGCCGCTGGGTGCGCTTCGATTACGACCATTGCAAAGGCTGCGGCATCTGTGCCGAGGTCTGCCCGGTCAATATCAAGAAGCCCCACGCCGTCACCGGGCAGATGGGCAAGGTCATCCAGATGGTCCCCGAGTAGGGCCGCAGCGGAATTGTGCCCTTGGGGCGGTTGAGGAGGAAACGATGGAAAAAATCGTCAAAGCGCTGCACGGGGCTATGGCCGTGTCGGAGGCGATGCGCCAGATCGACCCCGACGTAGTGGCAGCCTATCCGATCACGCCGCAGACGGCCGTGGTGCAGACCTTTTCCGAGTACGTGGCCGACGGGCGGGTCGGCACCGAGTTCATCGCCGTGGAAAGCGAGCATGCCGCGATGAGCGCTTGCGTGGGAGCGGCGGCGGCCGGTGGACGGGTGATGACGGCCACCTCGGCCAACGGGCTGGCCCTGATGTGGGAGATGCTCTACATCGCCGCTTCGCTCCGGTTGCCCATCGTGATGACGGTGGTCAACCGGGCCCTTTCCGCCCCGCTGAACATTCACTGCGACCACTCCGACTCGATGGGCGCCCGTGATGCCGGCTGGATCCATATCTTTGCCGAGAACCCCCAGGAGGCCTATGATAATACCCTTCAGGCGGTGCGCATCGCCGAACATATGGACCTGCGCCTGCCGGTCATGAGCATGCAGGACGGCTTTATTACCGGGCACGGCGTGGAGCGGGTGGAGATGCTGCCCGATGAGGAGGTCAAACGTTTCGTCGGCCCCTTCCAACCAACCTATTCCATCCTGGATGTGGACCATCCCCTGACGATGGGCTCCTGGGACTTTTACGATTATTACTTTGAACACAAACGTCAGCAGACCGAAGCCTTGTCGCGGGCGTTGCCGATCATCGAAGCCGTCGGTCGGGAGTACGGGGAATGGACCGGCCGGCCCTACGGCTTCCTGGAAACGTTCGGCATGGAGGACGCTGAAATGGCCATCGTGGTGCTTGCTTCGACGGCCGGCACGGCCCGCAGCGTCATCCGGCGGGCCCGGGCCGAGGGGGTGCGCGTAGGGCTGGTCAAGCCGCGCGTCTTCCGCCCCTTTCCCGATCGACACCTGACCGAAGTGCTGAAGGATTGTCGGGCGGTAGCCGTGATGGATCGCTCCGTCTCCTTCGGGGCGATGGAAGGGGCCGGCCCGCTCTTCCTGGAACTGGCCGCCGCCTTCGCCGTCCACGGCTTGGGCTCCATCCCGCTGGTGGACTATATCTTCGGCCTGGGCGGGCGCGATACGACGCCGGGACACACCGAACAGGTCATCCGCGACCTTCAGGAAATCGTCCGTACGGGGCAGCGCGGCCCACTGGTGCGCTACCTGGGGCTGCGGGAATAAGTGGGAGGAAACGATGGCTGTAAAACTCAAGGAAATCGCCGGCCGGCCGGAGAAACTGGCGCCCGGACATCGCTTGTGCGCCGGCTGCGCCGAATCGATCATCGTGCGCCAGATTCTGCACGCCATTGACGACCCGGTGGTCATCGCCACAGCCACCGGCTGTCTGGAGATCGCTACCTCGATGTACCCGACCACGGCCTGGCGGGTGCCCTGGATTCACAGCGCCTTCGAAAACGCCGCCACCACTGCCGCCGGTATCGAGGCGATGTACAAGGCCCTGGTGCGCAAGGGCCGTCTCCCCGAACGCAATATCAAGTTTCTGGCCATCGGCGGAGATGGGGCCAGTTACGACATCGGCTTGCAATGGATCTCGGGCACCTTTGAGCGTGGGCACCGGATCGTCTACATCTGCCTCAACAACGAGGCCTATATGAACACCGGCATCCAGCGCTCCAGCGCCACCACCATGGGGGCACACACGACCACTTCGCCGGCCGGCAGCGTTATCCCCGGCAAGGTGCAGTGGGCTAAGCCGCTCACCGAAATTATGGCGGCCCACCGTATCCCTTATGCCGCCCAGGCCAACCCCTGGCGCTGGCAGGACCTCATGGAGAAAGCGCGCAAGGCGGTGGCGGCAGATGGGCCGGCCTTTATAAACATCATCTCGCCCTGCCCCCGCGGCTGGCGGCACGAGCCTTCCGAGACGATCGAGATCGCCCGGCTGGCCACCGAGACCTGCATCTGGCCCCTCTTCGAAATCGAAAACGGCGTCTGGAAACTGAATTACAAGCCCAGGGAGAAGAAGCCGGTAGAGGGATGGTTCCGGCTCCAGGGGCGATTCCGCCACCTCTTCACCCCGGCTTTTGAACACGTCATTGCCGAGGTGCAGGAGCGGGTGGACCGGGAGTGGGAGCGCCTGCTCCGGCTGTGCGGCGAAGCCTGAGGCATAGGGTCGGTCTCATTGCTTCCTGATGGCTCGGTCAAGAGAGTGGTCCGGCCCACTCGCGCTGTAGCCCCGATTCGAGACCTGGTTACGGACATTACTTGACAAACCCCTCCCTTCCGTGTATGCTGAAAACGTCCATTCGACCTTCAGGGCAGGGTGCGGCTCGGCAAGAGCCTATTCCCGACCGGCGGTGAAAGCCCGCGAGCCGTTCCGGCCGACCCGGTGCAAGCCCGGGGCCGACGGTATAGTCCGGATGGAAGAAGGTCGCAGGCCGTGCCAGGCACCCTTTGCCGGCCGCGCCTATGCCCCGAAGGTAAGGCTTCGGGGCTTTTTCTATGGCTGCGGAGACGGAACACGAACGCTGGATGCAGCGGGCTCTGGCCCTGGCCGCCCAGGGACGTGGCCGGACCAGCCCGAACCCGATGGTTGGGGCGGTGATTGTGCGCGACGGCAAGGCGGTGGGAGAGGGCTATCACGAACGTGCCGGCACCCCCCATGCTGAGATCTACGCCCTGCGCATGGCCGGCGAGCGGGCCCGGGGAGCCGTCCTCTACGTCAACCTGGAGCCGTGCTGCCACTACGGGCGCACTCCGCCTTGCACCGAAGCCATCCTGGCCGCCGGCATCGCCGAGGTGCATATGGCCATGCTCGACCCCAACCCCCTGGTGAACGGAAAGGGGCGAGCCCGGCTGGAGGAGGCCGGCATACGCACCGTCGCAGGCGAACTGGAGGAAGAGGCCCGGGAACTGAACGAGGCCTTTATCACCTACATCACCGCCGGCCGGCCTTTTGTCATCGCCAAGTTCGCCTCCAGCCTGGACGGGAAAATCGCCACCCGCACCGGCCACTCCCGCTGGATCAGCGGGGAGGAGGCCCGCCGCCGCGTCCATGAACTGCGCGACACCGTGGACGCCATCCTGGTCGGTGCCGATACGGTTATCGCCGACAACCCCCTCCTCACTACCCGCCTGCCCGACCGGGAGGGCCGTCATCCCTTGCGCATCGTGGCCGATAGCCGTGGCCGGGTGCCGCTGGAAGCGCACATCTTCGACCCCGCCCTTCCCGGCCATACCCTGGTCGCCGCCACGCCGGCCTTCCCGCCCGAACGACGCGCCGCCCTAGAGGACCGGGGAGTGGAGGTGCTCGTACTGCCGGCCGATCCGCAGGGCCGGGTGGATCCCGCCGCCCTGCTGGAGGCATTGGGCCGGCGTGAGGTCACTTCCCTTCTCCTGGAAGGTGGCGGCACCCTCCTGGAGGCTTTCTTCCGCGCCGGCCTGGTGGACAAGGTGTTGGCCTTTATCGCCCCCCTTATCATCGGCGGCTATGATGCTCCCACCGCCGTCGCCGGCGAGGGCTTCGCCCGGCTGGAGGAAGCCATCCAACTGGAACGAGTACGTGTGGAATGGGTCGGAGAAGACCTCCTGATCAGCGGCTATCCGCGCCGGAAGCGCGCCCCTGGCGAAAAAGTTCTGGAGGAGATGCCTTGTTTACCGGCCTGATCGAGGAAATCGGCATTGTACGCCGGGTTGTGGGCGGTCCCGCCTTCCGGCTGACCATCGAGGCTCGAACGGTACTGGAGGGCACCCGCCCCGGCGATTCCATCGCCGTCAACGGGGTCTGCCTGACGGTAGCGGCGCTGGACGGACATTCCTTTCAGGCGGAGGTGATGCCGGAAACGCTGCGCCAGAGCAACCTGGGCCGCCTGGAGCCGGGGCATCCGGTTAACCTGGAGCGGGCCCTTACGCCCTCCGGCCGGCTAGGCGGCCACCTGGTCCAGGGCCACGTGGACGGGATGGGCCGGATTCTCGAAAAGCGGCCCGAAGGCGAGGCCCTGTGGGTGACCATCGCCGCCCCGCCGGAGGTAGGGCGTTACCTGGTGCCCCGAGCCTTTATCGCCGTGGACGGGGCCAGTCTGACCGTGGCCCGGGTGGAAGGCGAGCGTTTTTCCGTTTCCCTGGTTCCCTATACCCAGGCCCATATTACCCTGCCCCGGCAGCCGGTGGGCTATGCCGTTAACCTGGAAGTGGACATCGTCGCCAAGTACGTGGAGCGGCTGCTGGCCGGGCGGGAAGAGGGCAAGGGGATAGATTGGAAAAGCCTGGCCCGGTATGGGTGGGAAACCGTTGATCGTTGAACGTTGCGAGGAGGTGGCCATGCCACTGGCAACGGTAGAGGAAGCCATCGAGGATTTTCGCGCCGGAAAGTTTGTGATCATTGTGGACGACGAGGACCGGGAAAACGAGGGGGATCTGTGCATCGCGGCCGAAAAGGTCACCCCGGAGGCCATTAATTTCATGGCCAAGTACGGCCGGGGGCTTATTTGTCTGCCGATCATCGGCCAGCGGCTGGACGAACTGCGCATCCCGATGATGGTGCAGGACAACCGCTCCCGCTTCGGCACGGCCTTTACCGTCTCCATCGAGGCCCGGGAGGGCGTGACCACGGGGATTTCGGCCTATGATCGGGCGCATACCATTCGGGTGGTGCTGGATCCCCGCACTCGTCCTGAGGACATCGTTATGCCGGGGCACGTCTTCCCGCTGCGGGTACGGGAAGGGGGCGTGCTGGTGCGGGCCGGCCAGACGGAAGCCTCGGTGGACCTGGCGAAACTGGCCGGCCTCTACCCGGCCGCGGTGATCTGCGAAATTATGGACGAGGACGGCCATATGGCCCGACTTCCCCAACTGGAACGTCTGGCCGAGCGCTTTGGCCTCAAGATCATCAGTGTGGCCCAACTCATCGAATACCGCCGGCGCCATGAGAAACTGGTCCGTCGGGTGGCCGCCGCCCATCTGCCGACCGCCTACGGCAACTTTGAAGCCATCGCCTATGAGAATGTGATCAATGGGGAACACCACCTGGCGCTGGTCATGGGGACGCCGTTCAGAGAAGAAGAAGCCGTGCTGACGCGGGTGCATTCGGAGTGCCTGACCGGGGATGCCCTGGCTTCCCGGCGCTGCGACTGCGGGGAACAACTCCATGCAGCCATGCAGATCATCGCCCAAGAAGGGCGGGGCGTGCTGCTTTACATGCGACAAGAGGGCCGGGGCATCGGCCTCCTGAACAAACTGCGGGCCTATGAACTCCAGGACCAGGGCCTGGATACCGTCGAGGCCAACGAGCGCCTGGGCTTTCCCCCCGACCTGCGTGACTATGGCATCGGGGCGCAGATCCTTCACGACCTGGGGGTGCGCAAACTTCGCCTGCTGACCAATAACCCGCGCAAGATCGTAGGGTTGCGCGGCTATGGCCTGGAGGTGGTCGAGCGCGTGCCTATTGCCGTTCCCCCGACGGAGGTAAACCGGGACTATTTGCGGGCCAAGAAGGAGAAGATGGGCCATCTCCTGGATGTCTGAGAGATCGGAATTGACAGCCGGCCCAGACAGGTTATAATGCGGACACTACGGCCAGCGGACGATTTCAAGGGGCCGGCAGGCTCCGCTTGTGCAACAAGGAGGTTGCCATGACGACGCGATGGGAAGCGCTTCTTTCCGAAGGGGGGCGAAACATCCGCGGTTCGGCCGTTCGCGAACTCTTCAAAGCACTCCGCCCCGGAATGATCTCCTTCGGCGGGGGCATGCCGGCTCCGGAAACCTTCCCCTATGAGGATGTGGCCCGGGTCTGCCAGAAAGTGCTGCAGGAGCAGGGAGCAACGGCCCTCCAGTACGGCCAGACCGAGGGCTACAACCCGCTGCGCGACTATATCGCCGAAGTGATGATGGCCGAGATGGGCCTGCACGCCCGCCGCGATAACGTCCTCATCACCACCGGCGGGCTTCAAGTTTCTGACCTTTTACCCAAAGTGCTCGTCGACCCAGGCGATGCCATCGTTGTAGAGGAACCCACCTTTCTCGGCTCACTGGCCTCCTTCTCCCCGTACCGCCCGCGTTATATTACCGTCCCCCTGGATGCTCAGGGCATGCAGGTAGACCGGCTGGAAGAAGCGCTGGCCCGCGAACGGAACATCAAGTTCATCTACACCATCCCCAATTTCCATAACCCGGCCGGCTGCACCCTCTCCCTGGAACGGCGACGCCGCCTCGTCGCCCTGGCCGATCGCCACGGCATCCCCATCCTGGAGGACGACCCTTACGCCCGGCTTCGCTACAGCGGCGAACCGCTGCCTCCACTGATTGCCCTGGACCAGCAGCGGTTGGGAATCGGTCCGAGCGACGAGGCCTACCCGAAGGGCAACGTCCTCTATGCCGGCTCCTTTTCCAAAATCCTCTCGCCGGGGATGCGGCTGGGCTGGGTGGCCGGGCCGGCCCCCATCATCGCCCACCTGGCCCGGGCTAAGCAGGGCACCGACCTCCACACCAGCCTCCTGGTACAGATGATCGCCTATGAACTGTGCCGAGAAGGCTTTTTCGCCGCCCACATCGAACGCATCCGCGCCCTCTACCGCCACCGCCGCGACCTGATGGTGCAGAAGATGCAGGAGCATTTTCCTCCGGAAGCCTCCTGGAACGTCCCCGACGGCGGACTTTTCCTCTGGGTGACCCTTCCCGAAGGATGCGATACACAAAAGGCCCTGGAAGAGGCCCTGGAAGCCGGAGTAACCTTCGTCCCCGGCCGTGGCTTTTACGCCACCGGCGGCGGCGAAAACGCCCTTCGGCTGAACTTTTCTAACGCCAGCGATGAACAGATCGAGGAAGGCATCGCCCGATTGGGAAAGGTGTTGAGAAAATACGTAAAAAGTTGTCTATAATGAAACGGTTGGACCTTCTCCTGGTCGAACGCGGGCTGGCCGAAAGCCGGGCGCGGGCGCAGTGGCTGATACGGGAGGGAAAAGTGCATGTTTCCGGCCGGCCTTGCCTTCAGCCCGGCCGGCACTTTCCCGAAGATGTTCCTCTGGAGATTGTCGAGGCGCTTCCCTATGTTAGCCGGGGCGGGTTGAAACTGGCCCACCTCCTAGAGACCTTCTGCGTTCCGGTCGAGGGGCGGGTGGCGCTGGACGTAGGTGCCTCCACCGGCGGCTTCACCGATTGCCTCCTGGAGGGCGGTGCCGCCCGGGTCTATGCCGTGGATGTGGGACGGGGACAGTT
This sequence comes from Chloroflexia bacterium, assembly GCA_036172265.1. GTDB lineage: Bacteria > Chloroflexota > Chloroflexia > DTKN01 > DTKN01 > JASFBA01. The sequence continues at coordinate 13,834 of JASFBA010000086.1, forward strand.
GCATCCCCGCCTCCGGGCCGATCCACGGGTGATTTCCCTGGAGGAAACGGACATCCGCGACCTGGAGGCGTTGCCCGGCGGGGAACGGCCCGATCTGGCCGTGGTGGACGTCTCTTTCATCTCGCTCCGCCTGGTCCTGCCGGCCGTGCTGCGCCTGCTCCGCCCCCAGGCGGAGATCGTGGCCCTGGTCAAACCCCAGTTCGAACTCGGCCCAGGCGCGGTGGGCCGCCGGGGGGTGGTGCGCCGGCCGGAAGAAAGGGAGCGAGCCGTCCGGGAGGTGCTCTCCTTCGCCGAGGGGTTGGGGTTGCGTCCGTGTGGCATCGTTCCGCTCCCACCGGATAGCGAACGGGGCAATGTGGAATATGGGGTGTATTTTCGCATGGCATAGGCGGAAACCTGTTCTACCCGGGGAGGCGAAGGTATTGCCTTCGCCTCCCTCTATTTCCACCCGCCGCCTCCGCGGGCCCGGTCACGAAGTCGGACTCCCTAGCCTGCTCCTCACAGTAGTTTCACAACTTTTTGACCCATTCTACGTCTCCGTCCCGCCTCCTCACTCCCTTCCAGGGACGTTCAGAATCCAGACATGCTTCTCCTCAAACGGCTCTCCCAGCACCCGGACGGTCAGAGTGATGGCGTCGGGGCTTATCGGCCGGGGGACCGTGCAGGTGCCCTCCACGCGCTCTCCGGGCCGGGCCACCAGCACGGCCGGCCGGGAGAGGCTTCCGTCCACCAGGTAAGAATTCAGGATGTTATCATTAATGGTAACATTTTTGCTGTTCAAGGGAAAGCGCACCGAACGAAGGCCTCGATTCTCCAGAGCCCAGGTCAGGGTGATGCGGTCGCCGGAAAAGGCCACCCAGCGCAGGGTGACCACGACCTCCCCATCGGCAAAGGCGCTTTTCCGGGCGATTGCCTGTTCTACCTGGGCCACCTGGGGCGTCGGCGGCGGAATCGGGCGAGAATTCGGCGTAGGCGGAAAGACCACGGTTACCGTAGGTTGAGGTGGAGGCTCGCCGGAGGACGAGGAAAAAAGGCCGGAGGCCAGGCCGGTCACGGCCAGGAGGATCAGGGCCAGGGCCAGCAGCCCGTTACGCAGGAGACGGAAGGCCGGCCGCTTGGAGGGGATTTTCCCATCCTGCCTTTCACGCTCGAAAGTCGCCGCTTCAGCCGGCACCTCTCCGCCGACCAGGAGATTGACATCGTGCCACGGCTCGCACCGCAGAAGGCGCGGGATGGCCAGGAGTTCCTCCTCGCTCAGGTTGATCTCCGAACTGACGGCCGTGACCAGGTAGGTAGGAAGTTCGTCCAGGCCCTTCAGGTCCACCTTCCAGTCCAGCACGATCTCCGACTCGGGGTGGATGGAGGGGGCAATGACCACCAGCCGTTTGCAGGTGCGAAAGTCCACCTCTGCGGCTCGATGTTCGGAGAGGAAGTCGGTGCGGTGTTGATTGAGAAAGTTGCTCAGCCGGTAAAAATAGGAGATCACCTGGTTATAGGGATTGCGCCGGCCAGGGTTGATGATGTGCACCTCCCCGTTGGCGTCCACCACCTGCCACTTCCCGTTGACCCCGCCGATGACCCGGCCGTCGCAATGCTTCAGTTCGATGACGAAGCCGGCGTTGCGCTTGAAGATGGCCAGGTCCACCGCCTGCCCGCCGACGGTGAAGTTGGCCAAAATCAGGTAAAGGTCGTCCAGCCGGGCCAGCCCCTGGGCCAGGGCCACAATGGCTTCCCGTTCCTGAGGATGTTCCGGAATTTCACCTACCCAGACCTGGACGGCCAAATCTTTCCTCCGCTCGTCTCCGATGCCTGTTCCCCATTCTATATTAGCCCGGCCCGCCCGTTGCCTTGCCTCCATCTTTCGCTCTCTGCTCCCCCATCCCCCCCCTGCGCCTTAAGCCCCGAGTCCCGTCCTCCTGCCCCCGCCCCCTCAGCCGCGCCTCCACCGGGTCCTCCTCCACCAGCGCCTTCAGTTCGAAGAGTCGGTCGCGCAGGAGCGCCGCTTTCTCGAACTCTAATTTTCGCGCCGCCTCGCGCATCTGCCGCTCCAGTTCCTGGATGAGACGGCGGGCCTCGTCTCGAGGGATGGCCGGCAGGCCGTAGGGCACCCGTTCTTCCGCCACCCGGCGCACCCGGTCGGTTAGATCTCGCACCTCTTTGACAATGCTCTGAGGAACAATGCCATGAGTCTGGTTATAGGCCAGTTGAATCTGTCGTCTCCGGTTGGTCTCGGCAATCGCCGCCGCCATGGAGGGGGTAGCAGTATCGGCGTACATAATAACCGTCCCCTCCACATGCCGCGCCGCCCGGCCGATGGTCTGGATGAGCGAGGTCGTGGAACGCAGGAAGCCTTCCTTATCGGCATCCAGGATAGCTACCAGGGAGACTTCCGGCAGGTCCAAGCCCTCCCGCAGGAGGTTGATGCCCACCACCACATCATATACCCCCAGCCGCAGGTCACGGAGGATTTCTACTCGCTCGATCGTTTCGATCTCCGAATGCAAGTAGTGGGTCTTGATGCCCATCTCACGCAGGTAATCGGCCAGATCCTCCGCCATACGTTTGGTAAGCGTCGTCACCAGGGCGCGCTGGCCCTTGGCCACCCGCCGGCCGATCTCCTCCAAGAGGTCATCAATTTGCCCCCGCGTCGGCCGCACCTCTACCCGGGGGTCCACCAGCCCGGTCGGGCGGATGATCTGCTCCACCACCTGCTCGGAGCGCTCCAGTTCGTAGGGGCCGGGCGTGGCCGAGAAACAGATGATCTGGCGGACGCGCTCCTCGAACTCCTCAAAGGTCAGGGGGCGGTTGTCCAGCGCCGAGGGCAGACGAAAACCGTACTCGACCAACGTCTCCTTGCGCGAGCGGTCGCCGTTGTACATGCCGTGCAACTGGGGAATGGCGATGTGGGATTCGTCAATGAAAAGGAGAAAGTCATCGGGGAAGTAATCCAGGAGCGTCCAGGGGGACTGGCCGGGCTTGCGCATGGAGAGGTGCCGGGAATAGTTCTCGATGCCGGCGCAGTAGCCTGTCTCGCGCATCATCTCGATGTCGTAGCGGGTGCGCTGCTCCAACCGCTGGGCCTCCAAGAGTTTCCCTTGCTCGCGCAACTCCTTCAGGCGCCCTTCTAGTTCTTCCTCGATAGAGCGAAGGGCTGCCTCCAGTTGCTCGCGCCGGGTGATAAAGTGGCGAGCCGGGAAGATGCGCACCTCATCCGGTTCGGCAAGGATCTCTCCGGTCAAGGGGTCGATTTCGGCCAGACGTTCTACCTCATCACCCCAGAATTCGATGCGGAAGGCTGTATCGCGGTAGGCCGGGAAGACATCCACCGTATCGCCGCGCACGCGGAAGGTGCCCCGGCGAAAGTCCAGGTCGTTACGGTCGTAGTAGATGGCAGCCAGGTGGCGCAGGAGGCTATCGCGCCGGCGAAGTTCCCCCTGCCGCAGCACGACCACATCCCGGCCATACTCCTCGGGCGAACCGATGGAATAGATACAGGAGACGCTGGCGACGATGATGACATCCCGGCGGGTGAGGAGGGCTTCGGTGGCGGCCAGGCGCAGTTTTTCGATCTCGGCGTTGATGTCGGCATCCTTCTCGATGTAGAGGTCCTGGGCCGGCACATAGGCCTCCGGCTGGTAGTAATCGTAGTAACTGACGAAATACTCCACGGCATTTCTGGGGAAAAACTCCCGGAACTCGCTATATAACTGGGCGGCCAGCGTCTTGTTTGGAGCCAGTACAAGCGTCGGCCGCTGCGCCTGGGCGATGACCTGGGCCATGACGTAGGTCTTGCCTGTCCCGGTGGCTCCGAGCAGGGTCTGCATCCGGTAGCCCCGCCGCAGGCCCTCGACCAGTTTGGCGATGGCCTGGGGCTGGTCTCCGGTGGGCTGGAAATCGGAAACGAGTTCAAAACGCCCCATCGTTTTCCCTCGAGAAGCCGATTTTTTACCATTATAGCGCACTTTACGCGGCTATGCCAATTGGGCTTGACAGAGTCCTACTCCTGTGGTAGATTTACGCCCGTGAGGACGGTCACGGGACAACGGGGTCACGCCTGACCGGATTCCCGGCCGGCTTCTTTTCCTACGGCTTCCGGGTTGCGGGCCGGCCTGGCCCCCAAGTTTTGGCAAAGGAGGACCCATGCGACTCTACGCCGACAGTTCCCGCTGCTCCGGCTGTAAGGCCTGCCTCCTGGCCTGTGCCTTCAGCCACTTTCAGGAAAACAACCCTCGCCTGGCAGCCCTGGCCATCATCCCCCATTTTCCTACCCCGGGCAACTATGAGGTGCGCGTCTGCACCCAGTGTGGGGAATGCGCCAAGGTCTGCCCGGTGGACGCCATTCCGCAGAACGAGAAAGGCGCCTACTACATTGACCCCGAACTCTGCATCGCCTGCGATGCCTGCATCGAGGCCTGCCCGGAAGGCGTCGTCTTCAAGATTCCCGGCCGCGAAGCGCCCTTTGAGTGCGACCTGTGCGGCGAATGTGTCAACTTCTGCGGGATGGACGTGCTCTCGATTGCCGAATAAGGAGGATGGCCGTGAACGGATATGCCGGTACGATCCTGCGGGTGAACCTGACCACGGGTGAGATACGCAAAGAGCCGTACGATCCGGCCGTAGCCCGCGACTTTTTGGGGGGACGCGGCCTGGGGATCTACACCCTCTGGCACGAGGTGCCGGCTGGCACCGACCCCCTGAGTCCCCAGAACAAACTCATCGCCTCCACCGGCCCGCTCTCCGGCCTCCTGGTGCCGGGGGCCGGCAAGATGGACTGGACCTGCAAGTCCCCGCTCACCGGAGGCTATGCCAGCGCCAGCGTCGGCGGCCACCTGACGGCCGAACTCAAATACGCCGGCTACGATGCCATCATCTTCGAGGGGGTTTCCCCAAAACCGGTCTACCTCTACATTGACAACGACCGGGTGGAACTCCGCGACGCCTCCGACCTGTGGGGCAGGGGTTCGATCACCACTGAGGAGACCCTCAAGAAGCGGCTGGGCGAGGATTTTCAGATCGCCACCATCGGCCCCGGCGGGGAGAACCTGGTCAAGTACGCCTGCATCACCCACGACTACGGCCGGCAGGCCGGCCGAGGCGGCGTCGGGGCGGTGATGGGCGCCAAGCGCCTGAAGGCCGTCGCCGTACGCGGCAGCAAGACGATTCCCGTGGCCGACCCGGCCCGCTTCTGGGAACTGGCGCATGCCATGTACCGCGCCTGTAAGGAGGCCGAGGGCCTCTCCGCCTGGCAACGCTACGGCACCACCATCGTGACCTCTTGGTGCGACGAGGTCGGAGCCCTGCCCACCCGCAACTTCCAGCAGGGTTCCTTCGAGCACGGCCCCAACCTCTACGGCCAGGTGATGCGGGAAAAGATCGTCATCACCGATAAGGGGTGCTTCGCCTGCCCCTCGCCTTGCGGAAAGTACTCCTACTCCCGAAAGCATGGCATCCGCGTGGAGGGGCCGGAGTACGAGACGATCGCCCTCCTGGGCTCTAACGTCGCCTTTACCGACATCGAGGACGTGGCCTATGCCAACTACCTCTGCGACGAACTGGGAATCGACTCGATCTCGGCCGGCAACGTCATCGCCTTCGCCATGGAATGCTTCGAACGGGGCATCCTCACCCCGAAGGACACCGACGGACTGGAACTGCGCTTCGGCAACGCCGAGGCCGCTTTCGCTATGATCGAGCGCATCGCTCGCCGAGAGGGGTTGGGCGACCTCCTGGCCGAGGGGGTCAAGGTGGTTGCTGAGCGGCTGGGCCAGGGCAGCGCCGATTGGGCCATCCACGTCAAAGGCATGGAACAGAGCGGCTATGAAACCCACAACGCCACGGCCATGCTCCTGGCTTATATGACCGCCGATGTGGGTGCCCACCACAACCGCGCCTGGGCCATCACCTACGACCTCCAGGTGGGCCGCGACCAGGTGACCCCGGAAAAGGTGGCACGGGTCATCCTCCTCCAGCACATCCGCCCGCTCTTCGACGCCCTGGGGGCCTGCCGACTGCAGTGGGTGGAACTGGGCATTGACGTCACCCAGTACGCGCCGATGATGGCAGCGATCACCGGGGTCGATCGCTCCTGGGAGGACCTCCTGAAGATTTCGGAGCGCATCTGGAACCTGACCCGGCTCTACTGGTTCCGCGAGGTGCCCGGCTTCGGCCGGGAGTGGGATTACCCGGCCCCGCGCTTCTACAAGCACCCGGCCACCGGCGGGCCGACGAAGGGGCAGTTGACCTCGTTTGAGACGGCTCAGAAGTTGCTGGATATGTACTACGAGCAACGTGGGTGGGATGGCAACGGCCGGCCGACCTCCCAGAAACTGGCCGAACTGGGGCTGAGCGGATACGTTTCATAGGGGCGACCTTTGGGGTTGCCTAACGACACCGTAGGGCGACCCTTGGGGTCGCCCTACGACACCTTGTGCCCATCGGACAAAGCGGCGAATCGCGGATCTGTTACTCCGTCCTCCCGGAAATGTTGGCCCGGATCAAGAAGGCGCTGCTAACCTATTTCGACCCGGTCGAGTTCCCCCGGGGGATGCTTCCAGCCCTGGACCCTACGGCGCCGACGACCTGGAGATAACGCAATGGATGTACGGGGTGCCCCTGCACCTCTCACCGCTCCACCCGGAAGACCACCTCGTTAGGGAAACGGAATTCCTGGACCCGCCATCCTCGGCCGGCCACCGCCTGCTTGAAATAGGCCGGGTAGTTCACCTCCATCCCTTTTCCCTTCCTTCCCCCCAGGCTTTGCAGGGGAAAGGAGACCAGGAGGATGTCGGCCCGGATGCCCTCCAGGAGTCGCCGGCCAGCCCCTTTTTCTATCTGCTCCAGGACGGGCAGCGTCTTCAATAAGAAGGCCAGGTCGGCCTGCTCGACCGGCGGCGATTGGGCAATGTCGCGGGCCTCGGCCCGTCCCTGCAGGGGAAGGAGGGCGAAGAAGCCGTTCAGAAAATCCACCAGGTCCTCGTAAACGTCCCAGGCCAGGTACAGGGCATCTTCCGCCAACGGCATCCAAGGGATGGCCAGGGGATGCAATCCACAGCCGAGGTCCAGGACAGAGCGAACCGGCGACAGGCCGGAAAAGCAGGTGCAGTAGAAGTCTTCCAGGAAAGGCAGGCGCTCCCGGGTAGAGGAGTGGCCGGCCATCATTCGGGCGCAGACGGCCCGCAAGGCCTCCGGCGATGCTGCTCGCAGTTCTTCCAGCCAGCGGCCGTAGGGCACCTTCTCCTCCAGATATACCCCGGCCACCTGATGGAGTTTCCTTCGAGTTTCTTTGAGCGCCTCCTTCCAATTCCGACCCTTGGCCAGTTCCCGCGCCCCGATGTTCCGGATGAACTCGGCAACGATGGCGCGGTACTTGGGTGTCCCCTGCACCGCCCGCACCAACCGCTCCACAGCCTCCACTTCTCCCTCGCTTGCCTGCTGCCCTAGCGCCATCGCCTATCCTCCTATAACACGCATCACGCTTCCCTCAACTTCTCCATCAGCCGCATCATAAACCGGAGGTTGTGCATCGTCGCCAATCGCAGATACAGTCCATCGCCCAGTTTGAAGAGGTGATGCAGGTAGCCACGACTGTAGCGGGTGCAGGTCGGGCAATCGCAGTGGGGAGAAAGCGGATCGTCTGCCCGGATGTGCCGGCCGTCGCCGATGTAGAGGTAGGAGAACCAGTCTCCCTGCAGAGGGGCTGTGGGAGGGACTTCCCAGAGGTAGAGCCGGCCGTGGCGGGCGTCCCGTGTGGGCATGACGCTATCCAAGAGGTCGTATCCCAGACCCACACAGGTCACCACATGGGCCGGGTGTCCCACGCCCAAGGCGTGGAGGGGATATTCGGACGGCACCAGTTCGCGGACGTAGGCGATCATATCCGTAAGCAGGTTGCCCTCGCCGTCCAGCGGCCAGCCGCCGTAGCCGAAGCCGTCGAAGCCGATCTCCAGCAGTTCCTCGGCGCAGCGCCGGCGCAGTTCGGGGAGTGCCCCGCCCTGGATGACGGCGAAGAGGAGCGGGCGCCGGGCCGGCGGGAGTTCCTTTTGCCCCACCAGACGCTCGAACTCGGCTTTGCAGCGGCGAGCCCAGGCCACAGTACGCCGCACCGATTCTTCCTGAACCGAACGAGAGGCGTCCGGATGGGTACAGTCGTCCAGGCAGATGAGGATGTCGGCCCCATAGCGGAACTGGAGTTGGATGGATTTCTCCGGCGTAAAGCGCATCCTGCGGTCGCCTCCCTCCGGTCGGAAGAGGATGCCCCGGTTGTCCAGCCGGCCGAACTTTTCGCTCTGCCGGATCAAGGAATAGGCCTGGAAGCCGCCGGAGTCGGTAACGATGGGACGATCCCAACCCATCATCCGGTGCAGCCCGCCCAGGCACTGCACCACCGAGGAGCCGGGCTTTTGCATAAGATGAAAAACATTGGCCTGAAGGCCCATTACGCCGCAGGCCAGGAGGTCCTGGGCATCCACCGACGGCACCACGCCCCGGGTGGCATCGGGGAGAAAGGCCGGCAATTTCAGGATGCCATGCGGCAGGTGCAGATCCGCCCGTTGCTTTCGTTCCGCTTTCACCGTGCTCTCCGCCATCTTTCACCGGACGGGAACTATTCTACCACCGTTGTCAATCACTTGACAAAACGCAGGAAATCGTATATACTTTAGGTATAAGTAGGTTATAGGTGCACAAGGAGGGAGCGATGGAGCGCCTGCGTTCGTTGCGCTGGCCCCTGACGGCAGGGCTGCTTCTCCTGGCCCTGGGGGGAGGGTACTTTCTCTGGCGGCCGGCCTCCCCGCCGGCCCCGCCGGCCGCCGCCATCGTCGTCTACACCCCCACACCCCACCCGACGGACGTTCCTCTCCCCACGGCCACGCCCCCGCCCATCGTCGTCTATGTGAGCGGGGCGGTCGTGCGGCCGGGGGTCTATGCGCTGCCGGCAGGGGCGCGCCTGGCCGATGCGGTGGCGGCGGCCGGCGGGGCCGCCCCCCAGGCCGATCTCGAGCAGATCAACCTGGCCCGGCGACTTCAGGACGAGGAGCACGTTCACATCCCCCGCCGGGGGGAAACGCCCCGGCCCGAACCGACGCCCCTTCCCGCCATGACGCCCTCCTCCGCCCAGCCGGGCAAGGTCAACATCAACACGGCCGGCCTGGCCGAACTCGATAGCCTCCCCGGCATCGGCCCCGGCTACGCCCAGCGCATCATCGAGTACCGCCAGACCCACGGCCCCTTTTCCTCCATCGAGGAGATCCAGAACGTCCCCGGCATCGGGCCGGCCACCTTTGCCCGTATCCGCGACCTGATCACAGTACAGCCATAACCCGTAAGCCTCTATCCGTCCCCCGGGTAGGAAGGCAATGCCTTCGCCCACCCGCAACCGCCCCACCCTCGAGTTTTCGGATAGGCTCGTAAGCCGGGCATCGGAGCACAAGTTGCGAGAATCGGCCTTTGGAAATATAATAGTTATTCGAAAGGCCGTCCCAGGAGGCTTTTGATGGCCCGGAAACGCGCTCATCTCTGGATCAGCGGCTACGTCCAGGGGGTCAACTTCCGCCATTATACCCGCCAGCGTGCCACTCTCCTCGGCCTGACCGGCTGGGTGAAAAACCTCCCCAACGGCCAGGTGGAAGTCGTCGCCGAAGGCGAGGAAGAAGCCCTCCAGGATCTGATCGAATGGTGCCATCGCGGTCCCAGCCTGGCCGAGGTCGAACGGGTCGAGGTGCGCTGGGAGCCCTACCAGGGCGAGTTTTCCCATTTTGCCATCGCCTGGTGATCGGTGTAATCTCATCCTGATAAACTCAAAGGAGGAGCGATGGGTAGCATCGTCTTCTTCGCCTCTGCCCGGGCTACCCGCTGGGACTATCGCTACAGCCTGGCCGGGAAACTGGAGGAGGTTCTGCGCCGGCTGGATCTGGCCGGCCGCATCCAGCCGGGCGAATATGTCGCCATCAAGACCCACTTTGGCTCCGAGGGCGTGCACCGCATCGTGCGGCCCTTTTTCCTGCGCAAGGTCGTGGAGGCGGTGCGGGAGGTAGGGGGCAAGCCCTTTGTGACCGACACGGTGCGCATCGGCGGCTGGGACTACCTGGAAGTCGCCAACCAGGAGGGACTGAACCCGCTTTCGCTGGGCTGTCCGGTGGTGCTGGCCGACGGGCTCTTCGGCTACGACAGCGTGCCGGTGCCGGCCGGCCCCATCTTGGGAGAGGTGCGCGTGGCCTCGGCCATCTACGACGCCCCGGCTATGATCGTCGTCTCCCACTGCAAGGGGCATGTCCAGGCCGGCTACGGCGGGGCAATCAAGAATCTGGCGATGGGTGGCGTGCCCGGCCGCGACCGGAGCGGCGACTGGCGCAGGGCCCGCGGCCATATCCACGCCGCCGCCGGGGAAGCCCGGGTCCTCTATCACCCCGAGGATTGCATCCTCTGCCTGAACTGCCTCCACGTTTGCCCCACCGGGGCCATCGTCCTGGAAGGCGACCTCCTCCGTATCCTGGACGAACGCTGCTGGCGTTGCGGCCGTTGCGGCCGGGTCTGCACCGAGGGGGCCATTTACCTGGAGAGCCGGGGCAAAGACGAGTTTCAGCAGGCCCTGGCCGAGGCCGCCCAGGCCGTGTTGCGCACCTTTGCTCCGGGCAAGGTGGTCTTCCTCAACTTCGTCCTGGAGGTCCAGCCGGAATGCGACTGCATGCCCACCGCCGACACCCCTGTGGTGCAGGACCGGGGCATCTACGCCTCCGACGACATCGTAGCCGTGGAGCAGGCCAGCCTGGAGGCGATCAACTCGGCCACCCCGTTGCCCGATTCGCTGGCCGCCGACCGGGGAGTCGTCCCTGGGAAGCGTGTGCTGGCCGAAACGCTGGGCATAGACGGCCAGCAGCACATTGACGCGGCGGCGGCGCTGGGCCTGGGAAGCAAGGAATATACCCTTGTGGAGATCGCCGAACGCGGGGAGAAGTAGATGGCCCATCCTGCTTTGGAAGACGTGCGGGGGTTCCTTCTGGACATTGACGGCGTGCTCTACCACGCCGGCCGGCCGATTCCCGGAGCGGCGGATGCGCTGGAGGAGGTGCGTCGGCGGGGCTATCGGAGGCGCTTCCTCACCAACATCACCCGTCGCTCGCGGGAGACGGTGGCCCGCCAGTTGCAGGAGATGGGCTTTGCCGTAGAGAAGGAGGAAATCCTCACCGCCTCCTACCTGACCGCGCTTTACCTGAAACGGCTGGGCCGGCCGCGCTGCTGGATTCTCCTCGACGGCGACGGTCTGGAGGAGTTCGCCGACATCGAGCAGACCGAGGAAGGGGCAGAGTACGTCGTCCTGGGCGATATGGCCGAACGCTTCACCTACGACCTGCTCAACCGTGCCCTGCGCCTCCTCTGGGACGGGGCCGGCTTCATCGCCATGCAGGCCGACCCCTACGACCTGGGGCGGCATGGCCCCACGGTGAACGTGGGTGGCTGGCTGGCCCTTCTGGAGCGGGCTAGTAACAGGCGGGCGCTTCTGGTCGGCAAGCCCTCGCCCCTGGCCTATGAACTGGCCCTGGCAGAACTGGGCCTGCCGGCCGGAGAGACGGCCGCCGTGGGCGACCGGGTGGAGTCAGATGTGGCCGGGGGAAGGGCGGCCGGCCTGCGCACCATCCTCGTGCGTACCGGCCATTTCCGGCCGCAGGACCTGGAAGTGGCCGTCCAGCCCGATGTCATCCTGGATTCGCTGGCCGACCTGCCGGCGGTGCTTCCGGAGGTTGCGGGCCGTTCCGGGTAAAGCTCAGGGCTGGGGCAGAGGCACCCGGCCGGCCATCTTGCGGGCCAGGTCCGCCACCATTTCCTCTTGGAAAGCGCCGGCCGGCCCTGCCGTTACCAGAAAACCCAGGATGTTGCGCCGGCGGAAGAACAAAAGATAACTTTCTCCCTGCAATCCCGCCGTCGTCGTCACTGTGGCCCGCGAGAAGACCACCTCGATCTCCCCTTCCGCAATCTGGGGAGGCCTCAGTTCCTCTGTCAAGACGCCGCCGGCCTGCTTTTTCAGACCGCCCTCGACGTTGCTGCGAATTTCCTGCAACGCCCCCTGGGCCCCTCCCGAGGAATCACAGCGCAGGACGGCCGCGATCACCTGGGTTGGAGAGAGGGCCACCGAGGGGGAAAGGGCCGCCGTGCCGGTGAAGATACGCAGGTTGGCCTCCAGGAAGCCGGGGGCTTCCTCCAGTTGGAGCAACTCCAGGAGGCCTTGGAGGTCTTTTTCGCCTTTCAGGCGGTAAGGTCCTCCCAGGTCTTCGAGCCGCAAATTGATCTCGCCGGCCGGCTTCTCGATGAGTTTCTCCGTCCCACAGGCCGCCAGCAGGATCAGGCATACCAGGCCCACGCTCAACACGATACGCTTCATTTTGGCTCCTTACACTTTTCGGCCCGTTTCTGCCGCAGCCGCTTCAGCCGACGGGCCAGGTCTTCCCGGCCCGGATGTTCGCCATATTCGGCGATGGCCCGCTCGACCACCGCTTCGGCCCGGGCCAGGTCTTTAGAACGGTGCTCATAGTATTTGGCCAGTTCCACACAGGCGTAAAGGGGAGGCTTTCCCGGACGTGAAAGCAGCGCCTGCCAGACCTCCACGGCCTCCACCCACCTTCCCCCCCGCTTGAGGAGGAGGGAAAATCGCTCCCAGGCTCGTTCGCGCTCCTGGGCCGGCAGGGCCAGGAGCAGGGCGGAGCGGTAGGCGGCGATGGCTGCTGGGAAATCGCCCTGGCTTTCGTACAGCCGGCCCAGGGCGTAGAACTCCAGGCCATGCCGGGCTCCGCCCTCGCCCCATGGATTGTCCAGAAACCGGGCCAGATAGACGGCCAGCGCGACCAGGGAAAGGACGTCCTGGGCATTGTGGTAAAAAACCGGTCGGAGTATCTCGGCCGGGGCCCCACACAGGTAATCGTGATAGAGGGAGGGGATACGCCAGGAGGGAATGTCCAGGAAGGTACGCTCTACGCCAAGAAGGTGCTCTTCCAGGTGGGTCAGACGGCAGTGGAGCAACCGGTCGCGCCAAAGGCGGCGGGCCGGCAGGAGAAGGTCGAGATGGGCTTGCCCGACCCAGGGGGGTCCCATCCGGGCAAGGGTGTAGCGGTTGCCCAGGATCGGAAGGTCAAAGCCCCGGCCGTTGAAGGTGACCAGGCCCTTGCCGGGCCGGAGCAATTCGGCCAGCGTCTCCAGGAAAGCCCGTTCCTCGGCCGGAGAACGCAGGAAGACCTGTTGTAAGTGGAAAGCGTCGCCCTCAAAGCGGCCCAGGCCGACCAAGAAGGCATACGTGCCTGCCCCATCGGACAACCCGGTGGTTTCGATGTCCAGGAAAGTCAGGTCGGTGGGGGAAAGAGGCGGAAGAGGAACGGCCGAGGAGAGAGCGCCCCAGCGCTCCACCGGCTCCTGCAGAAAAGCGCCCAGCGGGAAACGGCCGTGGGTGTGGGTCAGGGGATAGGCTTCCTCGACGATGAAACAGTGTCCTGCGCCTGTATCCACCAGTCGCCCTTCGAGGCAAGGGAAGATCTCCGCCGCCGGCGGGGCCGGACGAAATTCCAGTTCCCGCCCTCGGCGGAGGCCCAACCGCTCCAGTTGGCGGCGGATTCTTTCCGGCAGTGCCGGCCTCTCGGTTTCCAACGTTTCCCCTACTCCTCCTTCCACACCCGCAGGAGTTCTTTCCACTCGCCGGTCAAGAGGGATCGTTCGGCCGCATAGTAGATGTGGTCGCGCCCTTCCTCATCCCGGTAGACCAAGTCCACCCGTTCCGGCTCCAGCCGCAGGTAGCCGATGTTGCCCCACCAGCGCACCCGGCTTTCGTCCAGCGGCAGGTCCTGATGGAAGTGGGCAATGGCGTAAGCATAGGGAGAATCGGGCGGGAACTCGCTCTGGCGTCGCACGCGAGGGTCAACCCGGCCGGTCTGCATATCGCGGAACTGGTAGAGAATTTCCTCCCGGCTGGCGGTGCTGCGGACCACCTCCACCCCGGTCGGCGGAAGCGGCACCCGTACCAGGTCCACCCATCCCTCCGCTCCGCTCAACTGGCTGCGATGGACACGGCGGAAATAGCGCACCTGGCCGTCCGCCTGGCGCATCGCCAGGTCGAAGTAGAGGTTGTTGCCCTCCCAGTAGACCCGTTCGACGGCGGCCTGCCCCCGCCAGCGCGGCAGACGTCCGCCCCAGGCCGTCGGAGTCGGCTGATCCGAAGGTTTGATCGCCTCTTCCAACGGCTTTCCCTCCTCGGGCTGGGCCACGGCCTCTTCCCCCGACGGGACAGACGCCGTTTTCTCCTCCGGGGTAGCGGCTGCGGCGGGGCGCACGGCCGAAAGAGAACGGGGAGCATAGGCCGCCGGCCCCCGGGGGGGCCGTGCCGCCGGTGACGGTCGCGGAACGGCGGTTTCCTCCAGGAGGATGCCGGGTTCTTCCTCCAGCGGTGGACGGAGCGATTCCACCGCCTCCCGCCAGCGCTGGGTCAACCCCCACTCCGAGACGCCGTAGAAGATGTGATCCACCCGGCCCTCGGGGTCCCGATGCACCAGGTCAAAGACGCGCCGGTCTCCGCTCCGGTAGGCCCGCCAGACCCCATACTCACCTTTCCATAGCACGCGGGTGAGGTCGACTTTCCCCTGGCGCAGGGCTTCCTGGCGCTCGATGGCATAGGCCCACAGCCCCCGGGCCCGCTGGCGGGTTACACCGGAAGTGACGCGCATATCGCGAATGTCGTAGAACCAGGTGCCATCGCGCAGGTAGGCGCCGACGATTTCCACGCCGGCCCGGGGTAGATCCATAGCCCCGACGGTGGAAGCGCCCTGTTCGGCGAAAAGTTCCAGGAGTTCCTGGCGGCCAGCCGGCCGGGTCTGGTTTCCCTGCCGCACATAGACCACGCCGTCGGAGGATACGTAAGGGGGAGGTTCCTCCGGATAGACCTCGACCCGGATGACCTCCTTGCCCGCGTAGTGGACCAGTTCCAGATTGAGCCGGGGGGCCGGCTCGACCCGATCCCGGACGGAACGGGCAATAGTCACACTCCAACGCTCCGGGTCCTCGATCCCGACGACCGCCCCCTCGCTTATACCGAGCAGCAATACACCCCCACCGGCATTGGCCAGGGCGGCGATGTCCCGATAGAGACCTTCGGGGTCGGCTTGGGCGTAGAGGACCACCCGTTCCGGCCCCTGACGGGAAAGTTGCTCTACCTGGATCCACAGCCGCTCCCGCTCCGGAGGACGGATGCGCTCCATCTTCCGGCCGGACAAGAGTTCGCACAGAGCCTCAAACGAAGGGCGATCCAGGAGGACTTCGGTATAACACCGTCCGAGTCCGCTTGCCCGGCGGCGGCCGCAGAATGCGGCAGAAGACCAGACCGCCGGCAGCGGCCCGGCCGGCGCTTCCTCCAGGGAAGTGCTTTCCAGCGCCAGCGGCCCGGCGGGAAGGGCCGCTTCCTCCAGCCCCGCGTGTCGCCACCCCTGGGCGTCCAGAAGCACCAGCCCCCCAGCCTGAAGAAGGAGCGCGCAGACGGTCGGCAGGTCGGCCGGGGATACGATCTCCGGATTGCCCTCGCGCAGCCGCTCCATCGGAATGCCCAGATTGAGCAAAAGGGCATAGAGGCGCTCGGCCGGCGTTTCGGGAGGAAAGAGGGCCAGAAGGGGGAACCCCTCCTGGGTTGTCACCTCAAAGCCGGGAAGGAGGAGCAGACGCTCGTAGAGCCGCTGATAGTCCTTCCAGAGCGCTTCTTCAGAAGGAGAAAGCCGGCCGGCCTCCTGAAGCACCTTCAGGCGGTTGACTTCCAGGCGCAGTTGCTCATAGCCGCGCACGGCATTGTGATCCACCAGGCCAAGGATGTCCAGGCCGGCTTCCTCGGCCCGGCGCAGGAGGGTCAAAAGGGAAGGCCTTTCCTGTACGGTTTCTTTTGCAACGGGATAGTGGACATGCCAATCAACACGCAACCAAGATTGTGGCTTCTCGCTCATCGTCTTCCCTCACATCTGGTAACCACCCAGCCTCATGGTGTGGAGGCATAAAGGCGTCGAGTTTTGAAACTACCAAAACCCAAAGACGCCAAAATTTTGGAATTCCTTGCGCCTTCGTGTCTTTTCGGGCCTGAGAATGGGCTAACGGGTGAACTAAAGGGGGACGGCTTCGCACTCCTGGGTCCAAGGGCTGCCGCAGATTCGGGCCAGATTCCAGAGGTCCCGGACGGCTGTGGGGGGAACCGGCGTGGAGCCCAGGCCGGCATCTTCGGGGAAGCCGTGGAAATCGCTGCCACCGGTGACGATAAGGCCGTAGCGTTCGGCCAGGTCGGCCAGGCGGGGCCACACTTCGGGCGGACCCATTCCGAAGTAGGCTTCCAGCCCCAGGAGGCCGGCCCTGATCAGGCGCTCCAGGAAGGGCCAGGGGTAAAGAGGGGAGGAACCGTCCATCCAGGCGCGTTCCGGCTCCACCGAAACCGGATGGGCCAGGACAGGGACTCCGTGGAATCGGCGGACGAGTTGCACCGCCTCTTCCGGCGACAGTTTATGGCGGGGCACATAGGCCGGCCGGCCAAGCCCCAGGTAGCGTTCAAAGGCCTCCTCCCGACTGGCCACGTACCCCTTCTCCAGGAGAGCCTCGGCCACATGGGGCCGCGTTACCGTTCCTCCCTGGGCCAACTCCTGAACCCGCTTCCAGGAAATAGACAGGCCCAACGCCTCCAGCCGTTCCACCATCTTCCGACCGCGCTCCAGCCGACTTTCTCGAAAGCGTTCCAGCCATTCGTCCAAGGCCGGAGCCCGGTAGTTCAACCAGTAGCCCAGGATATGGCATTCGCCTCCGCCCCAGTCGGTGCTCAGTTCCAGGCCCGGGATGAAGGCAAGTCCCCGCTGCCTGGCCATCGTCCAGGCTGTATCCAACCCGGCCGTCGTATCGTGGTCGGTCAAAGCCAGGGCCTGCAACCCCAGAGAAGCGGCCTGCTCCACCAATGTTTCGGGAGAAAGCCGGCCGTCGGAAGCCGTGCTATGGGTGTGCAGGTCACACCAGCAGGGCCGCGGGCCGGCCACACTTCCGGACCTGGACACCGGCAGGATCTCCTCATGTTGCCGTTGATCGTCGTTCATGATGGACGGCGACGCCATTTTGTCGACGATTTTTCCCACCCCAAGGCCCTGGGGCGAAGCACCGACGATGCCTCTCCCCACCGGGCAGAATCAAGTCCAGTTCCGGACAATCGCCCCGCTGTTCCGGCCGTCGTCGGGGCTCAGGCGCGCTTTTCCACCACCAGACGGATCGCCGTGCGTTCCTCCTGGCCGATCTGCACTTCGGTAAAACCGGGGATGCAGACGATCTCGATGCCGTCCTCCTGGAGGTAACTCCGGGCGATGGCGATGGCTTTGACTGCCTGGTTGGTAGCCCCCGCACCGATGGCCTGGATCTCCGCCCGCCCGACCTCGCGGATAACGCCGGCGATGGCACCGGCCACTGAACTGGGGCGGGAGCGGGCCGAGACTTTCAGCACGCCGGGACGGCCTCCGCCGGGCCGGGCTTCCGTGGTTACGCGTCCTTCCTCAGGCTGTGCTCGGGAGGTTCCTCCCACACCTTCGATGTTGCTGTACAGGATTTCCATCTTCCGCCTCCTTCGTTTCCGATGGTCTGCCTTGACGTTCGTGGCCAACAGGTTGAGGCCAGGTCCTCAGGAAGATTTCCGTTTCGTTGCCCAGTCCGTCTAAATTCAGCGGGCGTAATCCACGGCCCGTGTTTCTCGGATGACGGTAACCTTGATTTGCCCCGGGTACTGGAGCGTTTCCTCGATCTTTTTAGCGACCTCCCTGGCCAGACGGATGCTGCCCAGATCGTCCACATCGTCGGGTTTGACCAGGATGCGGATTTCCCGGCCGGCCTGCACGGCAAAGGCGCTTTCTACACCCTTGAAGGAACGGGCTACGGTCTCCACCGCCTCCAGGCGCTTGATATAGTGTTCCAGGGTCTCCCGCCGGGCTCCAGGCCGGCCGCCGGAGAGGGCATCGGCAGCAGATACGAGAAAGGCCTCCACCGTCTGCGGCTCCTCATCGCCGTGGTGGGCAGCGATGGCGTGAACAATGGCCGGAGAACGCCCCAGCCGCTTGACCATCTCGGCTCCAATCACAGCGTGGGGACCCTGGACTTCGTGGTCCATCGCTTTGCCGATGTCGTGCAAAAGGCCGGCCGTCCGGCAAACGTTGACGTTGGCCCCCAGTTCCATCGCCATCAACCCGGCTAGGATGCTGACCTCCAGGGAATGCTCCAGGACGTTTTGCCCGTAACTGGTGCGGTACTTCAGGCGGCCCAGAAGTTTGATAAGGTCCGGATGCAGCCCCTGAACGCCGGCCTCCATCGCCACCCGTTCGGCTTCCTCCCGCATCACCACCTCAACTTCCTGGGTGGCCTTCTGTACCATCTCCTCGATGCGACTGGGGTTGATTCGGCCGTCCTGGATCAGGCGGGTCAGGGCCAGGCGGGCAACTTCGCGCCGTACCGGGTCGTGTGCTGAAAGGGTGATCGTCTCCGGGGTATCGTCCACGATCACATCTACCCCGGTCAACTGTTCGATCAGGCGGATGTTGCGTCCTTCTCGGCCGATCACCCGCCCCTTGATCTCGTCGTTGGGCAAGGGCACCACCGAAATGGTGGCTTCGGCCACGTAATCCGAAGCGCAGCGCTGGATTGCCGTGGCGATAACCTCCTGGGCCAGGCGGTCGGCCTGCTCACGTACCTCGGCTTCCACCTGGCGAAACACCCGGGCCAGGTCGTTACGGGCCTCCTGCTCCACGGTGGCCAGAAGGTACTGGCGGGCCTCTTCCCGGCTTAGGCCGGCGATCTGTTCCAACGACTGGAGTTCCCTCCGGCGGAGTTCCTGAAGTTGCTGGCCGATTTGCTCTACCTCTTTCTCTTTCTGCGCCAGCCGGCGTTCCCGCTGTTCCAGTTCCTCATGGCGACGGTCCAGGACTTCTTCCTTGCGATGCAGGCGGGCCTCCTGGCGCTGCAGGTTGAAGCGAATGGATTTGTTCTCCGCCTCCAGCGCCTCTCGAAGCCGGATAGTTTCATCCTTGGCCGCCAGCAGGATTTCCTTTTCCT
The DNA here is from genome assembly GCA_036172265.1 of Chloroflexia bacterium. GTDB lineage: Bacteria > Chloroflexota > Chloroflexia > DTKN01 > DTKN01 > JASFBA01. The sequence goes on from JASFBA010000086.1 coordinate 32,905, forward strand.
GAAGCCGGGCCTCCTCCAGGATGCGCTGAGCCTCTTCCTCCATCTCCCGAAGGCGTGAACGTCCCAGCGTTTGAAAGGCCAGATAGCCCAAAGCCAGCCCCAGGATGACGGCGGAAACGATTAAAGCCAGAGCAAGCCCAATGCTCATATATACCTCCTTGATGTCGGCCTTCCTCCGGCCGGCGTACTACCGGTCGGTGCCCTCCCGGGCGGAAGACCTGCTTGTTAAGGTTCGGAGAGGGGGTATCATCCCACCGTCGGTCGCCTTACCGTGGTTGAAAAGCCCGGTTCAATTTCCGCTCCCCGACGACCAACGGACAGAACCCTGCTCCAAAACCTTTTCCTAAATGTATGGGGGACCAAATACCTTTACCCCCACCTCTATTCTAGCACATTTTCGGCGATTGTCCAGAGGGCGCGACCGTCAATTTCCCTCCGGCACCCAAAGCACCGCATCGAACCAGACGCAGAAGCCCTCTTCGTCGGTCAGGACATCGAGGTAGACAAAGCCCTGCCGGCCGGCCGGAAAGTCGTATGTCCCCAGGTCGGCCCAGCGGTCTACCCAGAGCGACTGATCCACGACCACAGCCGTCTCTCCCCCGGCATGGTGGATCAGATACCGGGCCGCCCGGGTATCAGGGGTAGCATTGTCCCAATAGGGGATGAAGGCATAGAGGTGATAGCGGCCGGCCCGGGGAAGGTCCGGCCGCCAGGTGCCACCTTCGACAACACCGTCCATGACATCGCTGCCCACCGGCACGACCCCGCTATGGGGCTCGGAAGATGCCCAGAGCGCTCCCCCTTTCACCCCACCTCCTCCCTCCGACCAACGGTTGCCGCTCTTCTGAAAGGCTGAATCCGTTTCGTCCACCCCAATGGCCCCTTCCGGCCAGCGACAGGGGGAGAAGCGGTCGGCCCATAGCCAGGTACTTGTCGTTCCGGCCGGATGAAACTCCCAGGGGTCCTCGTCGTCCCCACACCACCCCTCCGGATCGGTTTCCCGGCCGAGGAAGTGCACTCCAAAGTGCAGGTGCGGGCCGTCGGCGCATCCGGTTTCGCCAGCCAATCCCAGGATTTCCCCTCGGACAACCCGCCGACCCGGCAGGACATCCACCCGGGAGAGGTGCCAGTAGAGCGTCTGGTAGCCGTTGCCGTGGTCCAGAATGACCCCCAGGGCCGGTGTCCGGCAGCCGTCGTTCGAGGCCCCAGCCCAGAGGACCAGGCCATCGGCCGCTGCCACCACCGGGACGCCGGCATCCAAGGCATAGTCCCAGCCGTCATGGCCGTCGTAGGGCAACCCCGGGGCTTCCTGACCCAGGTAGGAAACGAGAATGCCGTCCTCCTTCAGAAAGGGGTAGTGGTGGTCAAAGACGGCGCTGACCTCGTACTCTCCCTGGTAAGGGCGGGTCAGAAAGGGGAGGGCCGGAACGGGCCGTCCTTCGAGGGGGAGGCGCGGGTCTTCCCGGAAAAGGCGCAGGTAAGTCTGAACGAACGCTTCCGGCCGATTTCCCAGGACCCGACCGAGGTCGGATTCGTCGCCGGCCCGGGCCACCACCCGCAGGATGGCATAATCGGCCAGGCCGGCCCCCGGAGGGATGGAAACCAGGTCCCCATCGCTCAGGACAAGGGAGGTAGTGACCCCATAGTCACGGGTGCCGCGGAAAAGTTCCCGCACCGCCCAGTCCAGTTGCGCCTCCAGCCCGAGGATGCCCTCGTCCGGGTTGCCCATCGCCCGGTCGAAGGCTTCCTGGAGAGGGTTCGGATCGTCCACCAGGCCGCTCTGCATCTCCAGGAGCGTCAGGAGCACCTTGGGGTTGAAGCCATAGAGCAGGCACTTGCCGGCGATGAGGTCGGCGGCCAGGACATCTTCCTCTCCCACCTGAACCCGCCATTGGCCGAGGAGGCCGGGCCGGCCGGCCAGGAACTCCCGTACCTCCAACGCACCCCAGCCGGGCTCGTAGAAGAGGCGGTCGTCGTTCAGGAGGAGAGGTGGGGAACCCGAGGTAGCAGAGGTGGGGAAGGAGAAGATCTGTCCCTGGGCAACCGGGGAGGGCAGCGGCGCTTCCGCCGTGTGTGGACGCAGGGCCAGGGTCAAGGTGACAGCCAAAAGGAGGGCGAGGGCCAGGAGAGCGATGGCCCGCCAGGCCGGGGAAGCCGTTTTCCATCGCTGCTGGACCCAAGCCACGACCTGACCCGGGCCTCTCATCGCAGTCCCTCCAGGAGATACACTCGCATCCGGCCGGCCACCAGGTCCACCTCACGCACGACCTCCTCGATGGCCGGCAGGAGGATTTCCCCCGACTCCCCGCGCACCACCAGGACCTCGTTGCTTCCGGTCGGAAAGACCTCGACCACACGGCCGAGGTATTCTCCCTCCTCGCTCCAAACCTCTAGGCCGATCAATTGGTAGTAGTAATACTCCCCCGCGCCGGGGGATGGGGCATCCTCGGCGCGCACCTGCACGAGTTTCCCGCGCAGAGCCTCCGCCGCCTCCCGGCTGTCGCACCCGACCAGTTTCAGTCGGACCATTCCCCGCACTTGCTGCACCCATTCCACAGCGTAACGGACAGGGGGGTCGCCGATGTAGAGGTAGGTAGCGGCCAGGAGGAGTTCGGGGAAATCGGTGTCCAGGAGGACCTTGAGTTCGCCCCGCAATCCGAACGGAGCCACGATCTCGCCGACGCTCAGGTACTCCGGGGGCAGTTCGGTCTTGGCCATCGGCACCTCAGACCACATCGAGGGTCACGCTCAGTCCCCGCCGGGCCGCCGCTGCCTCCAAGATGGCCCGGATCGCCTCGATGGTGCGCCCTTCCTTGCCGATGACCTTGCCCCGATCCTTGGGGTGGACGATCAATCGGTATACGGTCCCCTGCCGGCCCTGGACCTCACGTACCTGTACGGCCTCCGGCCGGTCCACCAGCAGGCGGGCGATGTAAAGAATCAGGTCTTCCATCGTTTTCCGGTCCTAATCCACGCGCCGGCATCGCCGTATATGCCGGCCTGCCCGAACTGGGCCCCGATCGACGCGGGGGCTAGAGAATACCCTTCTGTTTCAGCAGCCGCACAACCGCCTCGGTCGGTTGCGCCCCCTGGGAAAGCCAGTAGCGGACCCGGTCCTCCTTGACCTCCAGGGTCACCGGGTCGGTTCGCGGGTTATAATGCCCCAGAATCTCCAGGAACCGACCATCCCGTGGGGCGCGGGAGTCGGCCGCCACGATTCGATAACTTGGCTGCTTGGGTGCGCCGGTACGGCGCAGACGGATCTTGACCAAAGGTTCACCTCCATAAAAGATCGCGTTTTGCTCTACTATCCGACCCTACAACAAATCCCATTGCCAGCCGCTAGGGCAACTCCGCAGGAGTTGCCCTGCCTATGTCCGACAAATTGGGGACACGCCCTTTCGATTTCAGCGAAACAACGACAATATATCATGCGCCTGCCCCTTCGTCAATCGGCGCATCAGTTTCCGGTACTGGTCGAAGCGGTTGAGCAGGGCATTGACCTCCTGGAGGGAAGTGCCCGAACCCCGGGCAATACGCCGGCGGCGGCTTCCGCCGATGATCTCGGGCCGGGCCCGCTCCTGGGGAGTCATGGAGAGGATGATCGCCTCCATCCGGCGGAAGCGGCGCTCGTCCACCTGGAGGTTCTGGGCGCGCATCATCTGCCCCAGGCCGGGGATCATGCCCAGGAGTTGTTCTAGCGGGCCCATCTGCTGCAACTGGCGCATCTGCTCTAGGAAATCGCTCAGGTCGAAGGTGCCCCGGCGGACCTTTTCCTCCAGTTGGCGGGCCTGCTCCTCGGTGTAGGCCTCCTCGGCCCGTTCGATCAGGGTGAGGACGTCGCCCATGCCCAGGATGCGCGAGGCCAGGCGGTCGGGATAAAAGACCTCCAGGGCTTCGCTCTTCTCGCCGACGCCCAGGAACTTGATCGGCACGCCGGTGACGCTACGCATAGAGAGGGCTGCTCCCCCCCGGGCATCCCCATCCATCTTGGTCAGGATAAGGCCGGTGAGGCCCAGACGGGCGTGGAACTCGCCGGCCGCCCGCACGGCATCCTGGCCGGTCATGGCATCGGCCACCAGGAGGATCTCGTGGGGGGAAACGGCCTGCCGCACACGGAGCAGTTCGGCCATCATCTCCTCGTCAATGTGCAGCCGGCCGGCCGTATCCAGGATGACGTGGGTACGCCGGTCCTGCCGGGCCTGGCGCAGGGCCCGCTGGGCCACCCCAGGAGCGTCCTTGCCGGCACCCTCGGTGTAGACCGGGAGATGGAGTGCTTCCCCCAGCACTTCCAACTGGCGTACAGCGGCCGGCCGGCGCAGGTCGGCCGCCACCAACAAAGGAAAGGCCCCTTGCTTACGCAGGTAAAGGGCCAGTTTGGCCGCCGTGGTGGTCTTGCCGGAGCCCTGGAGCCCCACCAGCATCACCACTGTGGGCGGAGTGGGAGACTCGATCAGTGGGACGGCTGCTTCCCCCAGCACACGGATGAGTTCCTGGTGGACGATTTTGATGACCTGCTGCGGTGCCGTCAGGCTGCGCAGGACCTTTTCCCCAACGGCCTGCGCCCGAACGCATTCCAGGAAATCCTTGACCACCTTGTAGTGGACATCGGCTTCCAGGAGCGCCAGGCGCACCTCGCGCAGGGTTTCGTCCACATCCTTTTCCGAGAGCCTCCCCTGCCGGCTCAGTCGGTTGAAAATGGCCTGCAAACGGTCGGTCAGATGCTCAAACAAGGCTACCTCTCGCGTGCTGGATCCACGCCGCTCGGGAAAACCGCATTCCTCCCGAAATCCATCGAAATTCTATCAGGTGAGGGGCAGTCTGTCAACCTGGGCTTCGGCCGGAGGGTCGTGGACGAAGCGAAAGAGAAGGACAATGACGCCCAAGGCCAGGGGCAGGGCGACCAGAAGAGGGGCCGGATACCCCCAGCGGTTGAAGAGCCAGGCGGCGATGTACGGTGTGGGAATACGGGCCACCCCCTGGATGGTGAAGATACGCCCCAGGCTTTCCCCGCGTTCCGTTTCGGGGACGTTCCCGGCCAGCCACTTCAAAAAGGCCGGCACCCAGAGCGCCGCGCTCAGGCCGAACAGGGCATAGCCCACCGATACCCCGAGGAAAGTAGGCCATAGAAGCAGGATGAGCCCGCAGAGTACCGAAAGCGCCTCCGAAAGGAGCAAGAAACGCCGGCAGCCGTGCCGGTCTACCAGCCGGCCTACCGGCAACTGGGTAAGCGCCCAGGTCAGGGAGAAGAAGGCGTTCACCCAGCCCAGTTCCCCGTCGCTGAAGTGGTGGGCTTTCTTGAGGAGGCCAAAGAGTAAGGAGAGGGCCAGCCCCCAGCAGAAACTATCGGCACCCAGGGGCAGGGCAAACCTCCACAGACGGCGTGGAAGGATGAACATCCGCAAAAGGCTGAGCAGGTCCCTACGGTTGAAACGGCCCCCGCTTTCCCGAAGCGTCTCGCGCAAGAAGCGGATGAAGAGGAAGAACACCAGCACTTCCAGGACAAAGGCCGTGGCCATCACCGGGAGATAACCCCAGCGCTCACTCACTTGCCCGCCCAGGATGGAGGAAAGTACCCCGGGGGCGATGAAGGCAAGCATAGTCAGGCTGTAAGCGGTGCCCCGACGCTCGGACGGAGACGACTCGGCCGTAAGCGAACTCCCGGCCGCCCGCCCCATCATCCCCAAGCCGGCCAGGGCCATCCCAGGGACGAGAAGCCACCATACCTGGAAAAGGGCGGCCAGGACGAAGGTGAGGAGCCAAAGGGCATTACCGAGGCTGGCCATAATCAGGACGGGGCGGCGGCCCACCCGGTCCGTCAGCCATCCGCCCAGAAGTTGGGCCAGCGAGGAGACGGCACCACCCCATCCCCCTACCGTCTCCAGAATCCCTAGAAAAAACTCCGAGTTCCACAAAGAAAGGGCAAAGGGCTGCCGAACGGCGGCGATGGCTCCCTGGTAAAAGCCGCCCAAGAAGGAGGTGACCACCTGGACGCGGATGTTGGTCGAGAAGCCGGCGAACAGGCTTCGCCCCCACAGGCGGGGCGCAAAGTTTCTCCCCATCGTTCCCTACCCCAGGAGGAAGAGGAGGCCGGCCGTAGCCAGCGGCACGGTCAGGTTGTCGGTGCCCTGAGGGGAAAGCGCCTCGGCGATCGTAGCGGCCAGGCCGGCCAATGCCGCCTGCCCCAGGGCCGGCGGGGGCTCCAAGCCGCCCAGGAAGCGCAACGTCAGAGTGAGGGCCAGGAGCGTCCAGGAGAAGCAGGCCAGGCTTCCCAGCCAGGTCTTGCGCTGCCCCCAGAGGTGATAACCTGCCCGGCCCCAGTTCTGCCCGACGATGGAGGCCATAGCGTCCCCCCAGGTCATGGCCATCACCCCACAGACGGCCAGGTCCGGCCGGCCTATCGGCCAGAAAATCCCCAGGAGAAGAGCGAAGGAAAGAGGGAAAAAGACCGTGCCCAGGGTACGTTCGGCCACTTCGATGGCGGCAAAGAAACGGAAACGCAGCGAAAGGAGGTTCAGCAGAGCAAAGACCAGCGGCGGAAGGAGGGACCAGCCCCAGTGCTCGAAAAGGAATAGGGTGGGAAAGACCCACATGCCTACGGCGATATGCACCATCTTTCGGGTGACCGTAACCGGCACCCGGAAGTAGCGACGGAGGACATCGGCCAGGAGGAGCACGGCCAGGACGTAGGCAAAGGAAAGGAGAAGGCCCCGCAGGTCGCTTCCGCTCATGGCCGGAACAGCCCTACCGTTTCAGGATGATTCGGCGCCAGCATCGCATAACCTCCAGGGTGCTTTGAAGTGCATCCCCTTCTTCTTCGCCCTCCCAGGCCCCGTCCTCGCGCTGGCGCATAAGAATTTGCTCCCAGACCTGCCGTACCAGAGGCGTCTCCATGCCGTAGCCGGAGATGAGCAGGTTGAGCAGGAGCGCCGCGAACGCTCCCGGCGACCAGCCGCCTTCTCCGATCGCCCGCCCCAACGCCAGGAGGATGTTCTGGGCCGGCCCCGACTGCCGCCCCAGAACTGTGGCCAGGAGAGGAAGGGCATGCCAGGTGGTCTGCCGGGGGAAGCCGCGGAAGGTGCCACCCTCCTGCTGGTGCTTGAGGAAGAGGTCGAGCGTCCGGCCGAGCGCCGGTTCCTTCCCCCAGCCGCAGGCCACAAAGAGGGAACTCACCAGCGCCGTCACATAGAGCCGGCCGGCCTCTTCCCCCTGGCTCAGCCAGCGGGGTCGAGGACGGCCCTCGACGCCGGGGTCTTCCCATCCCCCGTCCTGGCCCTGGCGAGCCAGGAGAAAGGCCTTCCCCCGCTGGGCCATAGGACGGCCGAGGAGCCCCAGGTCCTGGCAGGCCCGAAGGCCGGCCCAGGTGCCGACCACGCTTTCCGGAAGGCCGGCTTGCAGTTCGGCCGGCCAGCCACCCTCCAGACCCTGCAAGGCCTCCAGGCCGGCTACCACTTCAGCCGGCGGAAGGGCCTCCTGAAGCAACGCCTCGGCCCGGGCCCGGTCCAGGGCGCTTCCCTGCTCTCGGACGAAATTCAACGCCTTACGGATGTCCATCGCTTTCTCCACACAGGCAACCACAAGGGCCGTTCCTGCCGGCCCGTTGTGCCGAAAAGCCCCGGACCACCGGCGAAAATCACCTTATGTTGCCCTTGCGGGGTAGGCAAAGGCGCTGTCTTCGCCTACCCCGAACACCTCGCACGCGAATGTTTGGATAGGCTCTTTCAGCGATTCCCCCGAAGGCCCCGAGACGAGGCACCATAGGGGCGGGTTCGGAACCCGCCCCTATTCACCGGGCGAAATTGGCCGGAATCCGGTAAAAACAGGGGACAATGCCCACCGCCGCCTTGTCCCCTTTGTATTCTAACCTAAAGTTGCCCCTTGGTCAAATGCTTTCAGAACCCCTTGTTCCCCAGCACTCTCCGGTAGAGCCGATACAAAAAGGGGAAATCGGGCCGGTCGTAGGCACCTGCGGTGCGTAGCGGCCGGCCGCCAAAGCCTTGCTTGAAGCGGTATACCCCCCACATCCCGTCGCGGACGTTCTTCTCCCGCCGCTCTTCTCGTTCGTCCCCACCTTCCAGGACGCTGTCGGGGATGCCCCAGAGGTCGTAGCGGGTACATCCCCGGGATCGAGCCCAGCGCATGGCTTCCCATTGGAGGAGGTAGGAGGGCATATGCTCCTGTCCTCGGCTGCGCGAAGCCCCGTAGAGGTAGATGGCTTCGCGGCCCCAGGCGGCGGCCATCAGGGCGGCCAACACTTCTCCCTCCCGTTCGGCAAAGAGGAGCACGCCGTTCCCTGGTTCGCAAAGCAAATGGTAAGCCACCTGGTAGTAGGGTATGGTATGGATGCCAAAGGCGTCCCGGTGGGCCGTCTCCTGGAGAAGGTCGTAGAAGAGGGCCACCTCTTCCGGTCCACAGGCCGGCCGCACCTGCACCCCCCGCCGGCCGGCCAGGCGGATGTTATAGCGCGTCTTGGGCTTCATTCGGGCCAGGAGCGCTTCTTCCGATCCTTCCAGGTCCACCACCAGAGTGCTGCGAGGCTGTACCGGCCGGCCCGGAAGAAACCCCAGACGGCGTAACCGTTCGGAGAAACCGGCCTCCTCGGGCCGGTTCGGTTCGATCTTGAGAAAAAGAGACCGCCGGGAACGGCCGGCCCGGATGAGGCCTCCCAGGAGGACCTCCAGAGCCGCTTCGTCTTCCCAATCCACGACCGGTCCCCGCGGCACATAGGCCAGGGAAAAGCCCAAGAAATGGCGGAAAAGCACCTGGGCCGCGGCCCGGATTTCTCCGCCGGCAAACACGGCCAGCCGGAGCGTTTCCCAGCCAAAGGCCGACTTAAGTCTTCCCCAAGCCGTGCTCTGCAAAAGATGGCCGCCGGGATGCTCCCGGACAAAAGCATCCCAGCGGCGTTCCTCGATTCCGGCCACACAAGTCAAAACCATGGTTTTGTAAGCAATGAACGTGCGAACGGTTACGGTCGCTCGCCCAAGGTCACCTCCACCTGCAACGTCTGCCCATTGCGGTTGAGTTCCACCTGCACTCGCTGCCCCGTCTCAAAGTGGGCCAGGATGTTGATGAGCGGGTGATCCTCGTCAATGGTCAGGCCGCCGATGGCGGTGATGATGTCGCCTCGGCGGATGCCGGCCTGTGCCGCCGGCGTGTCGGGGATGACCTCCCTCACATAGACGCCGTGGTCCACCGGCAGGCTGTAATAGGCGGCCAGGCTGCGGTTGACCGTGATAGAACGAATCCCCAGATACGGCCGGACCACCTTGCCCCGGGCGATCAGTTGCTCGACGACGTAGCGGGCGGTGTTGCTGGGGATGGAAAAACCCAACCCCTCGGCCACGTCCCCGGAAAGGGTGCCGCCCCGGATAATGGCCGTGTTGATGCCGATCACCTCCCCCCGCAGGTTCACCAGCGGGCCGCCGCTGTTGCCGTGGTTGATGGCGGCATCGGTCTGGATCATGCCCTCCATAGAAATATCCTCAGAAATCTTGAGGGTTCGGCCGAGTCCGCTCACCACGCCGGTGGTGACGGTGTTGCGAAAGTCCCCCAGGGCGCTGCCGATGGCCAAGACCGTCTCGCCAACCAGGAGGTCATCGGAATTTCCCAGGACGGCATAGGGATAGCCCTCGCCTTCGACCTGGATGACGGCCAGGTCGCTGAAGGGATAATCGTGGCCGATAAGGCGGGCCGGCTTGCTCGTGCCGTCGTGAAAGATCACGGTCAGTTCGGCGGCTCCCTCGACCACATGGTAGTTGGTGACGATATAGCCACGCGGGTCCACCAGTACTCCGGAGCCGCTGGCTTGGGGGCTTTCCTGCGGCCAGCCCCAGGGGTTGGGCTGCGTCTCCAACTTGTTGATCACGGTGACCACGGCCGGCCCCACCCGCTGCACCACCTCAGCCACCGTCAATGAACCTTCCTGGAGGGCAGGCATGGGGGTGGGAAGGACCGGCCGGACCGGTTCCGTGGGCTGCACGGTCAAAGGAGTGCCTGTAACCACGCCTTGGGCCAGGACTGGGCCGCCGCTCGCCACCCGCCCCACCACATAGGCCGTCGCCCCGCCGGCCAGGAAACCTGCGACCGCCCCCGCCAGCAGGCTCACCAGGACCGCCGCCACCACGACCCGCCTCGCCCAGTATCCGCTGCCCTGGGGACGGCGTACTTCATCGCTTTCCCAACGGTAGAAATCGCTCATCGTACACACCTCCTGCAAACCCGATAGCCCATCCTTTGTAGCCCATTTATTTTTCAGAGTATAGCCGAAGCGGATGAAAGGGCGGTGAAATCCAGCGCCAGACGGACGGCTTCCTCCGGCGAGTCCGCCCGGTAGATCCGTTCCTCCGGAGCGCCGTCGGGGCGGAGGAGGTGCCAGGTCTGCAGGCCGATCACCGGCCGGCCGAGTTTCAAGGCCAGGGCCACCTCCGAAAGCGTCCCGGCCTCCCCGGCGATGGCGATGACGGCCTGCGCCGAAAGGACCAGGATCACGTTGCGGGCCTGTCCCATCCCGGTTACGATGGGCAGGTCCACATAGGGGTTGGCGGCCGTCGCCTCCAGGCCGGGGAGGATGCCCACGGTGAAGCCACCGGATTCCCGCGCCCCCCGGCAGGCCGCCTCCATCACCCCGCCCAGGCCGCCGCAAAGAAGCACCGCCCCGGCAGCGCCCAGCCATCGGCCGACCTGCCGGGCCTGCTCGTAAGTGGCTTCATCACACCGGCCGGAACCGCAGACGGCGATACGCACTCGCCTCACGATCGGTTTCTCCGGCGTCGGGACGCCTGCCCCTTGGCCCGGGCGATCTCCTCTCGGGTCGCTCCGTACAGCCGGGCCAGTCGCTCCAGTTCCCGGATTTCAGCCCGGTCCAGACCTTTTTCCCAGGCCCGGCGGATTTCCCGTAGCAATTCACCCTTGTTCCAGGGCATCGCCACCTCCTAACGGCCTGATCGTCCGGAAGACAGGGATCGTCAGGTGTGCCGTATCGTTCAGTCGAACGATTTCCTTACGGCCGTCTGCCCCCCGCCGGAAGTGATGGAGCGAGGCCGGGGCACAGCCCAGGGTGAGTTCGCCCCGCTGCTCGATGGCATAGCGCAAAAAGGCCAGGAAGAAAGCCTGGATCGGGCCGGGATGGGTGACAATAGCCACCGTTTCCTCCCCGGAGGCGGCCACGATGCGATTGAGGGCCTTGACCACGCGCACGTGCATCTCGGCATAACTTTCGCCCTCCGGAAACGGGCTAAAGATCTCGTTTCCGGGAGGAAAGAGGCCGGGAAACTCCTTCCGGGCCTCCTCCAGCGGCCGGCCGGCGAGCCGTCCAGAGTTCACCTCGCGCAGGTCTTCCTCCGGTCGGACATCCAGGCTCAGCGCCCGGCCGAGGGTTCCGGCCGTCTCCCAGGCGTCCCGGGCCGGGCTGCTGTAGAGCGCACCGATACGGTAAGAACGGGCCAGGCGCTCTGCCAGCCGGCCGGCCTGTTCCCGTCCCCGTACCGAAAGCGGCCAGTTCAGTCCCCCCTCCACCAGCCCCCGAGCCAAGGCTTCCGATTCGGCCCGACAGATAAGCAATAGGTCCATCGCTGCCTCCGGGAAAATCATAACACAACGGGGTGTCCTGTCAAATAGGGTTGCGGTTTGTCTTCTCGAGATGTCCCTCCTGCTACCCAATCGAAACAGATACAGAATTGTGTGTAGGGGATTTTTGACATCCCCGCTTTGTTATGATACGCTTACCCTGTTGATCACGCCTTGGGCAAGCCTGACACAGCGGTGTCCAGTACCCCAATTGGGGCGGCGGTGATAAGATGGGCGAACTCCGCTATCTGGGCTGGCTGCTACTGGCTCTAGGCGGCCTGTTTCTCCTCCTGGGGGCGCTGGTGCTCCTGGCCGGCCGGATCCCCTTTCTGGGCCGCCTGCCGGGAGACATCCGCATCGAACGCGAGGGCTTTACCTTCTACTTTCCCCTCGTGACCTGCCTCTTGCTCAGCCTGCTTCTCACAGTGCTGGCGAACATCGCCCTATGGCTCTGGAAAAAATAGGGGCAGGGCACCTCCGGGAGGACTTGCATGAGCAAGAAGTGGGAACGGGCCAGCCGATGGGGGCGATGGGGCATACTGCCGGTCCTCCTCCTGGCCGGCCTGTTCTTGGATGTCTACCTCCAGTCCCGCCCGGCGGCCGAACTCGACATAGGAGGCCGGGACCTGGGGTATGTGGAGGGTTTCTCGGCCAAGGAGGTCGGGGAGAAGGGGACATATCGCTGGATGGGCGGGCAGGGCATCCTCTACCTGGGCCCGGTGCGGGCTGGCCGAGCCCTTCTCCTACGCCTGCGCCTTTCCAGCGGCCGGCCGCCGGAATCCCCTTGGCCGCAGTTGCAGGTGAAAGTAGGGGGGCGAAGGTGGGCCACCTTTCCCCTATCTCCGACATCCGCCGAATACGCCCTGCTCTTCCCCCCGAACTCGGGCGAACTGGCGGTGGAACTGGAGGTGGAGACCTTCCGGGAAAACGAGCCCCCCAACCGCGACCTGGGGTTGCTTGCGGAGTGGGCGCGGCTGGAGGCGCTGGACGGCCGCTGGGGAGGATGGAAAATGCCCAGGCCGGCCTATGCCCTGATAGGGGTGGCCGTAGCTCTCCTATTCTGGGCTTTGGGGGCATCCTTCGGGCTGGCCTGGGGATGGGGAGCCGCTTCCCTGGCCCTGCCCGCCGCTTTGACGCCGGCATTTCCCGAGGAAGTGCTCCGGGCCGGCCACACCCTGGCCGTCCTTTTCCTCCTAGCCGCTCTCACGGCCGGGCTCTTGCGCATCCTCTCCCCGCGCTGGAAGGTCTGGGCCCGCCGGATAGGGGAACAGTCTCCCCTCATCCTGCTCCTGGCCTTCTTCTTGAGCCTCTTTCTGGCCTTTACTCCCGGCCTCGACGCCGACGGCCTCCAGTACTATGCCTACCTGCGCTCCCTGGCCCTGGACGGAGACCTTCACTTTGCCAACGAATTTTCTCCCGAGATGGCCACCCTTTTTCCTCATGTCCCCTCCGGCCTCAGCCGGAGAGAGGCCTGGACAGAAACCGGCTATGTGAAAAACTTTGCCTCGGTGGGGCCGGCCATCGTCTGGGCCCCCTTCTTCGCCGTAGGACATCTCCTGGCCCTAGGGGGACGTGCTCTGGGCCTGCCCTGGACGACGGACGGCTATAGCGAACCCTACATCGTCCTCATCGGCTTTGCCAGCGCCCTCTCCGCCCTGGTAACGCTCCTTCTGGGCTACGACCTGGTGCGACGGCTCTACGGGCCGGCCACCGGTTTCCTGGCCACTGTGGCCGTTTTCCTGGGCACACCTCTCTTCTACTATGCCTTCTACAAGCCGGATTTTGCCCACGCCCTGGCTTCCTGCGGGGTTATGCTCTTTCTCTACCTCTGGGTCCGTCATTGGGGGAAGCGCACTTCCCTCCGGTGGTTCTACCTAGGGCTGGCGGCCGGTTGGATGAGCACGCTGTACTGGATCGATGCCCTGTTTGCCCTTCTTCCGGCCGGGGAAATGCTTTGGGAGATAGGTCGAACCCTCCGGGGACCGGCTGCCCGGAGAACGCGGGAGATGGGCCGGCTGGTTGGGAACGCCCTCCTCTTCGGCGGGGGCGCACTCCTGGCCTTTTCTCCCCAGATGGTCGTCTGGAAGATCATCTTCGGGCGCTTCCTGACCCAACCCCAGGAGGGTTTCGCTACGCCGGCCGGCTTTGCGCCGCTGGAGTTGCTCCTCTCCCCCTTGCACGGCCTTTTGCCCTGGACCCCTCTGGCCATCCTGGGAATGGTGGGGCTCTTTTCCCTAGCCCGGGAAAGGCGCCCCTGGGGAATCTGGGTGCTATTGGGGTTGGCCCTGTATTTTTGCTATAACGCCACGCTGGAGAGTTGGCACGGCGGCGGAACCTTCGGCCTGCGCCGGCTAACCAACGCCTTCCCCTTCTTCCTGCTGGGCGTGGCCGTCCTTCTGGAGCGGCTGCGCCGTTGGCGGGCCGAAAGCGCCGCCGTGGCTTCCCTGGTGCCCGTGTTCTGGTCGGGCATGGTGCTCCTCCGCTTCCTTGCCTATGCCCTCCCTCACCATCCGGGCGAACTGGAAAATCTTTCGCTTGGGGAATTTCTCTTTGCCCCAACGAACATGCCGTTGGAGCGGCTGCCGGAAGTGCTCCGGACGGCCTTTTTCATCCGCTGGGCAAACGATATAGGCGATTTCTGGCCGGCCTCCCTGCTCTACGGCCTGCTCCTGCTGCTCCTGTTTGGCGGGGTCACGTTCCTCGTGTGGTGGGCGCTACAGAGCCTTAGCCGCGCCCCTACTTCGGCGGGAGAACGGCCAGCATGAACTTGCCCTCGCCCTGAGCCAGCAGGGTGCCGACCTCATCGCAGAGGTGGGCCTTGGCCAGGACCAACCGGCCTCGTCGGGCACTCACCCACCCGCGCAGACGGAGCGGCCGGCCCAGGGGCACCCCTCCTCCCCGCAGGCGCACCCGCAACTCCCCGGTGACGGCCGGCCCGTGGGCAGCGATAACGGCATGGGCCATGGCCTCGTCCAGGAGCGTCGCCACCAGGCCGCCGTGCAGAAGGCCGGGATAGCCCTGATAAGGGCGCTCGGCGACGAAGGTGGCTTCGGCACAGCCCTCGCCGTAGGTAAAGCGCAGATGGAGGCCGATGGGGTTCTCCTCCCCGCAGGCAAAGCAGTAATGGTCGCTTTCATAGGGCATGGTATCAAGTCCGATGGCCAACGGAGGAACAGTTTTACGGCCTGGGCGTGGGGGTAGGTGTCACGGCGGTCGGAGGGAGCGGCCGGCCCAGGAGGTAGGCCGCGGCAGCATCCAACTGAGGGTCGCGGCCGGCCTCATAGTCCTCGGGGGTCAACGGCACGGTGATCTCCGGGATCAGTCCATGGTCCTGGATCCGCCGGGCGCTTGGGGTGAGCCACTGGGCCACGGTGATACGCACGGAGGAACCGTCAGGCAGGTCGAAGACGTGCTGGATAGAGCCCTTGCCAAAGGTCTGCTCGCCGATGAGCGTAGCCCGCCGGTAATCCTGCAGGGCTCCGGCGACGATTTCGGACGCGCTGGCCGATCCCCCGTCCACCAGGACCACCAGGGGAATGTCAAAGGCCTGGACCTCTCCGGGAATGAGCGGCACGCTCTGACGATGGTCCTCGCGATCGGCCTGGTAGGCGGCGATGCCCTGGCGGAGGAAACGCCCCAGCACCTCCTGGGCGGCCTCCAGGTAGCCTCCGCCGTTGCCTCGCAGGTCCAGAATAAGCCCCCGGGGGTTCTGCGCCAGCAACTTTTTCAGGGTGGAATCCAGTTCTCGGGCCGTAGTGCCTCCAAAGACAAAGAGTTTCACATAGGCCAGTCCGTCGTCACGCACCTTGCCTTCGACGCTGGAAACCTCGATGTGCGCCCGGGTCAGGGTGACGTCAAAAGGTTCGGGTTCGCCGGGCCGGGAGATGGTCAGGGTGACCTGAGTGCCGGCCGGCCCCTTGATGCGGGCGATGACCTCCTCCAGCGGAACGCCCTCGGTTTCCCGGCCGTCCACGGCCAGGATGATATCGCCTTTGCGCAACCCGGCCCGGGCCGCCGGCGTATCGTCGTGTACCGGCCCCAGGATGATGGGAAGGCCGTTCTGCTGGTCAATATAGGCCCCGATGCCCTCGTATTCGCCTTCCAGATGGGTGCGTTCCACCCCGGTCTGGGCCGGCGTGGAGAAGAAGGTGTAGCGATCTCCGGCCGACTCCACCATGCCTTTGACGGCCCCATAGACCATCTTCTGGGGATCCAGTTTTGAGGGGTCGTAGAAGTAAGTCTCCAGGAGGTCCCAGACCTGCCAGAAAATTTCGAACTTTTCCTGCAAGTCCGCCGGAACAAGCGTTTGGGCCGGCGCAGTGATCGGGGTCACCGGGGGTTCGGCGGTGAAAACGATTACCGGCCCCCGCAGAACAAAACCCAGGGCCACCCCGGCAGCAAAGGCGAATAGGAGAAGCAGGCCTAGGCCGAGTACTACGATAGGGAGATGCCGCCTTTTCATACGTATCCTCCGAAGCCTTTCCACAACTCGGTACAGGCACGCAATGTATCATAGCCGAAAGCGGAACTTTGTCAAGTGCCGAATTTGACAAATTCCCCCTTCTGACGTATAATTTTTATACTTGACCAGAGCCGGCCGGCGGTGTATAATAAAAGTAAGCCGACGTAGCTCAATGGTAGAGCAGCGGTCTTGTAAACCGCCGGCTAAGGGTTCAAATCCCTTCGTCGGCTCCAAAGCCCGTTTCCCGTGGAGGGGTGGGCGAGTGGCTAAAACCAGCAGACTGTAAATCTGCCGCCTGAAATGGCTACGCAGGTTCGAATCCTGCCCCCTCCACCAGGATTTGTCGAAATTGTGGCATCCAGGAGGTATCTGGTTTCGAACGTGTGAATGGGCTAACGCGCAAACGGTTTCATCAGGCCCACGTAGCTCAGCCGGTAGAGCAACTCCTTGGTAAGGAGTAGGTCCCCAGTTCAAGTCTGGGCGTGGGCTTACCGGGTAAAAGGTCACGGTAGGAGGATAAAATGGCCAAGGCCAAGTTTGAGCGCAAAAAGCCCCACGTGAACGTGGGGACGATCGGACACGTCGATCACGGCAAGACCACCCTGACTTCGGCGATGACCAAGGTGCTCTCCTTCAAGGGGCTGGCCAAGTTCCGCCCCTTTGAGACGATCGACAACGCCCCTGAGGAG